>NZ_FNSM01000001.1:4632500-4932500 GCF_900105415.1 Streptomyces sp. TLI_105 | reverse complement strand
GGTCCGACGGGGCCGAGGGCGGCGGCGCGCCAGGCGAAGTAGGAGGGCCAGCGGTCGGCCGTCTCGTAGCCGAGGGCGCCCGCCTCGTCGAAGGCCTCGGGGGCGTAGTAGAGCACGGCGTGCAGCGGTTCGATCAGGTGCCACATCTGACGTACGCGAGCGGTCTCCACGGGGGTGCTCCTTCACATCGCCACTAACTTGACACTGACAAGATTGCGCCCGCCCGTCGAACTTGTCAATGCCTAGATTGCGGCTAGGCTGCTGCCATGACGAGCGACCACGACACGAAAAGCGCGAGCAGGAGCGCCTACCACCACGGCGACCTGCGGCAGGCAGTCCTCACCGCCGCACTCGACGTGATCGCCGCCGAGGGGCCGGGGGCACTGAGCCTGCGCGACCTCGCCCGCCGCGCGGGCGTCTCGCACGCCGCCCCCGCCCACCACTTCAAGGACCGCACCGGACTGCTCACGGCCATCGCCGCCCAGGGGTACGGCCTTCTCGCGGAGGCCCTGGCCGGCACCCCCGCGCTGCGCGAACGCGGCGTGCGCTACGTCCGGTTCGCCGTCGCCCACCCCGCGCACTTCCAGGTCATGTTCCGGCCCGAGCTGCTGCGCGCCGACGACCCGGACCTCCTCGCCGCCAAGGAACGTGCCTCCGCCGAACTCCGCGCGGGCGTCGCGGACCTGCCGGACGTCCCCGACGCCCGACAGGCCGGCATCGCCGCCTGGTCGCTCGCCCACGGCTTCGCGACGCTGCTCCTCACCCACAACGTGACGGCGGCGATCGGCGACCGGGACCCCGAGGAGTACTTCCGTTCGCTCGCCGGCCTGCTCTTCACGGCCCAACTCCCGCCCCCGGTCGGGGAATAGCCCGCACCAGCCCGTAATTGACGAAAGCATGCGACCCTCGAACACCCTCCGCCGCGCCGCCCTCGCCCTCCTCACCACCGGCACCCTCGCCCTGGCCCCCACCGCCCTCGCCGACACCGGCCACCACGGCGCCCACGGCCCGGTCTGGCGCGGCGCCTGGGCCGCGTCCCCGCAGTCGGCGACCGCGCCGTTCGGCCCCAACTGGTCGCAGCAGGGCTTCGACAACCAGACGGTTCGCCAGGTCGTCCGCGTCACCGCCGCCGGCACCCGGACCCGCATCGAGCTGACGAACCGTTACGGCACCGGCCCGCTGCGGATCACCGGCGCGACCGTCGCCCGTACCGCCACCGGAAGCGCGGTCGAGCCCGGCTCCGTGCGCACGCTCCGCTTCGACCACCGCCCGTCCGTGACGATCCCGGCCGGCGAGACCCTCCTCAGCGACGCCGTGAACCTCCCCGTCGAGGCCTTCGAGCAGCTGACCGTCACCCTCTACCTCGCGGACCCGACCGGCCCGGCGACCTTCCACTCCTTCTCCTCGGCCACCAGCTACCGCGCCGAGGGCGACCACCGCGCCGACCTCTCCGGCGGCGCCTTCCGGGAGACCAGCACCTCCTGGTACTTCCTCTCCGGCGTCGAGGTCACCGGCGGCCGCGACACCGCCCGCCGCGACGGCATCGTCACCTTCGGCGACTCCATCACCGACGGCCTCGGCTCGACGGCGGACGCCGACAACCGCTACCCGGACGAGCTCGCGGAGCGCCTCGCCGCCACCGGCCGGACCCGCGCCGTCCTCAACCACGGCATCAGCGGCAACGAGGTCGTCAACGACACCACCTGGGCGGGCGAGAAGGCCGTGGCCCGGTTCCGGAAGGACGTGCTCACCGAGAAGGGCGTGGGCACGGTGATCCTCCTGGAGGGCATCAACGACATCGGCGGCAGCGGTCCGGCCTTCCCGGGCGGACCGACCCCCGAGGTGTCGGTGAACCAGCTGATCGAGGGCCACCGCACCCTCATACGGCAGGCCCACGCCCACGGCCTGAAGGTCGTCGGCGCCACCCTCACCCCGATCAAGGGCTCCTTCTACGACACCCCCGTCAACGAGGCCAAGCGGGAGGCCTTCAACACCTGGGTCCGCACCTCGGGCGCGTACGACGCCGTCGTCGACTTCGACCGCGCCGTCGCCGACCCTGCCGACCCGGACCGCATCCTCCCCGCGTACGACTCCGGCGACCACATCCACCCGGGCGACGCGGGCTACACGGCGATGGCCGGGGCACTGGACCTCGAAGAGCTGTAGCGGCCACGGTGCGGCGCCCCGGGCAGGGGCGCCGCACCACGGGCTCAGCCTCCGAGGATCGTCGTCAGGAACTCGCCCGTCCACGCCAGGAGTTCACGGCCCACCACCGGCTTCCCGCCGATCTTGCCGCTCGTCGGGCGCGGCACCAGGATCTGGTGGACGGCCGGCTTGATGACCGTGCGCGGGTGGAGGCGCTTCAGCCGCAGCTCCTGCGACTCGCGCAACTCCACGGGCGCGAAGCGGATGTTGGAGCCCTGGAGGACGATCTCGCCCACCCCGCACGCGCGCGCCAGCATCCGCAGGCCCGCCACGAGCAGCAGGTTCTCCACCGGCTCGGGGAGCTTGCCGTACCGGTCGGTGAGCTCCTCGCGCACGGCCCTGATGTCCTCCTCCGAGTTCGCCGAGGCGATCGAGCGGTACGCCTGGAGCCGCAGCCGCTCGCCCGGCGCGTAGTCGTGCGGCATGTGGGCGTCGACCGGGAGCTCGATCTTCACCTCCAGCGGTGCCTCCTCCTCCGCCCCGCCCTCCATCTGCGCCCGGTAGTCGGCGACCGCCTCGCCGACCATCCGTACGTACAGGTCGAAGCCGACGCCCGCGATGTGACCGGACTGCTCGCCGCCCAGCAGGTTGCCCGCGCCGCGGATCTCCAGGTCCTTCATGGCGACGTACATGCCGGCGCCCATCTCGGTGTGCTGGGCGATCGTCGCGAGCCGCTCGTGCGCGGTCTCCGTGAGCGGCTTCTCCGGCGGGTACAGGAAGTAGGCGTAGCCCCGCTCGCGGCCACGGCCGACACGGCCGCGCAGCTGGTGGAGCTGCGACAACCCGAAGTTGTCGCCGCGCTCGACGATCAGGGTGTTGGCGTTGGAGATGTCGATGCCGGACTCGACGATGGTCGTCGAGACGAGCACGTCGAACTTCTTCTCCCAGAAGTCGACCACGACCTGCTCCAGGGCCTGCTCCGACATCTGGCCGTGGGCCGTCGCGATCCGCGCCTCCGGGACGATCTCGCGCAGCCGGGCGGCCGCCCGGTCGATCGAGTCCACCCGGTTGTGGATGTAGAAGACCTGGCCCTCGCGCAGGAGTTCACGCCGGATCGCGGCGCCGATCTGCTTCTCCTCGTACGGCCCGACGAAGGTGAGGACCGGGTGCCGCTCCTCCGGCGGGGTGGTGATCGTCGACATCTCGCGGATGCCGGTCACCGCCATCTCCAGCGTGCGCGGGATCGGGGTGGCCGACATCGTCAGGACGTCGACGTTCGCCCGGAGCTTCTTCAGCTGCTCCTTGTGCTCGACGCCGAAGCGCTGCTCCTCGTCGACGATGACCAGGCCCAGGTCCTTGAACTTCGTCTCGGAGGAGAAGAGGCGGTGGGTGCCGATGACGACGTCGACCGAGCCCTCCCGCAGCCCCTCCATCGTCGCCTTCGACTCGGTCTCCGACTGGAACCGGGACAGCGCCCGCACCTTCACCGGGAACTGCGAGTACCGCTCGCTGAACGTGCCGAAGTGCTGCTGCACAAGCAGCGTCGTCGGGACGAGGACCGCGACCTGCTTGCCGTCCTGGACGGCCTTGAAGGCCGCCCGCACCGCGATCTCCGTCTTGCCGTAGCCGACGTCGCCGCAGATCAGGCGGTCCATGGGGACGGTCTTCTCCATGTCCTCCTTCACCTCGGCGATGGTGGACAGCTGGTCGGGCGTCTCCGCGTACGGGAAGGCGTCCTCCAGCTCCCGCTGCCAGGGTGTGTCCGGGGCGAAGGCATGGCCGGGCGCCGCCATGCGGGCGCTGTACAGCTTGATCAGGTCGGCCGCGATCTCCTTGACGGCCTTCTTCGCGCGCTGCTTCGTCTTCGTCCAGTCCGCGCCGCCGAGCCGGTGCAGGGTCGGCGCCTCGCCGCCCACGTACTTGGTGACCTGCTCCAGCTGGTCGGTCGGGATGTAGAGACGGTCGCCGGGCTGGCCGCGCTTCGCGGGCGCGTACTCGACGAGGAGGTACTCCCGGGTCGCGCCCTGCACGGTCCGCTGCACCATCTCGATGTAGCGGCCGACACCGTGCTGCTCGTGCACGATGTAGTCGCCGACCTCCAGGGTCAGCGGGTCGATCGTCTTGCGGCGCTTGGCGGGCATCCGCTGCCCGTCCTTGCCGGCCGCCTTCTGCCCCGACAGGTCGGTCTCGGTGAGCACGGCCAGCTTGAGCGCCGGGTCGACGAAGCCGTAGTCGATGGAGCCGCACGCCACGTGCACCACGGACGGCGAGATCTCCGCGAGGTCCGCGTCGAGGCGGGCGGCGATGCCCTCGCCGCCGAGGACCTCGACCGTACGGGACGCCGGACCGTGCGCCTCCGTCACGTACACCGTCCGCCAGCCGTCGGCCAGCCAGCCCTTGGTGTCGGCGAGCGCGCGGGCGGTGTCGCCGCGGTACGACTCGGGGGCGTGCATGCCGAGCGTCAGGGTGTCCCCCGACACGATCTCGTCCGCCGCGAACGGCGACACCGACCACCAGGCCATGCCGAGCTCGCTCGCCCGGTCCCGTACGTCCGCGATCCCCCACAGCGAGGCCGCGCCGACGTCGATGGGCGCCTCGCCACCGCCGGCGGTGGCGGCCCAGGAGGCCTGGAGGAACTCCTGGCTGGTGGCGACGAGGTCGGCGGCCCGGGTCCGGACCCGCTCGGGATCGCAGACCACGGCCATCGACCCCTTGGGCAGCACGTCGAGCAGCAGCTCCATGTCGTCGACGAGGACCGGCGCGAGGGACTCCATGCCCTCCACCGCGATCCCCTCGGCGATCCTGCCCAGCAGCTCGCCCAGCTCGGGGTGCTCGACGGCGAGCGCGGCGGCCCGCTCGCGCACCTCGTCCGTCAACAGCAGTTCCCGGCAGGGCGGCGCCCACAGCCCGTGCTCTGCGACTTCCAGGGACCGCTGGTCGGCGACCTTGAAGTACCGGATCTCCTCGACGTCGTCGCCCCAGAACTCGATCCGGAGCGGGTGCTCCTCGGTCGGCGGGAAGACGTCCAGGATGCCGCCGCGCACCGCGAACTCGCCGCGCTTCTCGACGAGCTCGACGCGGGAGTACGCGGCGGCGGCGAGCCCCTCGACGACCTCGTTCAGATCGGCGGTCTGCCCACTCCGCAACGCCACGGGCTCAAGGTCCCCGAGCCCCTTGACCTGCGGCTGGAGCACGGACCGGACGGGCGCGACGACGACGGAGACGGGACCGGCGGCGGGGTCGTCGTCCCGGGGGTGCGCAAGCCGCCGCAGCACGGCGAGCCGACGTCCGACGGTGTCGGAACGGGGAGAGAGCCGCTCGTGCGGCAGGGTCTCCCAGGAGGGGTACTCGACGACCGTGTCCGGGTCGAGCAGGGACCGCAGCGCGGCGGCGAGGTCCTCGGCCTCCCGGCCGGTCGCGGTCACCGCGAGCACCGGCCGCCCCGAGTCCCGGGCGAGCGCCGCCACGGCGAACGGCCGCGCGGCCGCCGGACCGACCAGGTCCACGTGCGGGCGGTTCCCGTCGGCGGCGGCCTTCACCGCCTCGGCGAGGGCGGCGTCCTTGACGACGACATCGAGCAGACCGTGCAGGCTCATGGAGCTTCCATCCCGGGTTCGGACGACGGGGGCGGGCAACGCGAACAGCCCGACACGTCGAACGGGCCGGGTGGTCCCGGGCGCGTACGGCCCGGTGCGCCCAGCCTACGACGTGCCGCTGTCACTCGCCCGAAGGAAAGGGGCCACTCGGGAGGGTGAAGCGCCTGGCCCCCGGACCGCCCGTACGACTAGCCTTAGTCTTGCACTTAGTCCACCTTGCTCCCCTGAGCTGTGAGAGGCCGCGATGGAAGCAGCCCGGCAGTACAACGTCCACGAGGCGAAGACCCACTTCTCCAAGATCCTGGAAGTGGTCGCCACCGGCGAGGAGGTGATCATCAGCAAGTCCGGCGAACCGGTCGCGAAGGTGGTCCCCCTCCGGGGGAAGGTCCGGCGGACGGCCCGAGGCTCCCTCAAGGAACCCGTCGTGTTCCACGACGACTTCGACGACATCTCCGACGATCCCGGCTTCGCCGAGGCCTTCGGACTCCACGAGGAGGGCACTGCCGAGTGAAACTGCTCGTCGACACGCACGTCGTCATCTGGTGGCTGCTCGACTCCCCGCAGCTCTCCGACGACATCAAGGACCTGCTCGACACGGAGGAGCACGCGTACGTCAGTGCCGTCACTCCCTGGGAACTCGCCGTCAAGCAAGCCCTCGGCAAGCTGGACGGCCCGCCCGAGCTGCCCGAACTGGCCCGCACCTGCCAGCTCACGCCGCTCCCGATCACCGGACTGCACGGTGTCCGCGCCGGACAGCTCCCGGCCCACCACCGCGACCCCTTCGACCGGATACTGATCGCGCAGGCCCGGACCGAGGGACTGACCCTGGTCACCCGGGACAAGAACATCCCGCTCTACGACGTGCCCGTACTGACCGTCTGAGCACACCTGCGGCCCCGGTGGACCTGGCAGGGTCCACCGGGGCCGCACCCCCGTTCCGTGGTGGCTACTCGCTCGCGATCGCCCCCAGCACGTTCATCCGCCCCGCCCGGAACGCCGGTACGAGCGCCGCGAAGAGGCCCACGAAGGCCGAGCCGACGAAGACCGTCAGGATCGTCGGCCAGGGGATCTCCAGGACGCCGAGCCCCTCCAGCGCGAGGAGCTTCTGGGCGGCGGTGCCCCAGCCCATGCCCAGGCCGAGGCCGAGGAGGGCACCGAAGAGGGCGATGACCACCGACTCCAGGCGGATCATGCGGCGCAGCTGCCGGCGGGAGAGGCCGATGGCCCGCATGAGGCCGATCTCGCGGGTCCGTTCGACCACCGAGAGCGCCAGGGTGTTCACGACGCCGAGGACGGCGACGACGATCGCCAGGGCGAGGAGCCCGTACACGATGTTGAGCAGCTGCCCGACCTGGTTCTGCAGCTCCTCCTTGTAGTCGGCCTGGTTGCTGACCTTGTACTGCGGGTACGGCGCGAGCGCGTCCTTGAGGGCCTCGTACGCCGCGGCCTCCTGGCCGTCCTTGGCGCTGGCCAGGACGAGCAGGCTGTTCGGCACCCGCTCGGCGGGCAGGTGACGGGCGACGGTGGAGACGTTCGTGTACATCGCGCCCTTGTCGACCTGGCCGGTGTCCGCCGTGATCGCCGCGACCTTCAGCTTCGCCGTGTCGCCGCCCTTGAAGGCGACGGTGAGGACGTCGCCGACCTTGACGCCGTGCTCGGCGGCGTAGTCGCTGCCGACGGACATCGCGCCCGGACCGTACGCGTCGGTGAGGGTGCCGGCGGTGGTCTCGCGGCGCAGGTCCTTCACGTACGTCGGGTCGGTGGCGGCCAGGTCGGCCGTGGAGACCTTCCCGCGCGGGTCGGTGACCTCGGCGTCGACCCACTTGTACTCGGTGACGTGGTCCAGGCCGGGCGTCTTCTCCAGGGCGGCCTGCGCCTGCGGCACGATCGGCTGCCCGGTCGCGGACCGCACGATGAAGTCGGCGCCGACGGAGCGGTCCAGTTCCTCGGTGGCCGAGGCGACCATGGAGGAGCCGACCACCGAGAGTCCGGCGACGAGCGCGAGCCCGATCATCAGGGCGGCGGCGGTGGCGCCGGTGCGGCGCGGGTTGCGCAGCGCGTTCCGTTCGGCCATGCGGCCGACGGGACCGAAGACCCGCAGGACGACGACGCCGAGGGCGCGGACGACCCCGCCGGCGAGGAGCGGGCCGACGACGACGAAGCCGAGGAGGGAGAGGACGACGCCGAGGCCGAGCCAGAGGGAGCCGGGGCCGGCCTCGGCGGCGCGGGCCGCCACGACCAGGGCGGCCGCTCCGGCGCCGGTCAGGGCGATCCCGACCGCGCCCCGCACCCGCCCCGCCTTGCCGTCGGCGGGGGTGCCCGCGTCACGGAGGGCGGCCATCGGAGAGACCCTGCCGGCGCGGCGGGCGGGGATGTACGCGGCGAGGACGGTGACGACGATGCCGAGGGCGAGGCCGACGGCCGGCGTCGTCCACGCCACGGTGAGGTCGCGGGTGGAGAGCTCCATGCCCATCTGGGACATGAGCTTCATGAGTCCGACGGCGAGACCGACGCCCGCGGCGACACCGGCGACGGAGCCGACGAGGCCGAGGAGGAGCGCCTCGACGAGGACGGAACGGTTCACCTGTCGGCGGCTGGAGCCGATGGCCCGCATGAGGCCGATCTCGCGGGTCCGCTGGGCGACCAGCATGGAGAAGGTGTTGACGATGAGGAAGATGCCGACGAGGAAGGCGATCCCGGCGAAGCCGAGCATGGCGTACTTCATGACGTCGAGGAAGCCGGCGATGTCCTCGCGGCCCGCGTCGGCGACCTCGGCCGCGGTGTGCAGCTTGTAGTTCTTCGCGTCGGCGCCGAGTGCGGCGGCCACGTCCGCCTTGAGGGCGTCGTCGGCGACACCGGGCTCGGCGTCGACCATGACCTGGGTGAACAGGCCTTCCTTGCCGAGGAGTCCGCGCTGCGCGGTGGCGGTGTCGAAGTAGACGACGGTGGCACCGGGGTTGGTGACCTTGAACTCGACGATGCCGGAGATCTTCGCGGTGAGGTCGCCGGTGACGGCGATCGTGCGCAGGGTGTCGCCGATCTTCAGGTGGTGCTTCTCGGCGGTGCCGGCGTCGACGACGACGTCGGTGGGCCCGCGCGGCTCGTGACCGGAGGCCAGCTCGACCGAACGCAGCTCGTAGGGGCTCCAGTTGACGGCGATGGTCGGCGCGCCGCCGGTCGGGCCGACGTTCTCGTTCTTCGCGTCGACGACGGTCACGCTCATGGAGGTGACCGAACCCTGCGCGTCCTTGACGCCCTCGACCTTCCCGACCCGCTCGACGAGCGAGGCGGGCAGGGACTCGGGGCGGCCGTTCTGCGGGACCTCGTCGTCGGCCGCCGCGCCCTTCGGGCTGACGGTGACGTCGGAGGCGGTCGACGCGAAGAGCTTGTCGAACGTCGTGTTCATGGTGTCGGTGAAGACGAGCGTCCCACTGACGAAGGCGACGGAGAGCAGGACGGCGACGGCGGAGAGCGCCATGCGGCCCTTGTGCGCGAAGAAGTTGCGCAGCGAGGTCCTGAGGACGGTCATGAGGTCCGCCCGCGCGCGTCGAAGTCCTTCATGCGGTCGAGGACGGCGTCGGCGGTGGGCCGCTCCATCTCGTCCACGATCCGTCCGTCGGCGAGGTAGAGCACCCGGTCCGCGTAGGAGGCGGCGACGGGGTCGTGGGTCACCATGACGATCGTCTGCCCGAGCTCGTCCACGGACGCGCGGAGGAAGCCGAGGACCTCGGCGCCGGCCCGCGAGTCGAGGTTTCCGGTCGGCTCGTCACCGAAGATGATCTCGGGCCGGGCGGCGAGCGCGCGGGCCACGGCGACGCGCTGCTGCTGACCGCCGGAGAGCTGGCTCGGCCGGTGCTTGAGGCGCTCCCCGAGTCCGACCGTGTCGACGACCCGCCGCAGCCACTCGGCGTCCGGCTTCCGCCCGGCGATGTCCATGGGCAGCGTGATGTTCTCCAGGGCGTTCAGGGTGGGCAGCAGGTTGAACGCCTGGAAGATGAAGCCGATCCGGTCCCGGCGCAGCCGGGTGAGCCTCTTTTCCTTGAGACCGGTGATCTCGGTCTCGTCGAGGAAGATCTGCCCGCTGGTGACGGTGTCGAGCCCGGCGAGGCAGTGCATCAGGGTCGACTTGCCGGAGCCCGAGGGCCCCATGATCGCGGTGAACCGCCCGCGGGCGATGTCCACGTCGACGGAGTCCAGCGCGACGACCCGGGTCTCCCCCGAGCCGTACGCCTTGACGACCTGCCGCGCCCGCGCCGCGACGGCCGTCCCCTCGCCAGTACCCCCGTGCCTGGGGATGGTCACAGCCGATGTCACGGATTTCTCCTTGGAGCGATGGGTGGGTTTGTAAGTTCAAGTTAAGAAGCCGGTACGGCACTTCTCCTCCTCCGCCGGGACGAACGACCCCTGGGCCGCATGGGGGAGGGGCCCCTAGGGGTTCCTCGACCCGTGGGTGGAGTGAGAACCTGTCCGCGCACATTTAGGTGTACGAAGAAAGGAATGGTGCGCGGTGACGGAACCGTCGACGACCCGGGCGGGAGCCGATCCGGCGCCCGCACCCGCCTCCGCCCCCACCACCGACCGCCGCGGGCCCGTCGTGGCCGCCCTCATGCTCGCCATGGGGCTCGCCGCCCTCGACGGGACGATCGTCTCCACCGCCGTCCCCCAGATCGTCGGCGACCTCGGCGGACTCTCCGTCTTCTCCTGGCTCTTCTCCGGCTACCTGCTCGCCGTCACGGTCACCCTGCCCGTGTACGGGAAGCTCAGCGACACCTTCGGCCGCAAGCCCGTCCTCATCGCCGGGACCGTCCTCTTCCTCATCGGCTCCCTGCTCTGCGCCGCCGCCTGGAACATGGCCTCCCTGATCGCCTTCCGCGTCGTCCAGGGCCTCGGCGGCGGCGCCCTCCAGGGCACCGTCCAGACCATCGCCGCCGACCTGTACCCCCTGAAGGAACGCCCCAAGATCCAGGCGAAGCTGTCCTCCGTGTGGGCCGCCTCCTCCGTCGCCGGACCGGCCCTCGGCGGCCTGCTCGCCGGCTACGCCGACTGGCGCTGGATCTTCCTCGTCAACGTCCCCGTCGGCCTGATCGCCCTCTGGCTCATCGGCCGCCACCTCCTCGAACCCGCCCGCACCGCACCCCGCGAACGCGCACGGATCGACTGGGCGGGGGCACTCGCGATCTTCGCCACCGGAGCCGCACTCATCACCGCGCTCGTCCAGGGCGGCGTCGCCTGGCCCTGGCTCTCCGCCCCGTCCCTCGGCCTCCTCGGCGGTGCCGCCGCCCTCGCCGCCCTGACCGTCGCCGTCGAGCGGCGCGCGGCCGAACCGATCATCCCCGGCTGGGTCTGGCGCCGCCGCACGATAGCCGCCGTCAACCTCTCCCTCGGCGCCCTCGGCCTGCTCATGGTCGCCCCGACGGTCTTCCTGCCCACGTACGCGCAGTCCGTCCTCGGCCTCGGCCCGATCGCCGCCGGCTTCGTCCTCTCCTCATGGACCCTGAGCTGGCCCATCAGCGCCGCGTTCTCGAACCGGCTCTACACCCGCATCGGCTTCCGCCTCACCGCGATCCTGGGCATCTCGCTCGCCCTGCTCCTGCTGCTCGCGTTCCCGTTCCTGCCGTTCCCCGGCGAACCCTGGCAGCCCGCACTCCTGATGCTGCTCCTCGGCGGAGCCCTGGGCCTCTTCCAACTGCCCCTGATCGTCGGCGTGCAGTCGACCGTCCCGTACGAGGAACGCGGCACCACCACCGCCTCCGTCCTCTTCTGCCGCCAGGTCGGCCAGAGCGTCGGCGCCGCGCTCTTCGGCGCCGTCGCGAACGGCGTCCTCGCCGCCCGCCTCGGCGCCGACACGGACCTCGACACACTGGCCCCCTCCCTGGACGCCACCGACCCCATCCGCCGGGCGGTCGACGCGGCGGTGGACTGGGTCTACCTGGGCGCGGCGGCAGCGGCGGCCCTCGCCCTCCTGGCCCTCCTCACCCTGGCCCCCCGCCGCTTCCCGGTCCTGAAGGAGGAGGACCAGGGGGCGTCCCGTCGAGACCTGGCCGACTGAGTACGCGCCCGCCCGGAGACGAGCACGCGCGCCCGTGCCCGGGCGGCCGGCGTCGCCGTGGTGGCGGCCGTGCCGTGGCCGGTCGCCCTCCCGCTGCTCGGATGCCTGGGCGGCCTAGCCGGAGAGCCCCGCCGTCCGGCTCGGACGGGCAGGGCTCCCCGCGTACAACGGCGGGCTGTACTACTCCGCCGAGGCGAGCCCGAGGAACCCGGCCCACGCGTCGCGCGAGACCCGGAGGGCCGGCCGGGCCACGTCCTTGGAGTCCCGGATGTGGACGGTTCCCGCGCCGGCCGCGACCTCGATGCACTGGCCGCCTTCACCACCGCTGTAGCTGCTCTTGAACCAGGCGAGGGATTCCGTGCTGTTCATAGCTCTCCCAACAACTTCTCGATGAACTCCAGTGACTCCCGCGGGGTGAGAGCCTGCGACCGGATGATCCCATAGCGGGCAGCGGCGAGAACGGCCTGTTTGGGGTCGGTCTCCAGGGCGCTGGTGCCCTGGACTTCGGTGTAGACGAACCTCTTCCCGTCCTCACGGGTGACGACGGTGAACGGTCCGTCCCCGCCCGCGTTCTCCGCGCAGTCGAGCGGCATGACCTGAAGCTCGACGTTCCTCCTCTGGCCGATGAGGAGGAGCTGCTCCAACTGTCCGCGCAGTACCTCGTTGCCGCCGAACTTCCTCCGCAGCACCGATTCACACATGACGAAGCTCAACAACGGTGCGGGCCGCCGCTCGAAGATGTCCTGCCGGGAGACACGAGCGGTCACTCGCTGCTCGATGGTCTCCACGTCGAGCGGTGGACGCCGATTGCCCACCATCGTCCGCATGTACTCCTCGGTCTGCAGCAGGCCGTTGACCACCAGGGTGTCGTACGCCAGCAGCTCTATCGACTGCTTCTCCAACTGCGCCATCCCCTGGAAGAACGCCGGGTACTGCGCCTTCTCCAGCTGGTCCTTCCAGACCTTCAGCAGCCCGCCCGCCTCCAGCACCTCGTCCGCCCGGTCGATCGCCCTCGGCGGCGGGATCCTGCGGCCCTGCTCGAACGAGGCGATCGTCGACGCCGAGTAGCCCAGCCGTTTGCCGAACTCCTCCCGTTCCATCCCCGCCCGCACCCGCAGCGTCTTCAGGCTCTGCCCGAACGCCGCCACCACGCCCTGGCCGGACCTGTCCGCCGCCGCGGGCTCCGGAACCGCGCCCGCCTGGCCTTCCGTCATCGCGCCCTGCCCCTCGTACCGGCACCGACACCCCACGTACAAGACCATCGCGTCAGTGCGTCACCACTGGTCACGCTACGCCACCAAGAGGAGCTTGGGAGGCATGACGAGCAACAACGACAGCCCCACCGACGCCACCCAACACGCCGGCGCCTCGCCTTACTTGAGCAGTCGGATCTTCACCCTGCGGTTCACCTCGACCGCCCGGGGCGCCCGGCTCGCCCGGCGGCTGGTCGCCGTCCGCCTGGAGGAGTGGGGCGTGCCGTACGGGACCGAGGCGCACGAGACCGTCGTGCTGGTCGCGGCCGAGCTGGCGGCGAACGCGGTGCGGCACGGACACGTGCCGGGACGGGACTTCCAGCTGCTCCTGCGGGTCACGAACGAGGCCCGGCCGGTCGCGCGGATCGAGGTGAGCGACACGCGGGCGGAGCGCGTACCGCCCCGGCCCGGCCGCCTTCCGGAGCCGGAACTCCTGGAAGGCGGACGGGGGTTGCTGCTCGTCGAAGCGCTCGCCGACCGCTGGGGGTGGTGCCCGAGGCTCCGGGCGCCGGGGAAGACGGTGTGGGCGGAGTGCGCCCTCGGCTGAAGGACCGGAGCGCGGGGCGGTTCAGGGTTCGGGGTGGGCCAGGCGGCCCAGCAGGGCGATCGCCTCCTTGACGGGCACCGGCTGGAAGAACTCCGCGTCGACGCGTTCGACCGCCTCGATCGCGCGGGGGGCCAGGGCAGCGCCGGCGTCGGTGACGCGCAGTCGCTTGGCGCGGGTGTCCGCCGGGTCGACCTCGCGCTCGACGAGTCCCTTGCCCTCCAGGGTGCGCAGGACCTGGGAGGTCATCTTGACGTCGGTGCCGGCCTGGCGGGCGAGGGCCAGCTGGTTGGGGTGCTCGCCCTGGGTGTTGAGCCACCAGGCGCAGGCGAGCAGGACGAACTGCACGTGGGTGAGGCCGAGGGGCGCCAGGGCGGCGGCGATGTCGCGCTGCCAGCGCAGCGTGGCGTGCCACAGGAGGAATCCGGGGCTCTCGCCGGGGTCGAGGGCCATCAGCGCCGGGCCAGCTCGGTGAGGGCGGCCATGGTGTCGGGCCAGTCGGCAGTGATGCCCGGGCCGATCCGCGGACCGACCTCGTCGGCGCCGGTGCCGGTGATCTCCATGCGGTACACCACCCGCACCCGCTCCCCGTCGAGCCGGTCGATCCGGTGGACGGTGCGCAGCAGCAGGTCGCCGAAGCGGGCCTCGTCGACGAAGAGTTCGCCCTCGACGGCCTCGGCCACGCGCAGTTCCACCGGGTCGTCGCCGGGCGGCGTCATCGTGATCCGCGCGCCCACCTCGAACGGGCCGCTGATCTCGATCTTCTCGATCTCGGCGTTCCAGGTGCCCCAGTTCTCGACATCGGCCCAGAGCCGCCAGATCGCCTCGGGGGCGGCGGTTGTCTCGACGCCGTGCTCGTACTCCCACATTGCGGGCCTCCTCGACCAGATGATGTATCCACAGATTATCTCCGCACAGACTAAATGTCGAGTGCCCCGTGCCCTCGTGCCGTCACCGCCAACAGCGGCACCACCGCGAGCAGTTCGCCGACCGCCCCCGCCCACAGCGCCGTCCGCACCCCCGCGTACTGCCCCACGAGCCCGCCTACCAGGGCGCCCAGCGGCATGCAGCCCCACACCACGAAGCGGAAGGTCGCCGTCACGCGGCCGAGGAGCGGGGCGGGGGTGAGGCGCTGGCGGAGGGCCACCGAGCTGATCTTGAAGGTCATGAAGGCGGTCCAGCCGAGGCCCTGGAGCACGCACGCCACCGCGTACCGCCCGTCCGCCTGGAAGAACGGCAGCGCGAGCAGCCACAGCACCCCGCTGACCACGACGGACGCGCCCATCGCGCGCCGCTCGCCGAGGCGGGCCGCGATCCGGGTGGTGAGGAGGCTGCCGAGGAAGCCGCCAAGGGCCTCCGCCGTGAACACGAGCCCGCACAGGAACGGCGACAGGCCCAGCTCCCCCGCCAACAGCACGAGGAGCATGGAGGTGCCGATCGTGCCGCACAGGTTGGAGATCGCGGCGGTGAGCGTCAGCGCCCGCAGCAGCCGGTCGCGGAACACGAACCGCAGCCCCTCCGCGACCTCCTCCCGCAGCCGGGCCCCGGGCGCCCGCGCCGGTCGCGGGTCGGGGCGGCGGATCCGGGAGAGGAACAGGGCCGAGGCGAGGAAGCTGACGGCGTCGACGGCGAGCGCCACCGGCGCCGTCACCGCCGCGACGAGCGCGCCGCCCGCCCCGGGGCCGCCGGCCGCCGTGACCGTACGGGACGCCTCCAGGGCCACGTTCGCCTCCATCAGCCGCTCCTCGTCGACGAGTTGCGGCAGGTGGCTCTGGTACGCGATGTCGAAGAACGCCGTGCAGACCGACAACCCGAAGGCCACCGCGTACAGCTGAGGCAACGTCAGCACGCCGAGCCACGCCGCGAGCGGCAGGGTGGCGAGGAGCGCGGCCCGGCCGAGGTCACCCACGATCATCACGCGGCGGCGGCGCATCCGGTCCACCCACGCCCCGGCCGGCAGCCCGAGGAGGAGGAAGCCCAGGTACTCGCACATCACCAGGAGTCCCGCCTCGAAGGGGGACGCGTCCAGCGGGCCGATCGCCACGAGGGGGAGCGCGAGGACGGTGACGGCGGTGCCGGCCTGGCTCACGGTGTCGCCGATCCACAGCCGGCGGAAGTCCGGCAGCCGGAAGAGGGCAGGCCGGGGCGGAGAGGTGAGGGAGGTCGTCATGTCGGCGAACACCATCACCCCCGGCCGAAGCCGGCCATTGTTTTAGTCTGGGCGAAAAGCTCGTGGGCGGGGGTGCCGGGTGGGAGAGATACGGTTCGGGGTCGACGACCTGGCGCACCTCCGGTTCGCCGTGTCGCCCCTGTGGGAGTCCGTCGCCGCCCTGCGGGCCTCCGCCGACCCGGGCGGCCATGCCCTCCATCTCCCCTGGATCAAAACGGCGTCGGCCCTCGGCCGGGAGCGCACCGACCTGCTGCCGCACCTGCCCGGACTCGAAGCCCACGCGCCTCCGCCGCGCTGCCCCCTCGCCGAGATCGAGGAGGAGCTCACCGCGTTCACGGGCCCGCCGGAGCACGCGGAGGCCCTGCTCGCCTGGTGGCGGGCCGGGGTGCGGCCGTACTGGCCCCGGATCAGGGCCGTGCTGGAGGCCGACCTCGCGTACCGCACCCGGCAGCTCGCCGAGGACGGCATCCAGGAGGTCTTCGCCCACCTCCACCCCAGCCTGCGGTGGGCGGAGGACCGGCTCACCGGGCCCGGCCTCCCGACCGGGGGCCTCGCCCTGGACGGCGGCGGCCTCACGCTCGCCCCGAGCGCCTTCACGAACCGCTGCGTCCTGCTCCTGCCACGGCGGTCCGAGCCCGGACCCCCGCCCTGCCTCGTCTATCCCGCGCGGGCCGTCGGCACCCTGTGGGAGCGGCGTGCCGAGCCGGAGGACGGGCTCGCCCGGCTCCTCGGGCGCAGCAGGGCCGGGCTTCTGGGGCGTACGAGCGTCCCGACCACCACCACGGACCTCGCCCTGCAGACCGGGCTCAGCCCGGGCGCGGTCTCGCAGCACCTCGCGGTGCTGCGGGACGCGGGCCTGGTGACCTCGCACCGGTACCGGCGCGAGGTGTACTACCGGGCGAGCGAACTCGGCCGGGCGCTGCTGGGGCAGACCTCCTAGACGGCCCCGCGCGGGATCGTCAGGCAGAACGGGTGTCCCGCCGGGTCCAGGAGCACCCGCCACAGGTCCGGGCGGGGCTGGACGTCCGGGACGGTCGCGCCCCACTCCACGAGGCGGGCCGTGGCCTCGTCCAGGTCGTCGACGTCGAAGTCGAGGTGCAGCTGCTGTGGGACCTCCTGGCCCGGCCAGGAGGGGGGACGGTAGCCGTCGACGCGCTGGAAGCCGAAGAAGAGGCCGTCCGCGCCGCGCAGGCCCGCGAACTCGTCGCCGGACCGGTCGGCGAGCGGGATGCCGGTGGCTCGGTGGTAGAAGGCGGCCAGGGCCATGGGGTCGGCGCAGTCGAGCGTGACCGCCGTCAGCTTCATGATCATGGGCGGGAGCCTAGTGGGGGCCCTCGGAGCCCTCCCCGTCCTAGTCGACGCCCCCGGACCTCTCCCCGTCCTTGTCGACGCCCTCGGAGCCCTCCCCGTCCTTCGAGTCGGGCTTCTCCTCGGCCTGTTCCCGCGCGGCCGGGCGGCCCGTCAGCGCCGCGAGCGAGTTGCGGATGTGCTCCATGTGGGAGTGGATCTCGTCCCGGGCCTCCTCGTGCTCCCGCAGCACCCGCTCCGTCTCGCGCTCGATCCGCTCCGCCTTCATCCTGGCCTCGGCGAGCAGCTCCGCCGCGCGGGCCTCGGCGTCCTCCTGGCCGTGCCGGGCCTGCTCCTCCGTCTCGGCAAGGGCCCGCTGCGTCTCCGCGAGCCGGGCCTGCGCCGCCGCGATCTGTTCCTCGTGGCGGGCGTCCAGGGCCGCCGCCTCCGCCTCGGCCGCCCGCTCCGCCTCGGCCCGTGCGGTCCGCTGCTCGTCCCGCTGCTCCGCGAGCAGCGCCTCCGCCCGGCGCTCGGTCTCCTCGAAGGCCTCCCGCGCGGCCTCCCGGGCCCCCTCGGCGTCCCGGCGGGCGATCTGCCCCATCTCCTCGGCCCGCGCGCGGGCCTCCTCCAGGGTCGTGCGGGCCGCCGCGTCCGCCGCCGTCCTGACCTCCTCGGCGTACGCCTCGGCGGCCTCCGTCGCCTCCCGGGCCGCCCGCTCGGCG
Organism: Streptomyces sp. TLI_105; assembly: GCF_900105415.1. Lineage (GTDB taxonomy): Bacteria > Actinomycetota > Actinomycetes > Streptomycetales > Streptomycetaceae > Streptomyces. The sequence goes on along the minus strand of NZ_FNSM01000001.1, from coordinate 4,914,734 downwards.
GCCTCCGCGAGGGCCTGCGCCTCCGCCTCGGCGCCCCGTACGAGCCGCTCGTCCTCCTGCTCGGCCAGCTCCAGGATCTTCTGCGCGGTCCCGCCGAGGGACTCGTACCGCTGCGGGGCGAGCTGCGTGACGGCCAGGCGGAGCCCGGCGGCCTCCGTCTCCATCTCCTTCGCGAGGACCGTGAGCCGCGCCGCCCGCTCCCAGGCGGCGTCGCGCTCCTCCCCGAGTGCGGCGAGGTGGCGGTCGACCTGCTCGGGGCGGTATCCGCGCCCCCGCCCGACGGCGAAACTCATCCCTGACGCCCCTTCTCTCTGGCCCCGACCCATAAAGCCCGACCCATAAAGAATGCGACATCAGAACGGACAAAAGGCGTCCAACGTGGCCACACGTCGGGCGCCCTTCGTCACATTCCGACTCCCCTGCGCTACAGCAGGCCGTCCCACATCTGCTCGAGCAGCACCGACCACCAGTTCTCCGGCGACGACAGCGCCGCCGGATCCAGCATCGCCAGCTGCGCCTGGAAATCGACCGTCCAGCGACCCGCCTGCTCCGGGTTCAGCCCGAACCGCAGCCGCCACATCCGACCGAGCAGCGCCATCGACCGCGTGAACTCCGGCAGCCCCGTGTTCACGAACTGCGGCGGCACCGACTGCCCGCCCGGCCCGGCCTCCACCGGCACCGCCACGATGTGCGCGGTCCCGTACTGGACGCAGATCGCCCGGCCGAAGTCCGAACCGAGCACCAGGTACGAGCTCGCGTCCGGCGCCGCCTGCACCTGCCGCTGCGCCGCCAGCTCCGCCAGCGTCGGCACCACCGGCACCGCCGGCTGCGCCCAGAAGAACGGACCGAAGTCCGCCGGCAGCCCCGCCCACACCAGCGTGCGCGCCACGACCTCCGGCACGCCCTGCCGGGACACCGCCCGCTGGTCGAAGCGGAGGACCCCCGGACCGAACGCCCCGGCCAGCTCCTGCGCGATCCCCTCCGGGGGGATCGGTGGCGCCGGCTGCACCTGCGGCAGCGGCGCCCGCACCGGAGCCGGACGCGCCGGACCGTCCGCGACCTGATGCAACTCACCCTGATGGGTCAGGAGCTGACGCATGCCCTGCTGCCGACCCGCGTGATCACGGCCGTACGGAGCGATGCTCGTGATCCGCGCCTGCGGCCACGTCTCCCGGATCATCCGCGCGCAGTAACCGCCCGGCAGCTCACAGGACTCCAGCTCCGTGTGCAGCTCCAGCACCTGCTGCGGCGGCACGTTCAGCGCGCGCAGCTCGTGCAGGATCTGCCACTCCGGATGCGGGGTGCCCGGCGCCGAACGCCGGATGATCTGCGCCTCCGAACCGTCCGGCGCCCGATACCGCAGCACCGCCTGATAGCCGGGACCGACCGTCGGCTGACCCGCCGGATGCGGATAGCCGTACGCCGGAGGCACGGGCGCCCCGGGTACGGGGCCGGGCGCGGGCGGCGGCGTGTGCCCGCCGACCGGCGGCGCCGGAGCGGGCGGGGGCGGCGGAGCCCCCGGACCGCCCAGGCCACCCGGACCGGGGTGCGCCAGCATCGTCGCGGCGTGCGCGATGCCGCCCGCGGGCGTGCCACCCGGCACACCCGGCGGCGGCGGGGGCGGCGGAGGCGCGCCCGGACCGCCCTGGTTCGGATGCGCCAGCATCGTCGCCGCGTGGTGCACCGGCTGCGGCGGCGTCACGGGACCCGGCGCGGCCGGCGGAGGCGGCGGACCGGGCGGACCCGGCTGCGCGGGCGGACCGGGCGGCTGGAGCCCCTCCGGCCCGAGCTGCGACACCAGCTGCGTGGGGATGTACGCGTTGCCGCCCGACGAGGCACCCGGCACACCCGGAGCCCCCGGCGGCGGAGGCGGCGTCGGACCGCGCCCGGCCCTCGGCGACAGGGAGGCCTTGCTGGTCGCGGCGCCCGCGATGTCCCCGGCACCCGGCGCCGAGGGCGCGGGCGGCGGAAGCGGCGGCGCACCCGGACCGGCCTGCGCCGGAGCCGGCGAAGGCTGCGGCGCGGGCGGCGACGGCGGGGCGGGCGGAACCGCGCCCGGCGGAGGTGCCACCGGGTCGAGACGGGGGGCGATCGCGGTCGGCGGCAGCGCGCTGCCGCCCTTCATCAGGGCGGTCGGCGCGTCCGCGCCCACCGACGGCGCCGGGGCGTCCTCGTCGTCCGTCCCCGACAGCGGCGGCGCGAAGACGGTCGCGGGCAGCGGCACCGCCCCGTCCGCACCACCGGAACTCGCGTTCGCGTCCACCCACGGGCTGGACGGCGCGGGAGGGGGCGCGGGGGCGGAGGAGGGCGTGGGCGCGGGCGGAGCCGGGGGCGCGACCGGCGGCGCGACCGGAGCCGCAGGGCTCGACGCGGCCGGGCTCGACGCCGGGACGCCGTCCATCGCCGTCGGCTCGTACGCGTCGGCTTCCGAAGCCGCGGCCGGAGCCGGGGCAGGCTCGACGGCCGGTACGGGCTCCGCGGCCGGAACCGGAGCCGTCGCGGCCTCCGCAGCATCCCCCGGCCCCGACCCCGTCACCGGAGCCGACGAGTCCGTCGAGACGGAGGAAGCAGAAGAAGCCACCGAAACAGAAGAAGAGGAAGAAGACGACGAAGCCACCGAAGCCGAAGGCCCCGCCATTCCCACCGCGTCCGAGGTGTCGTCCACCGGCGCCGACGCGCTCGCGCTCTCCTGCGAGGCGTGCGACTCCTCCCTCGGCAGCCCGATCTTGTCCGCCGCGTCCTGCAGCCACTCCGGCGGACTCAACAGGAACGACGTCTGGTTCAGATCGATCCGCGCCGCCGGCACCGCCGCCTGCGCCGGAACCTCGTCCGTCGCCCCGTACTCCTCCTCGTACCGCCGGATCACCTCGCCCACCGGCAGCCCCGGCCACAGCGTCGCCTCACCGCTGTCCCGCGCGATCACCAGCCGCTGACGCCCGCCGTCCGACGTCGGACCGCCCTCGCGGTCCTCCGCCCACACCACGAAGCCCAGCTCGAACTCCCGCACCCGCACCTCACGGTGCTGGTACCCCGGCAGATCGCCGTTGATCCACTCCTCGGCGCGCTCCTGCGCCTGCGCGAACGTCACCACAGCCAGCTCACTCCCCCACCGGGACCACGGGCACGGCACGCGCGAAGCCGCCGTCCACCATCAGGTTCGCCACCGTCTCCAGCTCCGGCGGATTGCCCGCCAGACGCCCGAGGAACGCGTCGAAGTCCGCACCGCAGGGCAGCAGCAGCCGCTCCACCCGCTCGTTCACCGTCCAGCCGGCCGCCACCTCGCCGGAGTCCCGCGCGTCGTCGTACGCGCAGAACCACACCGAACCGACCGCCGCACCCCGCACCTTCAACGCGACCAGACCGCCCTGGACGAAAGCGACGCCCAGATAGTCCTTCGTCAGATGGTCACGGAGGCACTTGTTGACGTAGACGAGGTCATTGACCCCCGCCTCCTCCCGCACCGTGAAGAACGGCTGGTCCACCAGGACACCCAGCTCCGCGTCGAGCGCCGCCCCCACCGGAGCACACCCGCCCGCCGCCTTCAGGAACGAGCGGTACGCCCCCGGCAGCCGATAGCCGAGATCCTCCTCGACGCCCTGGAGCTGCTGCTCCGACACCGACACCCGGCCCTTCGGCAGCCCGAAGTGCGCCGGCCGGGTCTCCTGCAGCGGACGCGTCCCCCGCTTCGACTGGTCCACGGCGGCCGTCGCCACCCCGCCGTGATGGCGAAGCAGCGCCTTCACCTCGACCGGCACCAGCTCCATCCGCCGCGAACGCGCCACGTGATGCCACGTCCAGCCGTGCGGGGTCGCCACCGACGGAATCGTGTCCCACAGCTCATGACCGGTCGCCGCCAGCGCCGCGTTCGCCGACACGTAGTCCGTCAGACGCAGCTCGTCGACACCGAAACCCTCCGGCGGATCGGCGATCTCCGCCGCCGCGCGCGCGTACGGCGAGAAGTCCGGGTAGCCGTGCTCGTCCACCCGTACCCCTCTGGGGTGACGGGACGCACGGACCGGATCCGGGAAATGCACGACCTGCCCGGCGTAGGCCGCGTTCGGTGGCGCGGTGTCCTGCCCGAGCCGACCTGTCGTCATGGCGGTTGCCCCCTGCATGGCGTCGCTGACTGCTTGCTACCGACAGTCGACGGCTGCGGCCGACTGATGCCGCACAGCCTATGCGCTGCCACAAGAGACCGAACCGGACCCGATCCCTCCGCGACCGAGCGTGACCAACTGTCACGACGCCATGACAGACGCACCATGATTCCGACACACCGAAGACGCGTTTCGCCGCCCCAGCTTCCCCATATGGCTCCCTATTTGGCAGGCTGTCCACGCAACTCGGGGGATTGCAGGAGGGGAAGACCAGCACCATGTACGCAACAACAACGCCCACACAGGGTGACCCACGCCTCAACTGGAGCAGCAGCGCCGAGGCCACGCGCGCACCCTTACTGCGTCACCGCCGCGACGGAATCCTCCCCACCGTGGGAGCCGCCCTCTCCGTCCGCGGCGAAACCCTCACGTGCACCGCGGGCCGCGGCGACCGGCCCCCCGTCCTGCACGCCCTCGTCCAGGACTTCCTGGACACCCTCACCAGCAGCCAGCGGGAACGCTTCACCGGCCGCTGCCCCGAGGCGATCCTGCTCTCCCGGCACCTCACCGCCACCGAGAACAGCCGCTCCAAGCGCGCCCAGCGCAAGCCGCTCACCCACAGCGAGGCCCGCCGCTCCCTCAAACAGGCCAAACTCACCGCCCGGCGCATCCGCGAGGACGGCGACCCGCTCCACGGCAGCTACGCCGCACCCTGCCGCTCCTGTACGGCGATGCTCGCCCACTTCGGCGTCCGCGCCGTCGACCCCACCACGCCCGTCGAGAACGGCTGACCGCACCCCATGTCCGACCACCTCAGCACCACCCGCTTCCCGGTCAACGTCGACGCCGCCCTCCGCGAGGCCGGCTGGCAACCCGGCCGCTGGGACATCAAGCTCGCCGAAGAATGGGCCGACACCCTGCGCGCCCACATCTCCCCCGCCGGCCACCGGCACAGCGTCTTCCCCGCCGCCGTCGAGGCCTGGGCCGAATTCGGCGGCCTGCGGATCACCGCACCCGGCCACGGCCGGCAGATAGCACCCGCCGCCGTCCGCTTCGACCCCCTCGCCGGACTCCACCTCTCCCGCACCCTCGCCGACCTCGGCCGCGCCCTCGACACCGAGCTCGCCCCCCTCGGCGAAGAAGGCGAACACCAGGCCGTCCTCGCCATGGACGTCGAAGGCCGCGTCTACAGCCTCGACCACGCGGGCGACTGGTACCTCGGCAAGGACATCGACGCGGCCCTGTCGACCCTGATCACGGGGGCCCAGCCGACCCGCCTGACGACGGGCTGAACGGGACCACCGGCCCGACGAGGCCCCGTCGGTGGATACGGCCGGCCCGGCGAGGCCCCCGTCGGTAGTACGGCCGCCCCGGCGAGGCCCCCCTCGGCACGGCCGCCCCGGCCAGGCCCCCGTCGGCAGAGCCGCCGCCCCGGCTAGGCCCCCGTCGGCAGGACGGCCGACACCTTGAAACCGCCCGCGTCCGTCGGGCCCGACACGAACACGCCCCCCAGCCGCACCACCCGCTCGCGCATCCCCACCAGCCCGTTCCCACCGCTCGGCAACCCCACATCGGCCACCGCCGCGTCCGAAGGACCGTTTTCCACCTGCATCGCGACCTCCGCGCCCCGATGCGCCAGACGCACCACGACCTTCGCACCCGCCGCATGCTTGTGGACGTTCGTCAACGCCTCCTGCACCACCCGGTACGCCGTCCGCTCCACCTCCGGGGCATACGGACGCGCCTCCCCCAGCACCACCAGCTCCACGGCCGCCCCCGCAAGCCGCGACTGCTCGCACAACGCCTCAAGGGCATCCAGACACGGCCCGTCCCCCTCATCGGCGGCGGCCTCCGCGGCGGCGGCAGCCGCCCGCCCCACGGCCGCCAACGGCACCGCGACGGGAGCGGCCGGAACCGCCCCCTCCCGCAGCACCCCCAACATCTCCCGCAACTCCGTCAACGCCTGCCGACCCATGTCCCCCACCAGCGCCGCGTTCCTCACCGCCTTCTGCGGATCCTTCAACGCCACCGCCTGCAACGCCGCCGCGTGCACCACCATCAACGACACCCGGTGCGCCACCACGTCGTGCATCTCCCGCGCGATCCGCGTCCGCTCCTCCTGCCGCGCCCACTGCGCCCGCTGCTCAGCCCGGTCGGCCAGCAACGACAGCTCCTGCTCCAGACTGTCGGCCCGCTCCCGCAGACTCTCCATCAGCCGGCGGCGCGCCCCTATGTAGAGACCGAAGAGAACGGGCGGAGCATTGAGCCCGAGCGTCATGAAGAGCGAGACGCTCGGCACGTACCAGCCGCTGGGATCGATGTCCTGGGCGACGTCCTGCCGCATCCGCACCACGGTCACGACGAACACGGCGAGCGTCGACATCCCCGCGAGCACGGCCGTGATCCGCCGGGGCACCTCGGAGGCGGCGAGCGTGTACAGCCCGACGATCCCCATCAGGAAGCCCATCTCGGCGGGCGCGACGGCGATCGACACGAGCACGACGGCGATGGGCCAGCGGCGCCGGACGAGCAGCACGGACCCCACGAGCAGCCCGAACACCACCCCCAGCGGCACCGGAAGCGAAGCCTTGTCGGCGAACCCGACGCCCTCGACGGCACACTCCAGCGCGGACACGAGCGCGAGCGCCCCGTCGAGCACGGCGCTCCGCCGTCTCCCCCACCACCAAGTCCCGACGCCCGCGGCGTCCCGGTCTGCCCCCGTTGTGGTCATACCCGACACCCTACGGGTGGGCCCCCTCGTCAACCCCGCACACACCAGTCCCTCGAACTGTTGAATCGCCCAGATTTTCGATCCGGACGTCCGCATTCCGGACGATGGTGTTCGCATGACAGCCGAGATGAGCCGGTACGCCGACTTCGAGGGCCTGCGGAACCAGGCCGTCGCCCTCCGCCGCGAGGGCCTCAGCCTCCGCCAGATCCGCGACCACCTGAAGATCTACAACAACGACCTCCTCCACCGCCTGGTGAAGGGCGAGCCACCCCCGGAGTGGACGAAGCGCCCGAATGCGAAGGACGACCTCCGCGACCGCGCCCGCGAGCTGCGCCTCCAGGGCATGACCTACGACCAGATCCAGGTCGAGCTGGGTTGTTCAAAGAGCTCGATCTCGCTGTGGGTGAGGGACCTGCCGAAGCCGGAGTCTCGCTATACCGACGAGGAGCGTCGAGCCCGGATGAACGCCGGCGAGGCCTATCGCGGATGCCTGATCATCTACGTCACAAGGAGCGCCGATCTGTATCGTCGCGTCGAAGGCGCCTGGTACGGCATAGTAGGGGCGGCTACCGCGACCGATCACGAGAATCGGACATAGCGGTAATCCCGGGTCGTCTAAGGGCAAGACGGGAGATTTTGGTTCTCCATATGGGGGTTCGAGTCCTCCCCCGGGAGCTCGCAAGTTCGGGTCCTACCCTCACGGGTCAGGACCCGCACTCATGTCCGCCGCCCAGCCCCCCGGTATCCTTCGTGCGTCCACCACCCAAAGCCGAAGGGCATTCCCGTGAGCGCCAACCGCCCGGCAGCCGTCGTCGTCCTCGCAGCGGGTGAGGGCACCCGCATGAAGTCGAAGACCCCCAAGGTCCTGCACGAGATCGCCGGGCGCTCGCTCGTCGGGCACGTCGTGTCCGCCGCCCGGGAGCTGGAGCCCGAGCACCTCGTCGTGGTCGTCGGGCACGCCCGTGAGCAGGTGAGGGGGCACCTGGAGGAGCACTACGCCGGGACCCGGACCGCCGTTCAGGAGGAGCAGAACGGGACCGGGCACGCCGTGCGGATGGCTCTGGAGGAGCTGGGGAAGGCGCCCGACGGGACCGTGGTCGTCGTGTGCGGCGACACTCCGCTGCTGTCCGGGGAGACGCTCCGGGCGCTGGCCGAGACGCACGCCGCCGACGGCAACGCGGTGACGGTGCTGTCCGCCGAGGTGCCGGACTCCACCGGGTACGGGCGGATCGTCAGGGACGACTCCGGCGCCGTGACCGAGATCGTCGAGCACAAGGACGCCTCCGCCGCGCAGCTCGCCATCCGGGAGATCAACTCGGGTGTGTTCGCGTTCGACGGGAAGCTGCTGGCCGAGGCGCTGGGTCAGGTGCGGACGGACAACAGTCAGGGTGAGGAGTACCTCACCGATGTGCTGTCGATCCTGCGTGAGGCCGGTCACCGGGTGGGTGCGTCGGTCGCGGGTGACCACCGGGAGATCCTGGGGATCAACAACCGTGTGCAGCTGGCGGAGGCCCGTGCCCTGCTGAACCAGCGGCTGCTCGAGCGGGCGATGATGGCCGGCGTCACGGTCCAGGACCCCGCCTCCGTGTTCGTGGACGTGACGGTGACCTTCGAGGCCGATGCCGTGATCCTTCCCGGTACGCAGCTGCTCGGCGCGACGCACATCGCCGAGGACGCCGTGGTCGGGCCGAACACGCGGCTGACGGACGTCACCGTGGGCAAGGGTGCCCGGGTGGACAACACGGTCGCCTTCTCCGCCTCCGTCGGCGAGGGTGCCTCGGTGGGCCCGTTCGCGTACCTCCGCCCGGGGACGAACCTGGGGAAGAAGTCCAAGGCGGGTACGTACGTCGAGATGAAGAACGCGACGATCGGTGAGGGGACGAAGGTTCCGCACCTGTCGTACGTGGGTGACGCGACGATCGGTGAGTACTCGAACATCGGTGCCGCGAGTGTGTTCGTGAACTATGACGGTGAGGCGAAGCACCACACCACGATCGGCTCTCACTGCCGTACGGGTTCGGACAACATGTTTGTGGCTCCCATCACCATCGGGGACGGGGCTTACACCGCCGCGGGGTCCGTGATCACGAAGGACGTGCCGGCCGGTTCGCTCGCCGTGGCCCGGGGCCAGCAGCGGAATATCGAGGGTTGGGTGGCTCGGAAGCGGCCCGGCAGTGCTGCCGCGCAGGCCGCTCAGGCCGCCGCTGAGGAGTCCACCGACGAAAGCTGACCGGAAACAGGTACGTCGAACTCGGCGTACCGTGATACGTGCACACAAATTCGGCTGGCACGCACATGCGCTCGACAGGCGCGGGGTCGCGGCCAGAGAACACGTCTGAGGAGACAGTGCTGTGACCGGGATCAAGACGACCGGCGAGAAGAAGCTGATGCTCTTCTCCGGCCGCGCCCACCCCGAGCTGGCCGAGGAGGTCGCGCACCAGCTGGGCGTCGGTCTCGTTCCGACCAAGGCGTTCGACTTCGCCAACGGTGAGATCTACGTCCGCTTCCAGGAGTCGGCGCGTGGCGCGGACTGCTTCCTGATCCAGAGCCACACGGCTCCGATCAACAAGTGGATCATGGAGCAGCTGATCATGATCGACGCTCTGAAGCGGGCTTCCGCTCGGAGCATCACCGTGATCATCCCGTCGTACGGCTATGCCCGTCAGGACAAGAAGCACCGTGGTCGTGAGCCGATCTCGGCGCGTCTGGTGGCGGATCTACTGAAGACGGCGGGTGCGGACCGCATTCTGACCGTGGACCTGCATACGGACCAGATCCAGGGCTTCTTCGACGGTCCGGTGGACCACCTGTCGGCGCTTCCGGTGCTGGCGGACTACGTGGGTGCGAAGGTCGACCGCGAGAAGCTGACGATCGTCTCTCCGGACGCGGGTCGTGTGCGGGTGGCCGACCGCTGGTGTGACCGTCTGGACGCTCCGCTTGCGATCGTGCACAAGCGTCGCGACAAGGACGTCGCCAACCAGGTGACCGTGCACGAGGTCGTCGGTGACGTGAAGGGCCGTGTCTGTGTCCTGGTGGACGACATGGTCGACACGGGTGGCACGATCTGTGCCGCGGCGGACGCGCTGTTCGCGCACGGTGCGGAGGACGTGATCGTGACGGCCACGCACGGCATCCTGTCGGGTCCGGCGGCGGACCGGCTGAAGAACTCCAAGGTCAGCGAGTTCGTGTTCACGGACACGCTGCCGGTGCCGGGTGCGCTGGAGCTGGACAAGATCACGGTGCTGTCGATCGCGCCGACGATCGCGCGTGCGGTGCGTGAGGTGTTCGAGGACGGTTCGGTGACGAGCCTCTTCGAGGAGCACTGAGCCCCACAGGCAGTTGCGGAGGGCCGCTTCCCCGTTCGGGGGAGCGGCCCTCCGCCGTGTTTCGGTGATCGAATTGGGTGGTAGGGCGGGCGGCCGGTAGACTGCCGTAGTTGCTCGGCGAGGGAGGTCGTACCCGTAGAGGGTCACGGCGGTCCGTTATCGACGCGCTCTTCGTAGCAGGCCATCGCCAGTCGTGGCCGGGTGACCACCTTTTTCGTCACCTTTCTACGAGGAGTGCACCATGTCCGAGATCAAGCTCGCCGCTTCCGTCCGTACCGAGTTCGGCAAGGGTGCCGCCCGCGCGATCCGCCGTAACGGCCAGGTTCCCGCCGTCGTCTACGGCCACGGCTCGGAGTCGGCCCACGTGACCCTCCCGGCCCACGACCTGGCCCTGGCCCTGCGCACGCCGAACGTCCTGCTGGCCCTGGAGGTCGACGGCAAGACCGAGCTGGCGATCCCGAAGGCCGTCCAGCGTGACGCCATCAAGGGCTTCCTGATCCACGTCGACCTGCTCCTCGTCAAGCGCGGCGAGAAGGTCACCGTCGAGATCCCGGTCCAGACCGAGGGTGAGCTCGCCGCCGGTGGCAACCTGCTGGAGCACGTGCTCGGCACCCTGTCGATCGAGGCCGAGGCCACCCACCTCCCCGAGGCCGTCACGGTCTCCGTGGAGGGCCTGGAGGCCGGTGCCTCCATCCTCGCGAAGGACATCACCCTGCCGAAGGGCTCGACCCTGGTGACCGACGCCGACGCCGTCGTCATCCAGGTCCTGGCCGCGCAGGCCGAGGAGCCGGCCGCCGAGACCGAGGCCGCCGAGGGCGCCGAGGCCTGAGCCGTAGGCTCTGTCTGACGTGACGGGGTGACGGGCCGTACGGGCCCGTCACCCCGTTTCTCTTGTACGGATACGAGGAGACCTGACGCACATGACGGACGATGCCAACGCCCCCTGGCTGATCGTCGGCCTCGGCAACCCGGGGCCCGAGTACGCGGCCAACCGCCACAACATCGGTTTCATGGTGGTGGACCTGCTCGCGGAGCGGATCCGCGGCTCGTTCAAGCGGGCGCAGAAGGCCCAGGCGCAGGTCGTCGAGGGCCGGATGGGGCCTCCGGGGCCTGAGAACCGGCGGGTGATCCTCGCGAAGCCGATGTCGTACATGAACCTCTCGGGCGGTCCGGTGACGGCGCTGCGCGACTTCTACAAGGTGCCGACGGCGCACGTGGTGGCGATCCACGACGAGCTGGACATCGACTACGGGGTGCTGCGGCTGAAGCTGGGCGGCGGGGACAACGGGCACAACGGTCTGAAGTCGATGACGAAGGCGATGGGCGCGGACTATCACCGGGTGCGGTGCGGGATCGGGCGTCCGCCGGGCCGGATGCAGGTCGCGGACTTCGTCCTGAAGGACTTCTCGTCGGCGGAGCGCAAGGATCTGGACTGGTTCGTGGACCGGGCGGCGGATTCGGTGGAGTGCCTGGTGGCGGAGGGCCTGGAGCGGGCCCAGTCGGCGTACAACGCGTAGGGCCTGGCGCCTGGAACGTACGACTGTACGATCGCGGGTCATGACGCACGTCCGTACCGCAGCCATGGCCCTGGTCGCCCTGCTCCTCGTCGTCGCGGGTGCCTGGGCCTCGTGGAACTCCGCCCAGCACGTCCTGCTCGCGAAGGGCCGTGAGCACGGGACGTTGACGGTGACCGACTGCACCGACGAGACGTGCAGCGGCCGTTATGTGCCGGAGGATCCGTCGTCGACGCGCCGGACGTTGTCGATCGCGCGTTCGGTCGCGGCGGAGAAGGGCGTGACGATCCCGGTGGTGGTGAAGCCGGGTACGGACGAGGGCGTGCGGACGGGCTGGGGCGGGGGGCTGCACGCGTGGCTCCCGCTGGGCGGGGCGCTGTTGCTGGCGGCGCCGTTGGTGGGTGGTGGGATGCGGCTGCCGCGGACGGCGTGGTCGTTGGCGGGAGTTGGCGGTGCGGTGCTGGTGGCGGCGTTCTTCGCGCTCTGACCCGTGGGGGTCCGGTCGTGGGGGGTCAATCGTTATGGGCCGCTGGCTTAAGGGGCGTTGGGGGCGACGGATAGGCTGCCTCAGCCACCTCCCACGGCATACTCATCCCACAGATGGACGACTGCACATGCGACGCTCCTTCATCCCCGCAGCCGCTCTTGTCGCGGCCATGGCGGGCTCTCTGACTCTTGCCCCCGCCGCCTTCGCGTCGGACGGCACCCACACGTACAACCTGCACCAGAAGACGCCGATCGTCGCCTCGGAAGCGCCGCACGACGGTGACTGCCCGACGATCCCGGCCGACAAGGACGGTTGGCACTTCGTCATCCCCACGAACGACGTCAACTTCACCAAGCTGACGGTGACGTTCGAGCCGGGCGGCGAGCAGGTCCTCACGACCTTCGGTCCGCCGAACGACAAGCACGCGTACGTGGCCTCCGCGCCGGGTGCGAAGCTGGTCTCGGCCGTGGCCGAGGTCGACGGTGTGATCAAGCAGGGCTGGTTCAACCTGTCCCACACCTGCGTGGCCGAGTCCGGCACGACCACGGGCGGGACCACCACGGGTGAGACGACCAACGGCGGGACCACCACGGGTGAGACCACCAACGGCGGCACCACCACGGGTGAGACCACCAACGGCGGCACCACCACGGGTGAGACCACCAACGGCGGCACCACGACCGGTGAGGCCACCGCCACCGGCGGCACCACCACGGGTGAGACCACCAACGGCGGCACCACCACCGGTGAGACCACCGCGACCGGCGGCTCCACCACGGGTGAGACCTCCGCCAACGGCGGTTCGACGGCCGGTGGTTCGACGTCCGGTGAGGCCACGGGCGGTTCCGCCGCCGGCGGTACGGACACCAAGGGTGAGGGCAACCTCGCCGAGACCGGTTCCAGCGCCCCGGTCGGCATCCTCGCCGCCGCCGCTCTGGCCCTCGCGGCCGCCGGTGCGGTTCTGGTGACGCGTCGTCGCAAGGCCCAGCAGGGCTGACGCCGTTCATGACGGAGCCCCCGCCGGGATTTCCCGGCGGGGGCTCCGTCATGGGTGCGGAGGGGGCGTCAGCCGGTGTTGCGGAGGCCCGCCGCCACGCCGTTGACGGTGAGGAGCAGGGCCCGGGCGAGCAGCGGGTCCGGGTCCTGGCCGCGTTCGGCGTCCGCGCGCTGGCGGGCGAGGAGGGCGACCTGGAGGTAGGAGATCGGGTCCAGGTAGGCGTCGCGGATGGCGAAGGTCTGCTGGAGGACCGGGTTGGAGTCGAGGAGCCGCTCGCCGCCGGTGACCTTGAGGACCTCGGCGACGGTCAGCGCGTGCTCGGCCTCGATGGTGTCGAAGACGTGCTTGAGGTGGTCGGGGACGAGGGTGTCGACGTAGTGGCGGGCGATCCGCAGGTCGGTCTTGGCGAGCGTCATCTCCACGTTGGAGAGGAAGTTGCGGAAGAAGCCCCAGCGTTCGTGCATCTCGCCGAGGACGGCGTCGAGGCCGGCTTCGCGCAGGGCCTTGAGGCCGGAGCCGACGCCGAACCAGCCGGGGACGATCTGGCGGGACTGGGTCCAGCCGAACACCCACGGGATGGCGCGCAGGCCGTCGAGCGAGACGCCGGAGCCGGGGCGGCGGGAGGGCCGGGAGCCCAGGTGCAGGTCGGCGAGCTGGTCCACCGGCGTCGACGCGAGGAAGTACGTCGGCAGGTCGGGGTCCTCGACCAGGCGGCGGTAGGCGGCGTGGGCGGCGTCGGAGACGACGTCCATGGCCGCGTCCCAGCGGGCGAGGGCGTCGTCGGACTGGCGCGGCGCAGTGTGCAGGGCGGAGGCCTGCAGGGTGGCGGCGACGGTCAGTTCGAGGTTCTCGCGGGCGAGGGACGGGATGAGGTACTTGTCGGAGATGACCTCGCCCTGTTCGGTCACCTTGATCTCGCCCTCCAGGGTGCCCCAGGGCTGGGCGAGGATCGCGTCGTGGGAGGGGCCGCCGCCGCGGCCGACGGTGCCGCCGCGGCCGTGGAAGAGGCGGAGGCGGACGCCGTAGCGGTGGGCGACGTCGCGGAGGCGGCGCTGGGCGCGGTGGATCTCCCACTGGCTGGTGGTGATGCCGCCGAACTTGGAGGAGTCGGAGTAGCCGAGCATGACCTCCTGGACGTCGCCGCGCAGGGAGACGAGGCGGCGGTAGGAGGGGTCGGCGAGCATGTCGTCGAGGATGACGTCGGCGGCCTTGAGCTCGTCGGTGGTCTCCAGGAGCGGCACGATGCCGATCTTGGCCCAGCCGCCGTGGAGGTCGACGAGGCCGGCCTCGCGGGCGAGGACGGCGGCGGCGAAGACGTCGTCGGCGCCCTGGCACATGGAGATGATGTAGGACTCGATGACCTCCGGGCCGAAGCGCTCGAAGGCCTCCTTGATGGTGTGGAAGACGCCGAGGGTCTTCTCGCCGGCGGCGTCCAGCGGGGCCGGGGTGGGGGCGAGGGGGCGGCGGGAGCGCAGCTCCTTGGCGAGGAGCTTCTGCCGGTAGTCGCGGGGCATGTCCGCGTACCGCCAGGACTCCTCGCCGAGACGGTCGAAGAGCTGGCCGAGGGCGTGGTGGTGGGCTTCGGCGTGCTCGCGGACGTCCATGGTGGCGAGCTGGAGGCCGAAGGCGGAGAGGGTGCGGATGACCCGGTCCATGCGGCCGTCGGCGAAGAGGGCGCCGCGGTGCTCGCGCAGCGAGGTCTGGATCAGGGTGAGGTCGCGGATGAGGTCGGCGGTGCCGAGGTAGTCGCGGCCGTCCTGGTGGGGGGTGCCGTGGGCGAGGCGCTCGCGGGTGTTGACGAGCTTCTGCCGGATGCAGGTGGCCTTGAGCCGGTAGGGCTCCTCGGCGTTGAGGCGCTTGTAGCGGGGGCTGATCTCCGGGAGGAGGTCCAGGTCGCGCTGGAGGGAGTCCAGGAGTTCCTGGGTGGCTCCGGTGTAGCGGATGGAGTTGGAGAGGAGTCCGCGGAGGAAGTCGATGAGTTCGAGGGCGTCGGTGATGCCGTGCTCGTGCTGGAGGATCAGGACGTCCCAGGTCACCTGGGGGGTGACGTTGGGGTTGCCGTCGCGGTCGCCGCCGATCCAGGTGCCGAAGGTGAGGGGGCGGGTGCCGGAGGGCAGTTCGATGCCGACGCGCTCCAGCTCGGCGGCGAGGTCCTCCAGGACGTCGCCGACGGCGTCGGCGTGCAGCTCGTCGAGGTAGTAGATGGCGTTGCGGGCCTCGTCGGCGGGCTCGGGGCGGACGACCCGAAGCTCGTCGGTCTGCCAGATGAGGTCGATGTTCTCGGCGAGGCGGAGGTCGGTGCGGCGCCGGTCGGCCTGGGCGACGGGGGTCTCCAGGAGGGCGGCGATGCGGCGGAGCTTGTTGAGGACGGAGCGGCGGGCGGCTTCGGTGGGGTGCGCGGTGAAGACGGGCCGGACGTTGAGGTTCTTGACCGTTTCGCGGACGTGCTCGGGGTCGCCGTCCTTGAGCATGTCGACGGTGCGGGCGAGGAGGCCGCCCTCGGCGGCGCGCTTCTCGCGCAGCTCGCGGCCGCGGTGGACCTGCTCGGTGACGTTCGCGAGGTGGAAGTAGGTGGAGAAGGCGCGCACGAGCTTGGCGGCCGTCTCGAGTTCGACGCCCCGGAGCAGCTCGGCGGCGGCCTCGCCGTCCTCGCGGGTGAGGCGGCGGACCTTCTCGACGAGGTCGAGGAGTTCGTGGCCCTCTTGGCGTACGAGGGTCTCGCCGAGGAGGTCGCCCAGTCGGCGGATGTCGGCGCGCAGCTCGGTGCTGGCGGTGGGGGTCTGGTCGGCACTGCTCACAGGTGCGGCTCCTTGCAGTGTTTGGGCACGTCTGGAGGGGTTCTGGAGGCTTGCGGACCGCGCTGTCCGACGTCCCCAGGATAGGTGTCCACATGGTGGGCGGCGGGCAGGGGCCTCTTGTGCCCTCTTGCCGCGCGTCATGGCGCTGCCATACTTACGACGCCGTAGGTTACGGATGCGTAGCCACGGATCCGTCCTTCGACGCGTTTCCCCCTTCCCCTCACCCCCAGGGACACCCATGACCATGAGCCCCGAGATGACGTCGGCGTCCGCGGCGCCGGACGCCGAGGCGCTGCCCTCCGCCACGCTGGGCGGGGACAGCAAGCGTTCGATCGAGCAGATCACCCTGTTGCTGTTCATCACGGTGCCGTTCCTGGCGCTGTTGGCCGCGGTGCCGCTGGCCTGGGGTTGGGGGGTGAGCTGGTTGGATCTGGGGCTGATGGTGGCGATGTACTACATCGGCTGCCACGGGATCACGATCGGTTTCCACCGGTACTTCACGCACGGTTCCTTCAAGGCGAAGCGGCCGCTGCGGATCGCGCTTGCGATCATGGGTTCGCTGGCCGTGGAGGGCCCGCTGGTGCGTTGGGTGGCGGACCACCGCAAGCACCACAAGTTCTCGGACGCGGAGGGTGACCCGCATTCGCCGTGGCGGTTCGGCGAGACGGTCCCGGCGCTGATGAAGGGCCTGTGGTGGGCGCACATCGGCTGGATGTTCGACGAGGAGCAGACGCCGCAGCACAAGTACGCGCCCGATCTGATCAAGGATCCGGCGATCCGGGCGATCTCGCGCCAGTTCGTGCTGTGGACGGTCGTGTCGCTGGCGATCCCGCCGCTGGTGGGCGGTCTGGTGACGATGTCGTGGTGGGGCGCGTTCACGGCGTTCTTCTGGGGTTCGCTGGTGCGGGTGGCGCTGCTGCACCACGTGACGTGGTCGATCAACTCGATCTGTCACGCGGTGGGCAAGCGGCCGTTCAAGTCGCGTGACCGCTCGGGCAACGTGTGGTGGCTGGCGGTGCTGTCCTGTGGCGAGTCCTGGCACAACCTGCACCACGCGGACCCGACGTCGGCCCGGCACGGGGTGCTGCGCGGGCAGGTCGACTCCAGTGCGCGGCTGATCCGCTGGTTCGAGCAGCTGGGCTGGGCGACCGATGTGCGCTGGCCGGCGAAGTCCCGCATCGAAGCCCGCCGCCAGAGCGCGTCCGCAGACGCGGCATGATGGAAGACGTGGCGATCGAGGGCAGGACCGGCGGTACTACGGGCGGCAGCGGCGGAGAGAAGCCCCGGCGTGGGCGCCGGGTGCGGATGACGGGCGCGGAGCGCCGGGAGCAGTTGCTCGACATCGGTCGCACGCTCTTCGCGGCGAAGGGCTTCGAGGGCACGTCGGTGGAGGAGATCGCGGCGAAGGCCGGGGTCTCCAAGCCGGTGGTGTACGAGCACTTCGGGGGGAAGGAGGGGCTGTACGCGGTCGTGGTGGACCGGGAGATGCGGCAGCTCCTGGACGGGGTGACGGGGGCGCTGACGGCGGGGCATCCGCGGGAGCTCCTGGAGCAGGCGGCGTTCGCGCTGCTGGACTACATCGAGAACTACACGGACGGTTTCCGGATCCTCGTACGGGATTCGCCGGTGGCGCAGTCGACGGGGACGTTCGCGTCGCTGATCAGTGACATCGCCACGCAGGTGGAGGACATCCTGGGTCTGGAGTTCAAGGCGCGGGGTTTTGATCCGAAGCTGGCGCCGCTGTACGCGCAGGCGCTGGTGGGCAGTGTGGCGCTGACGGGGCAGTGGTGGCTGGATGTGCGCAAGCCGAAGAAGGCGGAGGTCGCGGCGCATCTGGTGAACCTGGCGTGGCACGGGCTCGACGGTCTGGAGCAGAAGCCGCGGTTGATAGGGCACCGCAAGAGCTGAGCGGTGGCTCCGGAGAGGTTCCGGAGAGTAAAGCTCTGGCATGGATTTTCCCCGCAGGTAGACTCGCGTTCAACATCCGGGGGGTTCCGCCGTTCGGGCGAGGTCGTCTCCGCGCGTGTCTTCGCGCGCCCTGACGCCGTCCGACGCCTGCGCGGGCCCCTGCCCGGGTTTCCTGTGCACTCGATTCCCTGGGGGGGATCTTCTTGTTCTCTTCGCGTTTCACCCGTGGGCGCCGCCTGGCGGCGTGCACGGCTCTCGCCGTCTCCGCGGGCATGCTGCTCGCGACTCCCGCGTCGGCCGGTTCCCCGGCTCCGCGTCCGGGGGTCGAGACGGACCGTCCGGCGGCCTCGCAGCCGCTGATGCCGAGCACTCCGGCCGCCGCCGGGGCCGACGCCCGCGTGGCGGGGGCCGAGGGCGACGCCCCGGCGGGCGCCGGGCCCCGTTCGGACGTCGACGGCGACGGCAAGAGCGACCTGCTCGTGCGGAAGGCCGACGGCTCGTTGGCGTTCGTCACGCAGACCGGGACGTTCGACTTCGCCCGTCCCACCGGGTCCGGCGAGTTCGTCAAGGAGATGGTCCCGCTCGGCGACCTGGACCTGAACGGCGGCCGGCCGGAGATCCTGACGGTGTCGGTGCTGGGGTCCGTGGACCTGTTCGGGGACGCCTCCACGACCGGCTTCTCGCAGCGCCGCTGGTCCAGCGGCGGCTTCAGCATCTACAACAAGGTGTTCTCGCCGGGCGACGTGAACGGTGACCAGCGCGCGGACCTGATGGCCCGCACCCCCGCCGGTGACCTGTTCATCTTCCTGGCCACCGGCGACCCGATGTACCCGTTCATGGGCCGGGTCCAGGTCGGCGTCGGCTGGCAGGTCTACGACCAGATCGTCGGCGTCGGCGACAACGACGGCGACGGCAAGGGCGATGTGATCGCCCGTATGCCCGACGGTGCGCTGGAATTCTACGGGAGCACCGGCGACCCGCTGAAGCCGTTCAAGGCGCCCGTCCACATGGGTGCCATGTGGAACATCTACAACCAGATCCTGCCGGTGGACGACCAGGACGGCGACGGCGACACCGAGGTCTGGGCCCGCTGGAAGAACGGCACCCTGCGGGCGTACGGCGGCGACGGCGCCGGCAGCTACGACACGCTCGAGACGATCAGCGCCCCCGGCGCCTGGTCGGGCGTGTCCCAGTTCGCGGGCGCCGGCAACATCCCGGCGACCGGCAAGGAGGAGCTGCTCGCTCGCGACAAGGCGGGCACCCTCTACTGGTACTACGCGCTGAACAACGGCAAGCTCAGCGCGCGCCAGCGGGTCAGCGACGTGGGCGAGTGGGCGGGGGCGAACCTCACCAACGCCTCCTCGTTCGACCCGAACGGCGAGTCCGACGTCCTGGAGGTCTGGAACGGCCACCTGTACGTCGAGCGCAAGGACTTCGGCGGCGGCTGGGGCATCTACGACCTGCTGGTCGGCCCCGGTGACCTGAACGGCGACGGCTCGGGCGACCTGCTCGCGCGGGACCGCTCGGGCAACCTGTACCTGTACCAGACGGACCGCCGGGGCACGAAGCTGTACAACCGCGTCCACGTGAGCCGCGGCTGGGACACGTACAACTGGATCTACGGCGCCGGCGACTACACCGACGACGGCCTGACGGACATCCTGGCGCGGACGAAGACCGGCACGCTGTACCTGTTCCCGGGCACCGGGAAGCCGACCGTGCCGTTCAAGGCCCGGATCAAGCTGGGCGAGGGCTTCAACGCCTACACCAAGCTGGTCGGCACGGGTGACCTGACGGGTGACGGCAAGGGCGACTTCGTCGCGGCCACGGCCGCCGGCGACCTGTACCGCTTCGACGGCGGCGCGGCGAAGAACTTCTTCGCCCCGCGCGTCAAGATCGGTTACGGCTACCAGACCTACAACGGCCTGTACTAGTCGTATCGCGCACCACGGCGACGCCCCGCACCGGAACCCCGGTGCGGGGCGTCGGTGCGAGGGAACGGCGTCACTTCGGGACGGTATGCTCCCGAGCATCCGGAGGGGATCGCCCTCCTCACGCGCCTTCCGCCGTGGGGTGGTGTCGCGGTCCCCGGTTCCCGGTCCGATGACACCTGATCCCTGGGGGGGATCTCTTGCGTTCTGTGCGCTGCACACGTGCCCGCCTCGCGGCCTGCACCGCTCTCGTACTCTCCGCGGGCGTACTGCTCGCGAGCCCGGCCTCGGCCGGTCAGCCCGCGCCGCGCCCGGTCGCCGAGAAGCAGGCGACCGGCTTCACCCCGCCGTCCCCGACGCGTCCGGGGAGCGGCGCGCTCCGTCAGGGCGCCACGGCGGCCTCCGGCGTCGGCGCCTCCCCGCAGCTGTCGGACTTCGACGGCGACGGCAGCGGCGACTTCATCTTCCGCGAGTGGAACGGCAAGGTCCGCACGTCCACGACCTCCGGCCAGGGCGGCGAGTTCACGTCCATCACGACGCCTCCGAAGGACATCATCCCGATCGGCAACCAGGACGGGAACGCCAGCGGCCCCGAGTTCCTGACGCTGTCCCCGCAGGGCACTCTCCGGCTGTACGCGGACGCCACGCCGACCAGCGCGACGTACGTCTGGCAGAGCAACGGCTGGAGCATCTACAACAAGGTCCTCGCGCCCGGCGACGTGAACGACGACGGCCGGGCGGACGTGGTCGCCCGCGACGGCAACGGCGACCTGTACCTGTTCTACGGCACCGGAATCCGCACCGCGCCGTTCGCGTCGCGCGTGAAGATCGGCCACGGCTTCAACATCTACGACCAGCTGCTCGGCATCGGCGACAACAACGGCGACGGCTGGGCGGACATGCTCGGCCGCGACACGGCCGGGTACCTGTGGTTCTACGCCGGTACGGGCGACAAGGCCAATCCGTTCGCCGTCCGCAAGTCCCTCGGCCCCGGCTGGGGCGTCTACAACCAGATCATGCCGACCGGCGACGACAACGGCGACGGCAACGGGGAGCTGATCGCCCGCGATCTGCAGGGCACGCTCTGGTACTACACCGGCAAGGGCGACGGCACCCTCGCGGCCCGTCAGCAGATCAGTGACACGGGCGGCTGGGCCGGCGTCCCGCAGTTCGGCGGGGCGGGCAACAACCCGGTCTCCGGCGAGAAGGAGGGCGTCTTCGCGCGCACCACGGGCGGCACGATGTACTGGTACGGCGCCACGACCGGCGGCGGCCTGAGCGGCCGCAGCCAGTACGGCCAGACCGGCGGCTGGAGCGGTGCCAACTTCACGCACCTGTCCTCGATGAACCAGGACGGTTCGTCGGACATGGCGGAGATCTCCCAGGGCCGCCTCTACATCGACAACGTCAACATCGGCGGCGGCTGGGGCGTCTACAACACGATCGTCGGCCCCGGCGACCTGTCCGGCGACGGCAAGGGCGACCTGCTGGCCCGCGACGCCTACGGCGTCCTCTACCTGTACAAGGGCAACGGCGCCGGCACCGCCCTCGCCACCCGCATCAGGATCAGCGGCGGCTGGAGCGCGTACGACAAGCTCGTCGGCGCGGGCGACTTCACCGGTGACGGCCGCGCGGACCTCCTGGCCCGCACCCCGGGCGGCGTCCTCTACCTGTACGCCGGCACCGGCATCGCGACCACGCCGCTCAAGTCCCGCGTGCAGATCGGCACCGGTTTCAACACGTACTCGAAGATCGTCGCCCCCGGTGACCTCAACGCCGACGGCAAGGCCGACCTGCTCGGCATCACCTCGGGCGGCGACCTCTACCGCTTCCTGAACACCGCCCCGGGCAAGTTCGCCCCGCGCGCCAAGATCGGCTACGGCTACGGCGCCTACAACAGCGTGTCCTGACGACCGGCGGCACGCGGGCGCCCCGCACCGGAGTTCCGGTGCGGGGCGCCCGTGTCTCCACCCCCCTTCAGGGTTTCCTGCGGGCGACGGCGAAGATCCGGCGGAAGGGGAAGACCGTGCCGTGCGGGCCGGGCGGGTAGGCCTCGCGCAGCAGCAGCCGGTACTGGGCGAGGAAGGCGTCGATCGCCTCCTGGTCGTCGTCCAGGGTGGTGAGGACGGGCCGCAGCGCGGTGCCCTTGACCCAGTCCAGGACGGGGTCCTCCCCCTGGAGCAGCTGGCAGTACGTGGTCTCCCAGACGTCCGTCTCGCAGCCGAGGTCGGTGAGGCGGGTGAGGTAGTCGGCGGTGTCGAGGATGTGGACGTAGCGGCGGCCCTGGTCGCCGAGGCGGGAGCGCCACTCGGGGGTCTCGCAGAGCTCGCCGAGCAGGGCGTGGCTGGGGGAGGTGAAGTTGCCGGGGACCTGGAAGGCCAGGGTGCCGCCGGGGCGGAGGCCGTCGATCCAGGCGGCGAAGGACTCGGGGTGGTTGGGGACCCACTGGAGGGCGGCGTTGGAGACGATCAGGTCGTAGGGCTCGTCGGGGGTCCAGTGGGCGGCGTCGGCGGGCCGGAAGTCGAGCCAGCCGCCGCCCCGGGTGGTGCCCGCCCAGTCCTTCTCGGCCCGCTCCAGCATCTCGGGCGAGAGGTCGAACCCGGTGATGTGGGCGTCGGTCCACCGGTCGGCGAGGAGGACCGTCACGTTGCCGGGTCCGCAGCCGAGGTCGGCGATGCGGGCGGGTCGCCGCTGGGCCGGCAGCTGCGGTATTCGGGCGAGGAGATCGAGGAACGGGCGGGTGCGGTGGCCGGAGTGTCGGAGGTACTGCTGTGGATCCCAGGTCGGTGCGGCGGTGTCCACGGAATGCATGTTCGAAGCCCCCTTGCTGGCACGAGTTGCCGAAGCGGAACGGAGTTCCGGCGGGGTCCCTTCCCCATAGTCCAGGAAAATATATCTTGATACCAAGATACTCGACATCGAGAAACTCGAACACAAGAGACTTTATGTCAACAGACCCTCTACACTGATCGTCATGGAGGACGAGGTCGACCGACTGGTCGCAGCATGGCGCCGCGAGCGCCCCGACCTCGACGTGGAACCACTCGAGGTGCTCAGCCGCGTCTCGCGGCTCGCCCGCCACCTCGACCGCGCCCGTCGGCTCGCCTTCTCCGAGCACCAGCTGGAGCCCTGGGAGTTCGACGTCCTCACCTCCCTGCGCCGCGCCGGAGCTCCCTACCAGCTCTCCCCCGGCCAGCTCCTCACCCAGACCCTGGTCACCTCGGGCACCATGACCAACCGCATCGACCGGCTCACCAAGAAGGGCCTCGTCGAGCGGCTCCCCGACCCCAGCGACCGGCGCGGGGTCCTGGTCCGGCTCACCCCCGAGGGCCGCGACCGCGCCGACGAGGCGCTCGCCGGACTCCTCGCCCAGGAGCGCGCCATCCTGGCCCAGCTCTCCCGCGCCCAGCGCGGCGAACTGGCCGCACTGCTACGCCGGCTGACCGCCCCGTTCGACAACATCCCCGGGTAGGACCGGCTCCGCGGGGCCCACGCCCGCCCGGCGGGCCAGCGCCACCGCCGCGAGCGTCGAGTGCACGCCCAGCTTCCCCAGCACGTTCTGCATGTGCGTCCGGACGGTGTGCGGGGAGAGGAAGAGGCGCTCGGCGACCGCCTTGCGGCCCAGGCCCGCGACCATGCAGCGCAGCACCTCCCGCTCGCGCGGGGTCAGCGACTCCACCAGCCGCTCGCTGTCCGTCCGGTGCCTGCGCGCCTCCGTCAGCTCCCGCAGGACACCCGTGAGCAGCGCGGGCGGCAGATGCGTCTCGTCCCGCAGCACGCCCCGGACCACCGCGAGCAGCCGCTGCAGCGAGCAGTCCTTCGCGACCCAGCCGGAGGCCCCGGCCTGGAGCGCGAGCGCGGCCCGGCGCGGGTCGTCCTTCTCCGCGAGGACGACCGTGCGGAGCGCGGGCTGTGCCCGTCGCACGCCCGTGACCAGCGAGATCCCGTCCACGGCGCCCTCCGCGTCGTCGGGCACCGGGCGGGCCACGGCCGCTCCGGCGGGGCCCGCACCCAGCTCGGCGTCGACGAGCAGCACGTCGAACCGGCGGCCCTCCGCCGCGCCGCGCTCCAGGCAGCGCAGGGCCGCCGGGCCGCTGCCGGCGGCGGCGACGTCGACATCGGGCTCCGCCGCGAGGGCGGCGGCCAGTGATTCGGCGAAGATGCGGTGGTCGTCCACCACCAGGACGCGGATGCGTGCCACGGACACTCCCATAGTGTCGAGGAACGGACCGACGCGGGTACGGCGCCGGAGGCGGGTCCGTCAAGGACACGGCCGCCGCCGTGCGTTGACTGCTACCCCAGCTCCTGGCGCCGTACCCGACGGGTCTCGCCCCCTGAACAGCACCGGCCCCCACCGGCGCTGCCCCTCAGAGTAGGGGCGGGGCGCCGTGATGGGGGCCGATTCGCGGAACTGTCCGAAGTCGTGTGATCGCGAGCGGTGGTTCGGGGGAGGCGCTCAGAGGCGGCGCGCGCCCGCCGAGGGGACGGCCGGGAAGATCCCCGGCGCCGCGTACCCCGCCCCGGCGAAGGCCTTCCCGACGGCGGCGGACACCTCCTCCGACCGGCCGGCCTCCACGAGGACGACGGCGGAGCCGCCGAAGCCGCCGCCGGTCATCCGGGCACCGAGCGCCCCGGCCGCGTTCGCCGCCTCGACGACGAGGTCCAGCTCCGGGCAGGAGACCCGCAGATCGTCCCGGAGGGAGGCGTGGCCCTCGGTGAGGACCGCGCCGACCGCGCGGGGGGCGCCGGCGTCGAGCAGCGCGATGGTCCGCTCCACGCGGGCGTTGTCGGAGACGACGTGCCGCACGTACCGCCGGATCGTCTCGTCGGCCAGCCGTGCGAGCGCTGCGGGCAGATGCGCGGCGCTCACTTCGCGCAGGGTGCGCACGCCGAGCGCCCGCGCACCCGCTTCGCACCCGGCGCGCCGCTCGGCGTACGCGCCGTCTCCGAGCGCGTGCTTCACGCGGGTGTCGACGACGAGCAGCCGGAGCCCCTCCCGCGCCAGGTCGAAGGGGACCTGACGGTACGAGAGGTCCCGGGTGTCCAGATGGAGGGCGTGCCCCTCCTCGGCGCAGGCGGAGGCCATCTGGTCCATGACCCCGCAGGGCACGCCGACGAAGGCGTTCTCGGCGCGCTGGGCGAGCCGGGCGAGCTCGGGGCGGGAGAGCCCGAGCCCGAACAGGTCGTTCAGGGCGAGCGCGGTGACGACCTCCAGGGCCGCCGAGGAGGACAGCCCGGCGCCGGTCGGCACGGTCGAGGTGAGGTGGACGTCGGCCCCGGCGACCGGGTGCCCGGCCTCCCGCAGCGCCCAGACCACACCGGCCGGGTAGGCCGCCCAGCCGCCGCCGGAGAGCGGCTCCAGGGCCTCCACGTCCAGCTGGACGATCCCGCCGTCGATGTCGGCGGAGTGCAGGCGCAGGACGCCGTCGTCGCGGCGGGAGACGGCGGCGACGGTGGTGTGCGGGAGCGCGAGCGGCAGCACGAAGCCGTCGTTGAAGTCGGTGTACTCCCCGATGAGGTTGACCCGCCCCGGGGCGGCCCAGAGGCCGTCGGGCGCGGCGCCGTACAGGGCCTCGAAGTCGGCGGCGAGGCTCACGCGCCCTCCTCCTCGCGGAGGCGGGCGAAGGCCCAGGCGTCGGCGACGACGTCCGCGAGGTCCGGGCGGGACGGCGTCCAGCCGAGCCGCTCGCGGGCGGCCTCGGCGGAGGCGACCAGGACGGCGGGGTCGCCGGGGCGGCGCGGGGCGGTGATCTCCGGGATCGGGTGGCCGGTGACCTTGCGGACGGTCTCGACGACCTCGCGGACGGAGAAGCCGTTGCCGTTGCCCAGGTTGCAGATCAGGTGCTCGCCGGCCGGGACGGTGTCCGCCGTCATGGCGTCGAGGGCGAGGAGGTGGGCCTCGGCGAGGTCGGCGACGTGGATGTAGTCGCGGACGCAGGTGCCGTCCGGGGTCGGGTAGTCCTCGCCGTACACGGAGATCGCCTCGCGCCGGCCGAGGGCGACCTGGAGGACGAGCGGGATCAGGTGGGACTCGGGCTCGTGGCGCTCGCCGAGCGCGCCGTGCGCCCCGGCGACGTTGAAGTACCGCAGCGAGACGGCGGCCAGGCCGTGGGCGGCGCACTCCCCGCCGATCATGTGGTCGACGGCCAGCTTGCTCGCCCCGTACGGGCTGGTGGGCGCGGTGGGCGCGGTCTCGGTGATCGGCACGGTCTCCGGCTCGCCGTAGGCGGCGGCGGTGGAGGAGAAGACCAGCTTGCGGACGCCGGCCGACCGCATGGCGGCGAGCAGGACCATGGTGCCGCCGACGTTGTTCTCCCAGTACTTCTCGGGCCTGACGACGGACTCGCCGACCTGGGAGAACGCGGCGAAGTGCAGGACGCCGTCGTAGGAGCCGTCGAGCCACCTCGCGGCGTCCTGGACGCGGCCCTCGATGAACTCGGCGCCCGCCGGGACGGCTTCGGCGAAGCCGGTGGAGAGGTCGTCGAGGACGGCGACCCGGTGGCCCCGCTCCAGGAGGTGGGCGGCGACCACGCTGCCCACGTACCCGGCACCTCCGGTCACCAGGTACTTCTTCGCTGCCGTGGTCACTTGCTCGCCACCTCTCGGAGTCGTCGGGCCGCGTCCTCCGGCCTCACGTCGTTCATGAACGCGCCCATGCCGGACTCGGTGCCCGCCAGGAACTTCAGCTTGCCGGAGGCCCGTCGAACGGTGAAAAGCTCCAGGTGCAGTCCGAAGTCCTCCCGCCGCTCGTCCGTGAAGGGCGCCTGGTGCCAGGCGGCGATGTAGGGCGTCGGCGGCTCGTCCGGGCCGAAGATCCGGTCGAAGCGCCTCAAGAGTTCCAGGTAGACCTGTGCGAACTCTGTGCGGGCCCCCTCGTCGAGGGCGAGCAGGTCGGGCACCCGGCGCCTGGGGTGGAGGTGGACCTCGTACGGCCAGTGGGCGGCGTACGGCACGAAGGCGATCCAGTGCTCGGTCTCCAGGACCACCCGCTCGCCGTCGGCCCGCTCCCGGGCGACGAGGTCGTCGAAGAGGTTCCGGCCGGTCGCCGCGCGGTGCTCGTCCACGCGGCGGCGCATGGCGGCCGTCCGGGGCGTGACGTACGGGAAGGCGTAGATCTGGCCGTGCGCGTGGGGCAGGGTGACGCCGATCTCCTGGCCCCGGTTCTCGAAGCAGTAGACCTGCTCGACGCCGGGCAGGGCGGAGAGTTCGGCGGTGCGGTCGGTCCAGGCGTCGAGGACGAGCCGGGCCCGCTCCTCGGTGAGGTCGGCGAAGGAGTCCGTGTGGTCGTCGGTGAAGCAGACGACCTCGCAGCGGCCGACGCCGCCGGAGAGGGAGGGGAAGCGGTTCTCGAAGACCGCCACCTCGTAGCTCTCCTCGGGGATCTCGCTCTCGCGGCCGTCCTTGGCGGGGCAGAGCGGGCAGGCGTCGGCCGGCGGCTGGTAGGTGCGGGCCTGCCGGTGCGAGGCGATGGCGACGGGGTCGCCGGTCAGCTCGTCGTGGCGGATCTCGGAGCGGGAGACGACGGGGGTGAGGGGGCGGGGGTCGACGGCGGTGCGGACGGTGTCGTCGCGCGTGTCGTAGTAGATCAGCTCACGCCCGTCGGCGAGCGTGGTGACGGTCTTCTTCACGGGGGTGCCCTCCGACGGGATCAAACATAACCACGCACAAAGAATCACATTCAAACATCTCCGTCAATGGCGAAGCGGACCCCGCGCACCGGGGCCCGCCGATGTCACCCCGAAGGGGGTACGGGAGAAACCCTCAGAAGGAACCCCGAGGCGCCGGCACCGCCCGGTCGAGCAGCCCCGTGCGCGCCGCGAGCGCCGCCGCCTCGAGACGCGAACCGACCCCCAGCTTCATCAGGACCCGCTGCACATGCGTCCGCGCCGTGCTCGGCGCGATCCCCATCCCCGCCGCGATCAGCCGGGTGCCCTCGCCCTCCGCGACCCGCACCAGGACCTCCACCTCCCGCTGTGTGAGCAGCCGGAGCAGCCGCTGCGCCTCGTCGTCCGGCTGCGCCGAGGGGTGCAGCAGCTCCGCGAAGGCCCCCTGGAGCAGCTGCGGCGCCACCGCCGGCTCCCCCGCCCTCGCCTTCACCAGAGCGCGCTCGACGCCCTCGATGCGCTCGTCGTGGCGGACGTACCCCGAGGCCCCGGCCGCGAACGCCGCCGCGATCCCGCGCGGCGACGGCACCGGACCGAGCACCACGACGGCCACCTGCGGCCGCTCCCGCTTGATCCGTACGACCGGGTCGAAGGTCCCCGGCGCGTCCGGCGTCGCCGTGCCCAGGAGGCAGACCTCCGGCGCCCGGCCCACCACCAGCTCCGCGGCCCCCGCCACCGGCGCGGCCGCCGCGAGCACCCGGTGCCCGCGCAGCTTCAGCGCCGAGGCGAGCGCCTCCGCGAGCAGGCGGTGGTCGTCCACCACCACGAGGCGTACGCCCATCCCGGTCATCCCCCCTCCTCCTGGCCGGCCGGACGCCCCGACGGCCTGACCCGGCAAGCTACACGCTCCCGTTGCTTCGATCCTCAGGGAATCTCGGCAATCCGGGCATTACGGCCCGGAAGGTCCGTCACTTCACCAAAGCATGAGGGCTTCGGTTTGAGTACGGTCTCTCGCTTCCGTCACCCGCTGGTGCGGGAGTTTTGTGCCACCTGCCCGCCCCGCCCCGGCCGTAAGGTCGAGGCGGGTGGTGCGGGTCTTCTGGTCGGCTCCACGAGGTTTCGGCGCTTGCGCGCCCTGGTCTCCGGCCACTCCGGTACCAGTCATGCAGGCCGCCGCGAGAGCGGCGAGGTTCCTGGCTGCGTTCTCGTCCCGATCTATGACCAGGGGGCAAGCATCGCAGTCGAAGACCCGGACGTGCAGCGGCAGTTTGGCTTTCACCGCGCCGCAGTCCGAGCAGGTCTTGGAAGAGGGATACCAGCGGCTGGCGACCACCGTTCGGCAGCCGTTCCGTCTGGTCTTGTACGTGATCTGGCGCCGGATCTCCCCGAACCCGGCATCGGCGATCTTGCGGGCCAGGCGGCGGTTGCGGAGCATGCCGGCGACGTTGAGGTCTTCCACCACCACCGTGCCGTACTCGGCCGTGATGCCGGTGGTGAGCTTGTGCAGCGCATCGGCCCGCAGGTTCGCCACCCGGTGGTGGACCTGGTTACGCTCGGCGTTGGCCTTGATCCAGCGTTTGGACGGCTTCTGACCGGTGCGGCGGTCGGGTCCTTGCCGGCGCGAGACGCGACGCGAGAGGCGCTTGAGGACCTTGAGCGCGGTGTCGTAGTGCTCCGGGTTGGGGATGTACCTGATCTCGCCGAGGGAGTCGGCCATCACCGCAAGGACCTTCACGCCGAGGTCCACGCCCACGGTCACACCGGGCCGGGTCACGCGTTCGATCTCCCGCTTGACCTCGACCTGGAACGACACGAACCAGCGTCCGCGCTCATACCGGATAGTGGCAGACAGGATGCGGGCCGTTCCGTTGGCCACGCGTCGCTGGAGTTTGCGGGTGGATTCGTGGGTGCGGATCGCCCCAAGCCTGGGCAGCGTCACATGCCTGCGGCCGTCCTCGACACGGATGGTGCCGGTGGTGAACCGACACGCAAGCCGGGCGCGGTGCTTGGACTTCCGGCGGGGCATCCCGACCCGCTTGCCCTTGCGCTTGCCCTGCTTGGACTTGGCGTAGTTGTCGAACGCGGCGGCAGCGTTCGCGAGGCCGGTGTTGTACGCCTCCTTGGAGTTCTCCGTCCACCAGCCGGAGAACCGGGGGTCGGCCTGCTTGGCCTTGTTGAACTCCTTGCGCAGCGCCGGGAGCGACCACGGCCGCCACGGCGTGAGTTCGTCCTCGGCAATGCCGTAGGACTCCTCGACCCTGCGCTGCCACCACGACGCCTCGACCCAGCCCACCGCCCAGTTGTAGGCGGCACGCGCCGCCCCGCAGTGCGACCTGAGCGCCGCGCTCTGACCGGCGTTCGGGTCCAGCGCGAAACGGTGTGCCTGCACCACGGAACCGGGCTGCGCCTGAAACTTCTTCACCCGGCGTCCTCGCCGGTCACAGCGGCCATCGCACGTGCGGCCCGATTCTTCGCCGCCCGCTGCCCGTACAGCCGGGCACACATCGAGGTGAGGACTTCGGTGATGTCTTGGACCAGGTCGCTGGTTGTCTCCCGCGGATCGAGCACCACCAGGCGCCGGCCGGAAGCCGACAACGCGGATCCCAGATGCTCGACACCGAAGCGGGCCAGCCGGTCGCGATGCTCCACGACGATGACGGCAAGGGTCGGGTCCGACAGGACACGGTGCAGCTTCCGCCGCTTCCCGTTCAGTCCGGACCCAACCTCGGTAACCACCTCGGCAACGGCCAGCCCCAGCCCGTTGGCTCCCTGCACGACACGGGAGACCTGCCGGTCGAGATCCGCCTTCTGGCCGCCGGACGAGACGCGGCAGTACGCCACCGTCCGCCCAACGACCTGGGGAGCGGACTCCTCGACCAGCCACATACCGGACGGCGTCTGCACGACAGGGACCGGCATACGGCCCTCTTTCGCCCAGGTCCACGCGGTCTGGTAATGCACGCCGTTGCGCGCCGCCCACTCGGAAAGCTTCACGTAATCACGATAAAGACTGATGAAGGCAGATAACTACTGATGAAAAATGCGACTGTTGTTCACCCCGCCCCGGCCGCCGACATGCGCGTGGGCCCCCCCGGATCACCGGAGGGGCCCACGGCCGTCTGGCGGGTCGTCAGTGCCCGGCGGAGAAGGAGGCGATCAGGTACTCCTTGATGTCGTTGGGCGAGGTCGACTCCCGGGGCTTGCTGATCAGCGTCTCCGAGATGAAGAACCGGCCGTCCCGGTAGAGGAGTTCGGCGCCGTTCAGGCTGAAGCTGCTCTCGACGTTGTGGATCGACTTGTTCGCCGGGTTCTCCAGGAGCAGCGTCTCCTTCATCGTGCCGCCGTCGACCGAGACGATCCGGCCGCCCTGGTCGTAGGGCGGTGCCTTGTAGGCGATGAGGTTGCCGCCGTCCATCCGCAGCGGGACGAAGGTGAACTTGTCGCCCGCGTCGGCCTTCTCCGGCACCGTGCGCCCGGTGGCCAGGTCGAAGGCGATGATCTCGTTGGTCTCGGAGCCGTAGTCGCCGGTGCTGCCCTCGTGCTCCTCGGTCGGCACGTACAGCCGGCCGTTGCCGACGAGCGCCTGGGTGCAGGACTCGACCTCGGTCGCGCGGCAGCGGGCCGCGTACTGGTCCGCGTCCGCCGTGATCTTCGCCTTCAGCTTCCCGGTCTTCTCGTCGATCGAGAAGAAGTCCGAGATGCCGCTGCCGTCACCGGCACTGTCGCCGATGTCGGACGCGACGACCAGCGGCTTGGTGGAGACGACCGAGGCGTACTTCGCGCCGGTCGGCATCTGGTACTGCGAGATCGGGGCGCCCGTCATCGGGTTGAGGTTCTGGATCAGCACCTTCGGGCTGTCGTACTGCCCGCACTTGCGGACCGCGACGAGGCCCTCCCCGCCGCCGTACCCCATGTCGTAGCAGTTCTGGTCGTTGGCCTGCGGCTTCCAGCGCGGGTTGCCGTTGGCGAGGTCGAAGGCGGCGCCGCCGTCGGTGCCGCCGGCCGCGACGGTCGCCCCGCTGAGCGTGACCTCGCTGAACCGCACCTTCTGGTCGCCGGCGCTGCCGCCGGTGACCGAGGTCGACCACAGCAGCTTGCCGGTGTTCAGGTCGACCACGCCGACCTCGGTGCACGGCTGGTAGTAGCGCGGCGCGACCCGCTTGGTGGCCTCGAACAGGATCGGCGCCTTGTTGTCCGCGGTGACGTGCCGCGAGGCGCCGCAGACCTGGCCGGTCAGCGGCAGCGTCCACAGGACGGTGCCCTTGTCCAGGTCGTAGCCCACGAGCGAGTTCACGCCCGGCTTCACGAACGCCTTGTCGGTGATCCAGGAGCCGGAGACGTCGGTGACGTCCTGGACCTTCGGCTGCCCGATCTGGAAGGCCATCTTCGCCTTCGTGTCGGTCGGCGGCTTCTCCTTGCCGCCGCCGCCGAGACCCTTGCCGCCGGTGTCGCCGCCCGTGGCAGAGCCCTGCGAGGTGCCGCCCGTGCCCTTCGCCTCGTTGCCCCCGTCACCGCTGCCGGAGTTGGCGTACCAGATGCCGACGCCGATGATCAGGACCACGGCGACGGCCGCCGCGATGACGATCTGGAGCTGCGCCGACAGCTTCTTGCCGCCTCCCGGGGCCGGGGCCGCGACGGGCTGCTGGTAGCCGCCGTACGCCTGCTGCGGCTGGGTCGGGTAGCCGTACGGGGGCTGGCCCGGCTGCTGCGGCTGCTGCGGGTAGCCGCCATACTGCGGGGGCTGCTGCGGCTGCTGCTGCGGCGCGGTGGGATAGCCGTACGCCGGAGGCTGCTGCTGCGGGTAGCCGTAGCCCGGGTCCGGCTGGGCCGACGGCTGCTGCGGATAGCCGTAGCCCGGGTCCGGCTGGGCCGGCGGCTGCTGCGGGTAGCCGTAGCCCGGCTGCTGCTGCGGGGGCGTCGGGGCGCCGAAGCCGCCCTGCGGGTCCGGGGGTTGGTTCGGCGGCGGCGGGGGTGGCTGCGTCATCGGTCCGTGTACCTCACTTGCTGAAGGCCATCATCGTCTTGACCTGCATCTCGTCCTTGTCGTTGGACGCCGACACACGCCCGCTCGCCACCACGAAGGCGCCGCTGCCGTAGGCGAAGCTCGCGTCGAAGAAGTTGCTCTCGATCTCGGCGGTCGAGGCCGGGTGCTGGAGCAGGATCTTCGGCGCGCCACCGGTCGGGGCGATGGTGGCGACGGCGCCGCCCTTGTCGTACGTGGGGTCCACGTACACCAGGACCTGCCCGCCCTCCATGCGCAGCGGGGTCATCGACCGGCCCTCGGGCGCCTTGGCGCGCCACTTGGCCTTGCCGTTCTTCAGGTCGAAGGCGACGACCTCGTTCGTCTTGCCGTATCCGGCGTCGGTGGACATGTAGAAGGTGTTCGCGTCGGCCGCGACACCCGTGCAGCCCGAGAGGTTCTTGCCGAAGATGACGAAGCTGCCGCCGCACGAGGGCGCGAACTTGTCGTTGCCGCCCTGGATCTGCGAGCGCAGCTTGCCGTTGGCGTCGAGCGCGAAGATGGACCACTTCTTCTCGTCGCGCTGGGTGGCCGAGACGACCAGCGGGTCGACCGAGTAGACCTTGTCGACCTCCCAGTTCGCCTGCAGCTGGAAGGTGAACTTGGGCTTGCCGGTGTTGGGGTCGACCTGGCCGACCGCCTGGAGCTTCTTGGTGGTGCTGCCCGACGGGCAGTCCATGGCGGCGATCAGCTTGCTGCCGCCCGCGTAGGCGAAGGGCTTGCAGCCGCTGTCGGGGCTCTTGAAGAGCTGGTGGCCGTCGGCGAGCGAGAAGCCGTACGCGCTGCTGGAACCGGCGGCGGTGACCGTGTTGCCGCTGATGGCCAGGGTGTTGTCGGAGAAGGCGAAGAGGCCCGTGGCCTTCGGGACGGCCTTCTTCCAGCCGGGCTTACCCGTCTTGAGGTCGACCTTCTGGAGCTGGGTGCACTTGGCGCCGTCCTTGGCGCTCTCGGCGTAGCCGAACACCATGGAGCCGTCGGCGGCGGGCTCCGGCGGGACCGCGCACAGCTCGAACGGCAGGTCGACGTGCCACTTACGCTTGCCGTCGCCCAGGTTGTAGCCGTCGACGCCCTTGTACATCGCCTTGACGACGGTGTCGCCGACGATCCACGGGCCGAAGGCGTCGGAGCCGTTGCGGGGCAGGTCGACGTCGTTCTTCAGCAGCCAGTTGACCTTCGCCTCGCCGGCCTGACGGCCCGCGTTGAGGTCCTCGTCGTCGTTGCCGCCGTCGCCCGTGCCGTCGCCCTGGTCCACCGACTCGGTGGGCTTGGGGGCGCCGGAGGAGCTGGCCGTGGCGGTGGGCTGCGCGACCGGGTCCTTCTCGTCGTCCCCGCCGACGACGGCCCAGGTCGTGACGGCGGCGACCAGGACGGCCGCGGCGGCCACGCCCGCGACGACACCGGTCCGGCCCTTGAACGGACCGCCGCCACCGGGGCCCTGGGGCGGGGTGGGGGCGCCCTGGTACATGGGCTGGGTCGGGTAGCCGCCGTAAGGGCTCTGCTGCTGGCCGTACGGACCGGGCTGCGGCGCCTGGCCGGGCTGGCCCTGCTGCGGGTAGCCGTACGGCTGCGGCGCCGGCTGCCCGTAAGGACCGGGCTGGCCGTAGGGGCCGGGCTGCGGGGCCTGTCCCGGCTGCTGCGGAGCCTGTCCCGGCTGCTGCGGGTACCCGTACCCGGGCTGCGTCGGCTGTCCGTACGGTCCCGGCGCGGCCGGCGGCGGGGTCTGCGGGGCGGGCGGGGCCTGCGGCGGGACCGGCGGCACGGGCGGCATGCCCTGGCCCGGCCCCTGGTTCGGGTCCTGAGGGGCTCCGAAGCCCCCCGGCGGCTGGTTGCTGGGCGGCTGGGTCATCAGCGGTTTCCCCCTAGAAGTGAGCGGGTTTTCTTTCTACCACTCACGCGATGGCGCAAAAGCGACCGGTCCGCCCCTTGTACCCAAGGGAGGACCGGCCTGTGATGCCCTCGTTATGCGTCGCGGATGCGAAGTGCGGCTACGCGTCCTCGGCCAGCTCGAGCCAGCGCATCTCCAATTCCTCCCGCTCCCCCGCGAGTTCCCGGAGCTCCGCGTCCAGCTTCGC
Organism: Streptomyces sp. TLI_105; assembly: GCF_900105415.1. GTDB lineage: Bacteria > Actinomycetota > Actinomycetes > Streptomycetales > Streptomycetaceae > Streptomyces. The sequence continues at coordinate 4,880,249 of NZ_FNSM01000001.1, read as the reverse complement.
CACCTTCTCGAAATCGGTGGCGTTGTCGGCGATCTGGGCGTGCAGCTTCGCCTCCTTGTCGGAGAGCTTGTCGAGCTGACGCTCGACCTTCTGCAGCTCCTTCTTGGCCGCGCGGGCGTCCGCGGCGGAGACGCCCGGCTTCTGCTGCGCGGGCGCGGCGGCGGGCGCCGGGACCGACGCCTCGATCATCTTCCGGCGCCGCTCCAGGTACTCGTCGATGCCGCGCGGCAGCATCCGCAGGGTCCGGTCGCCGAGCAGCGCGAACGTCCGGTCCGTGGTGCGCTCGATGAAGAACCGGTCGTGGGAGATGACGATCATGGAGCCCGGCCAGCCGTCGAGGAGGTCCTCCAGCTGCGTCAGGGTCTCGATGTCGAGGTCGTTGGTGGGCTCGTCGAGGAAGAGGACGTTCGGCTCGTCCATCAGCAGGCGCAGCAGCTGCAGGCGGCGGCGCTCGCCACCGGAGAGGTCGCCGACCGGCGTCCACTGCTTCTCCTTGGAGAAGCCGAACTGCTCGCAGAGCTGTCCGGCCGTCATCTCGCGGCCCTTGCCGAGGTCGACCCGGTCGCGGATCTGCTGGACGGCCTCCAGGACGCGCAGCGCGGCGGGGAGTTCGGTGACGTCCTGCGAGAGGTAGGCGAGCCGGACGGTCTTGCCGACGACGATCCTGCCGGCGGCCGGCTGCTTCTCGCCCTGGCTGACGGCCGCCTCGGCGAGCGCCCGCAGGAGTGAGGTCTTGCCCGCGCCGTTGACGCCGACGAGGCCGATGCGGTCGCCGGGGCCGAGCTGCCAGGTGAGGTGCTTGAGCAGCTCCTTGGGCCCGGCGGTGATGCTCACGTCCTCCAGGTCGAAGACCGTCTTGCCGAGGCGGGCGTTGGCGAACTTCATCAGCTCGCTGGTGTCGCGCGGCGGCGGCACGTCGGCGATCAGCTCGTTCGCGGCCTCGATGCGGTAGCGCGGCTTGGAGGTGCGGGCGGGGGCGCCGCGCCGCAGCCAGGCCAGCTCCTTGCGCATCAGGTTCTGCCGCTTGGTCTCCTCCGTGGCCGCGATCCGCTCGCGCTCGGCGCGGGCGAAGACGTAGTCGGAGTAGCCGCCCTCGTACTCGTGCACGTCACCGCGCTGCACGTCCCACATGCGGGTGCAGACCTGGTCGAGGAACCAGCGGTCGTGGGTGACGCAGACGAGCGCCGAGCGGCGCTCCTGGAGGTGCTTGGCGAGCCAGGCGATGCCCTCGACGTCGAGGTGGTTGGTGGGCTCGTCGAGGACGATCAGGTCCTGGTCCTCGATGAGGAGCCTGGCGAGCGCGATGCGCCGCCGCTCGCCGCCGGAGAGCGGGCCGATGACCGTGTCGAGGCCCTGCTCGAAGCCGGGCAGGTCGAGCCCGCCGAAGAGCCCGGTGAGCACGTCGCGGATCTTGGCGCTGCCCGCCCACTCGTGGTCGGCCATGACGCCGATGACCTCGTGCCGGATGGTGGCCTTCGGGTCGAGGGAGTCGTGCTGGGTGAGCACCCCGAGGCGGAGCCCTCCGCTGTGGGTGACGCGGCCGGTGTCGGCCTCCTCCAGCTTGGCGAGCATCCGGATGAGGGTGGTCTTGCCGTCGCCGTTGCGTCCGACGACCCCGATCCGGTCCCCCTCGGAGACGCCGAGCGAGACCCCGTCGAGCAGGGCACGGGTGCCGTACACCTTGCTGACTGCCTCGACATTGACCAGGTTGACGGCCACGTTGACTCCTGTACGGGGGATCGATCGACGTCCAAGGGTACGTCGCCGCGCGCACCGCCCCGGGCGCCCGCCGTCAGGCCCCGGAGCCCCGCCCGGCCCGCTCCACGAGCAGCCAGCCCGCCAGGGCCAGGCCGACGGCCGCCGGGGCCGTGACCGGGACGGCGATCAGCGTCGCCGCGTGGCCGTCGAGGAGCCCGCCGAAGCCCGTCAGGGACAGGCCCAGGACGCCGAAGAGGGCGAGGGTGATGCCGAGGGCGGCGAGGGGGCCGCCCGCGCCGGTCGCCGGGGCGGCCGGGACCGGGGCCTCGAAGCGGCGGAAGACGGCGACGAGCAGGGCCGTGAGCACGGCCGCCGCCACGAAGCGGAGCGGGACCTGCGCCCACCAGGCGGCCGAGGCGGGGGCCGGGAGCTCCACGCCGAGACCGAGCAGCGCCCCGTACACGCCGAGCATGGCCGTCAGGTGCCACAGGAAGGCCGTCATCGCGATCCCGTTGGCGGCGACCACCGTCCGCCACACCCCGGCGCGGGCGACGAGCCGCGCCCCCGGGCCCCTCAGCAGCTCGACCGCGCCGACCAGCCACAGCCCGTGGCAGAGCAGGGCGAGGGTCGGCGGGGCCATGTTCGACACCTTCTCCCCCGGCATTCCCACCATCGACAGCGGGTACGGCCCGAGGGCGACCAGCGCGGTCGCGCCGACGAGGCCCGCGGCGGCGAGCGGGGCCGGGCGGCGGATCATGCCGTCGGCGCGGAGGAAGCCGAGCTGGTGGACGGCGAGCCACACGAAGGCGAAGTTCAGGAACTCGACGAAGGGGACGTCCGCCGCGAACCGCAGCACGTCCACCGCGACCGCGCCGCCGGCGAGCGCGCCGAACGCGCCCCAGCCCCACCGCTCGTGCAGCCGCATCAGCGGCGGCGTGAAGGCCACCATCGCGAGGTAGATCCCGATGAACCACAGCGGCTGCGTGACGAGCCGCAGCGCGACCCCGGTGAGCCCTCCGTCGGCGCCGGACAGCTGGAGCACCAGCGCGGCCGCGCCCCACACCCCGACGAACACCATCGTCGGCCGCAGCAGCCGCTGGAGCCGGGCCCGCAGGAAGGCCGCGTACCGGGGGCGGGAGCGGTGGGCGAGGGCGTGCGAGAAGCCGCCGACGAAGAAGAACACCGGCATCACCTGGAACGCCCAGGTCACCACCTGGAGCTCCGGCACGACGGCGAGCAGGTTCCCGACCTGCCCGTCGGCGGTGACGGCCGCCATCAGCCAGTGGCCGAGGACGACGACCGCGAGCGAGGCGACCCGGAGCAGATCGACGTACCGGTCCCGCGTCGCCGGCGTGGCGGCGGCGAGTTCACGCGCGCTGATTCCCATGCGGGTACGGTCCCGCGGCACCCGGGCCGGCCGTCAGGGCGCGGATACTCAACCACCGGCTGAGTACGGACGGCCGGGCGGGCGTACGGTACGAGAGGGCCGCCGGACGCCGGCCGTCGTCCCGTGCGGGAGCGGCGCCGCGCTGCCAACCGGCCCCATGGCGTCGGCCACGTGGGCGACCTCCCGGCCACGGCTGCCGCGCTCTCCGGCCGGCGAACCGCCAGCCTCTCCTCAGGTCACCCGCGTCCCCCACGAGGAGAAGCCCATGTCGAGACACCCCCGTCTGGCCGCCGTCGCCGTCGCCACCGCGGCCCTCACCCTGCTCGCCGCCGGCCCGGCGTCGGCCGGCGACCCGACCGTGTCCGACCCCCGCGTCGTCGCCCACTTCAAGTTCACCGACGGAGAGACCCCGGAGAACATCGCCCTGGAGCCCGACGGCTCCGCCCTCCTGACCTTCTCCCTCGCCCACAAGGTGGTGCGGGTCGGCAGGAACGGGTCCGGGCCGGTGGAGGTCGCGACCCTCCCCACGGTGACCGACCCGCCGTCGTCCCTCGTCACGGGCATCGCCCGCGCCCATGACGGCACCCTGTACGTCAACTACGTCACCGGCACCGAGGACGAGAACGGCATCTGGCGCGTCCGCCCCGACGGCAGCGCGCCCCGGCGGATCGTGAAGGTGCCCGTCGACGGCTTCCCCAACGGCCTCGCCCTCGACGAGAGGTGCGAGACCCTGTACGCCGCCGACTCGGCGCGCGGCGTCGTGTGGAGCGCGCCGGTGCCGGACGGGGACGAAGAGGTGGAGGCGAGGGTCTGGGCCACCGGAGACGCCCTCCAGCCGACCGAGGAGCTCCCCTACGGCGCCAACGGCCTGAAGCTCCACGACGGCGCCGTCTGGGTGTCCAACTCCGCCCACAGCACCCTGCTCCGCATCCCGATCAAGAGGAACCGGTCCGCGGGCCCGATCCAGACCAGGGCGACCGGGCTCACCGGGATCGACGACTTCGCCTTCACCGGGCACGGCGACACGGTCCTGGCCGCGCGGGTCACGGAGAACAAGCTCGAACTCGTCCGCCCCGACGGCACCCACAAGACCGTCCTCACCGCCACGGGCGGCCTGTCCAACCCGACCTCGGTGGCGATCCGCGCCAAGACCGTCTACGTGCCCAGCGCGTCCTACTTCGCCCCCGCGAACAAGAAGGACCCGAACCTCCTCCTGGCCCGCGTCTCCAGGAACAAGCTCTGACCGGCCGGCCATGACAAGGCCCGGCGCCGCCGTTCCCTCCACCCGCGCCAGGCGAGCGGGAGGCGCCGGCCGGCGTGAAGGTGTCAGGCGGGCAGAACGACCGCGCCCGGTGCCGGTGACGTCGCCACGCGGGCCGTGCGGCAGGTGCCCGAGGCGGTGAGGGCGGCGGCGACCGCGGTCGCCGCCTCCTGGTCCTTCACCAGGAACGCCGTCGTCGGGCCCGAGCCGGAGACCAGGGCCGCGAGGGCGCCCGCGTCCGTGCCGGCCCTCAGGGTCGCGGCGAGCGAGGGGCGCAGGGAGAGCGCCGGGGCCTGGAGGTCGTTGGCGAGGGTCGCGGCGAGAGCGGTGGTGTCGCCGGTCGCCAGGGCCTCCAGGAGGGCCGGCGACGCGGCCGGCTCGGGAATGTCGACGCCCTCGGCGAGGCGGTCGAACTCGCCGAACACCACCGGGGTCGAGAGCCCGCCGTCGGCGACGGCGAACACCCAGTGGAAGGTGCCGCCGACCGGCAGCTCCGTCAGCTTCTCGCCGCGCCCGGTGCCGAGCGCCGCCCCGCCGACGAGGCTGAACGGCACGTCGGAGCCGAGTTCCGCGCAGATCTCCAGGAGCACGTCACGGGGCGTGTCCAGCCCCCAGAGCGCGTCGCACGCGAGCAGCGCGCCCGCGCCGTCCGCGCTGCCGCCGGCCATGCCGCCGGCGACGGGGATGTCCTTCTCGATGTGCAGGTGCACGTCGGGGGCGATGCCGTGCCGGGCGGCGAGGAGCTCGGCGGCGCGCGCGGCCAGGTTGGTGCGGTCCAGCGGCACCTTGTCGGCGTCCGGGCCCTCGCAGGTGACCGTCAGTCCGTCGGCGGGGGTGGCGGTCACCTCGTCGTACAGGGAGACGGCGAGGAAGACGTTCGCCAGGTCGTGGAAGCCGTCGGGGCGGGCCGCGCCGACGGCGAGCTGCACGTTGACCTTGGCGGGAACCCGTACGGTCACGCCGCTCATGCCGTCGCCTCCGGCTTGTTCTCCGCGATCCGCGCGAACTCCTCCACCGTCAGCGACTCGCCCCGCGCCTGCGGCGAGATCCCGGCCTTCACCAGGGCCTCCTCCGCGGCCGCGGGCGAGCCCGCCCAGGTCGCGAGGGCCGCGCGCAGGGTCTTGCGGCGCTGTGCGAAGGCCGCGTCGACGGCCGCGAAGACCTCCCGGCGGCTCGCGGTGGTCGGGAGGGGTTCGGTGCGGCGGACGAGGGAGACGAGGCCGGAGTCGACGTTCGGCGCGGGCCAGAAGACGTTGCGGCCGATGGCGCCGGCGCGCTTGACCTCCGCGTACCAGTTGGCCTTGACGGAGGGGACCCCGTACACCTTGTTCCCCGGCTTGGCTGCGAGCCGGTCGGCGACCTCGGCCTGGACCATGACGAGGGTCCGCTCGATGGTCGGGAACCGCTCCAGCATGTGGAGCAGGACGGGCACGGCCACGTTGTACGGCAGGTTCGCGACGAGCGCGGTGGGCGGCGGGCCCGGGAGCTCCTCGACGTGCATCGCGTCGGAGTGGACGAGCGCGAAGCGGTCCGCGCGGGCGGGCATCCGGGCGGCGATCGTCGCGGGCAGCGCGGCGGCGAGCACGTCGTCGATCTCGACGGCCGTCACGCGGTCGGCGGCCTCCAGGAGGGCCAGGGTGAGGGAGCCGAGCCCGGGGCCCACCTCCACGACCACGTCCTCGGGCCGCACCCCGGCCGTGCGGACGATCCGCCGGACGGTGTTGGCGTCGATGACGAAGTTCTGGCCCTTCTGCTTCGTGGGGCGCACGCCGAGGGCGGCGGCCAGCTCACGGATGTCGGCGGGGCCGAGGAGGGCGTCGGGGCTTTCGGGGCCGGTGGTGGTGCTCACCGGTACAGCCTACGGGGCCCCGGTAGGGCCGACCTACGGCTCACCGGTCCGGCCCCGCCCGGTGCGGCCGGCCCACGGCTCACCGGTCCGGCCCCGGGCTCACCGGTACGGCCCCGCCCGGCCCCCGGCTCACCGGTACAGCCGGCGTCCGCAGTGGGGCCAGGGGCTCGCGCCCCGCTGCACGTACAGCTTCTTCGCGCGGAACGTCTGCTCGGCGGCGGGCGCGTTCTGGGCGGTGCCGGTGCCTCCGAGGGCGTGCCAGGTGCCGGGGTCGAACTGGTAGAGCCCGCCGTACGTCCCCGAGGGGTCGACCGCGTTCGGGCGGCCGCCGGACTCGCAGGCGGCGAGCGCGCCCCAGTCGAGGCCGTCGGCGCCGGCGACGGAGGTGGGCAGCGGCCGGGTGCCGATCCGGACCTTGCGGCTGACGGGTTCGCGGACGATCTCCTCGCCGGTCCTGCGGGGCCGTTCCTTGACGCCGTTGACCGTGCGCAGGCTGTACGTGACGCGGCGGACGCCCGGGGCGCCCTGCCGTTCGACGACCTCGGTGCCGGCGAAGAGCACGGGGTCGCGGACCTGCTCGACGGCGTACGGGACGGACTCCTCCCGCACCTGCCGGGAGCCGGTGATGCGCAGCACGTTCACGGTCTGGCCGTCGCGGGGGAAGGAGCCGGCCGGCACGGAGGTGGTGTCCTGTCCGGAGAGCGTGATCCCGGCCTCGGCGAGGGCCTCCCGGACGGTGGCGGCGTTCGTGCGGACGGTCCGCTCGCGCCCGTCGGCCAGGAAGGTGACGGCCCGCTCGGTGCGGACGTCGAGGGCGAGGCCCTGGCGGGAGATCACGGCGCCGCGGGAGACCGAGAGGTAGGCGCCCTCCGCGCGGACCCCGAGCTGGCGCAGCGCCCCCTCGACGGTCCCGGCGGTCGTCCACACCCGGTGGCGGTGTCCGTCGACGGTGAGGGAGACCGGCCGCCCGTACCGGACGACGATGTCGTCGCCGTCGGCCAGGGCCTCGGTGGGGCCGGGGGCGACGATGTCGTGCTCGCCGACGGCGACGCCCTCGTCGGCGAGGAGCTCGGCGACGTCGTCGGCGAAGGTGTGGAGGGTGCGCGGGACGCCGTCGACGGTGAGCTCGACGGCCTTGTCGTCGGCGACGAAGGCGCTGGTGCCGCCTGCCAGGAAGGCGACGACGAGGGCCTGCGGGACGAGCCTCCGCAGCCCTTCCGCGGCGGTCCCGGCGCCCCCGGGGGCCTTGCGGCGGCGGGAGGCGCGGCGGGCTCCGGCCCGGGAGCCCTGCCCGGGGACGGTGCCGGGGGCGGGGCCGGGCGCGGGGGAGGCGGGGACGACGAGGGGCGCCGCCATCGTCGGCTGCTCGTGCAGGGGCAGGGTGGTGCCCGCCGCCCGCCGTCCGGCTCGGTGACTGCCCTGGGAAGTGCTCACGAGGCCGGGACCCTAGCCCCGACCCCGGTCACGCTCCACGACGACCCGACTACTGCACGTAACTGTTATGCATCAGTAATCGAAGGCGCGGGCCGTGTTCACGGCGATCGCCTCGGCCAGCTCGTTCTCCCCGATGCCGCGGACCTCCGCCATGGCCCGCACGGTGACCGGGATCAGGTACGGGGCGTTCGGGCGGCCCCGGAAGGGCGCGGGGGTGAGGAAGGGGGCGTCGGTCTCGACGAGGACCAGCTCCAGCGGGGCGATCGCGAGGGCGTCCCGCAGCGGCTGGGCGTTCTTGAAGGTGACGTTGCCGGCGAAGGACATGTAGTAGCCCTTGGCGGCGCAGATCTCGGCCATCTCCGCGTCGCCGGAGTAGCAGTGGAAGACGGTCCGCTCGGGGGCGCCCTCCTCGTCCAGGACGCGGAGCACGTCGGCGTGGGCCTCCCGGTCGTGGATGACGAGGGCCTTGCCGTGCCGCTTGGCGATCTCGATGTGGGCGCGGAAGGAACGCTCCTGCGCGGCGATGCCCTCGGGTCCGGTGCGGAAGAAGTCGAGGCCGGTCTCGCCGACCCCGCGGACGTGCGGCAGTGCGGCGAGCCGGTCGATCTCGGTGAGCGCGTCGTCGAGGGCGGCGTCGCCGCCGCCCTGACGGGCGCCCTGGCGCGACCAGCCGTCGGGATCGCCGAGGACGATCCTGGGGGCCTCGTTGGGGTGCAGCGCGACGGCCGCGTGCACGTTCTCGTGGGCGGCGGCCGTCTCGGCGGCCCACTGCGAGCCCTTCACGTCGCAGCCGACCTGGACGACCGTGGTCACGCCGACGGCGGCGGCCTTGATCAGGGCCTCCTCGACGGTCCCGGACTGCAGGTCCATGTGGGTGTGCGAGTCCGCGACCTCCACGAGGAGGGGCTCGGGCAGCGGCGGCGGGGCGTCCTTGGCACTCATGGTCCCGATCGTACGAGGACCACGAGTGCCTCCGTGTGGCCTACTGGTGACGCCGGAAGGGGTGGAAGAGGTCCGACAGGTGCCAGTGGTGCGGTACCGGCGGCTTCTCTGGAGTGTCCTCGGTCAGTTCCTGGCCGATGGGGCCGGCCGGTGAGACGGGCTTCGTCGCCCGCGCCCCGTGTTGGTGCTTCTCGGTCGCGGCGACCAGGTCGAGCACCGACGACACCTGCCCCGCGCGCATGATGCGGACGACGTGGCCGCCGCAGTTCATGCAGGTGGGGCTGGACAGCGGGGACGGTACCCGCTCTCCCTCGGCCTTGTAGACGACGAATTCCTGGCCGGCGGCGTCGACGTGGTGCTCGATGTCGTACGCCTGCTCCCAGCCGTATCCACAGCGCATGCAGGCGAAGGCGTACGCCTCATGGGCGACGGATATGCCGGTGCCGGTGATCTCGCTCATGCCAGCTCCTCTCCACTGATCAGTGGACGCCTTTTCGGGCCGGAGCGCATCAGCGGGGAACGAACCATGGAAGGCTTTTGGCTCTTCCCTTGCCAAGCGCCCAAGGAAGAGTCCCGGCGCCGGTTTCGGCTTTGCCTTTCAGGTTAGCTCTTTACCTTTTCCAGGGCCTGACGCCTCCGCATTCTTTGCCGCGACCACGGCATCGAACACCTCCCGCTTGGGAAGTCCCGCCTCGGCCGCGACGGCGGCGATCGCCTCCTTGCGGCGCTCCCCCGCCTCCTCGCGCACCCGCACCCTGCGCACCAGCTCCTCCGCGTCGAGCTCGGCGGGCCCGGTCTCCGGGGCGCCCTCGACGACGACGGTGATCTCGCCCCGTACGCCGTCCTTCGCCCATTCCGCGAGCTCACCGAGCGGGCCGCGCTTGACCTCCTCGTACGTCTTGGTCAGCTCCCGGCAGACGGCGGCCCGGCGCTCGGCGCCGAAGACCTCGGCCATCGCGGCGAGGGTGTCGTCGAGCCGGTGCGGGGCCTCGAAGTACACGAGCGTCCTCCGCTCGTCCGCGACCTCGCGCAGACGTCCGAGCCGCTCGCCGGCCTTCCTGGGCAGGAAGCCCTCGAAGCAGAAGCGGTCCACGGGGAGGCCGGAGAGGGCGAGCGCGGTGAGCACGGCGGACGGGCCGGGGACGGCCGTCACCTTGATGTCCTGCTCGACGGCGGCGGCGACGAGCCGGTAGCCGGGGTCCGAGACGGACGGCATGCCCGCGTCGGTCACGAGCAGCACCCGCGCGCCGCCGACCAGCGCCTCGACCAGCTCGGGCGTACGGGCGGACTCGTTGCCCTCGAAGTACGAGACGACCCGGCCCGTGGTGTGGACGCCGAGCGCCCGGGTGAGGCCGCGCAGCCTCCGGGTGTCCTCGGCGGCCACGATGTCCGCGCTCTGCAGTTCGGTGGCGAGCCGGGGCGGGGCGTCCGCGATGTCACCGATGGGGGTCCCTGCGAGTACCAGCGTTCCTGTCACACGGGACATCCTCCCAGCCCGGACAGGCGACTCGCACAGGCGCGTTCCCTACGATGGCGCGGTGACCAGTACCGCACCCGAGGCCCTGGAGGGCCAGCACCCCATGGCGGCGCCCGTGGCAGAGCCCTCTTCCTGGCAGCTCAGGCTGCGGCGCTTCGGCTACGCGCCGCCGGCCCCGGACACCGCGCCCATCGGGCTGCGCGAGCGGCTCGTCCCCTCGTACACCCGGCCCTCCGCCCGGACGTGGTCGCTGCTCGGCATCGGCCCCGGCGGCGCCGAGCGGCTGTGGCGGCTCCTCGCCTGGGGCGGTCCGCTGCTGGTCACGGCGGTCGCGGGCCTGCTGCGGTTCTGGAACCTGGGCAAGCCGCACGCGGTGATATTCGACGAGACGTACTACGCCAAGGACTCCTGGGCCCTGATCAACCAGGGGTACGAGGGGGCCTGGCCGAAGGACATCGACAAGACGATCCTGAAGGACCCGGGGTCGGTCCTGATCCCGACCGACCCGGGGTACGTCGTCCATCCGCCGATGGGCAAATGGGTGATCGGCGTCGGCGAGAAGCTCTTCGGCTTCGAGCCCTTCGGCTGGCGCTTCATGGTGGCGCTGCTCGGCACCCTGTCGGTGCTGATGCTGTGCCGGATCGGGCGGCGCCTCTTCCGCTCGACGTTCCTCGGCTGCCTGGCGGGCCTGCTGCTCGCCGTCGACGGACTGCACTTCGTGATGAGCCGCACCGCGCTCCTCGACCAGGTGCTGATGTTCTTCGTGCTCGCCGCCTTCGGCTGCCTCGTGCTGGACCGGGACCGGACGCGGGCGCGGCTCGCGGCGGCGCTGCCGGAGGACGAGGAGGGGGTGCTGCGGCCGGACGCGGAGATCGCGGAGGCGCTGCGCCTGGGCTGGCGGCCGTGGCGGCTCGCGGCCGGCGTGTCCCTCGGCCTCGCGGCGGCGACCAAGTGGAACGGCCTGTACGTGATGGTCGGCTTCGGTCTGCTGACCGTCCTGTGGGACGTCGGCGGCCGCCGCACGGCCGGCGCCGTCCGCCCGTACCTCGCGGTGATCAAGAAGGACCTGCTGCCGGCGTTCGTGTCGGTGGTGCCGGTGGCGATCGCGACGTACCTGGCGACCTGGACCGGCTGGCTGGTCAGCGACAAGGGCTACTTCCGCCACTGGGCCACCGACCACGACAAGGCGGTCGGCGGCGGGACGTGGGGCTGGCTCCCGGACTGGCTGCGCAGCCTCTGGCACTACGAGTCCGAGGTGTACACCTTCCACGTCGGCCTCACCTCGCCGCACACCTACCAGTCGAACCCCTGGTCCTGGATCGTCCTCGGCCGTCCCGTCTCGTACTTCTACGAGTCCCCCGCCCCCGGCACGAACGGCTGCCCGGCGACCGCGACCGAGAAGTGCGCCCAGGAGGTCCTGGCCCTCGGCACCCCTCTCCTGTGGTGGGCGGCCTGCTTCGCGATCCTGTACGTCCTGTGGCGCTGGGCCTTCCGCCGCGACTGGCGCGCGGGCGCGATCGCCTGCGGCATCGCGGCCGGCTGGCTCCCCTGGTTCCTTTACCAGGAACGCACCATCTTCCTTTTCTACGCGGTCGTCTTCGTGCCTTTCCTGTGCCTGGCGGTGACCATGATGCTGGGCGCGCTCATCGGCCCCCGCGGTTCATCGGAAAGACGCCGGACATTCGGCGCGGTGGCGGCGGGATGTCTCGTCCTGCTCATCGTCTGGAATTTCATCTACTTCTGGCCCATCTACACCGGGACCCCCATTCCGATGGACAGCTGGCGGGCCCGGATGTGGCTGGACACCTGGGTGTAGCCGACCCCTTTCCCCCGGGGCGGGTCTGACAGATGTGGCGATAGTTGCTCGACACGTCGACGCCGCGGCTGCTTGACTCGTCGGTCCACCTGGGGAGGGGAGGCGCAGTCGTGCGCAGTGGGGCGAAGGTCGCGATCGTCGGGGGCGTGTTCGCCGTCGTGGCGAGTGGGGTCGGGTACGGGGGCTACAACCTCTGGAACGGGATCACGGGCGGTGAGACCTCCGTGGGCGCCAAGGCCGGTGACGCGCCGAAGACGGGGCCCGTCACCCCCGAGGAGGTCTCGGCCACCGCGAAGGACTTCCTGGCCGCCTGGGCCGCCGGGGAGCCGGAGCGGGCGGCCCAGCTGACGGACGACCCGGTCACGGCCGGCACCGCGGTCGCCGCGTACCGGGAGGACGCCAAGGTCTCGAAGGCGGTCATCACGCCGGGGACGGCCGTCGGCGCGAAGGTGCCCTTCACGGTGAGGGCGACGATCACGTACGAGGACGTGTCCAAGGAGTGGTCGTACGCCTCCGAGCTGACCGTGGTGCGCGGCCGGACCACCGGCCGGCCGCTCGTGAGGTGGCAGCCGACCGTGCTCCACCCGAAGCTGACCGCCGCCGGCGCCCTGCGGACGGGCGTCGCGAAGACCGCCGAGGTGAAGGCCGTCGACCGGGACGGCGTGGAGCTGACGGCGGAGAAGTACCCCTCGCTGCGGCCGGTCCTGGCCGAGCTGCGCAAGCGGTACGGGACGAAGGTCGACGGCACCGCCGGCGTCGAGACGTGGATCGAGTCGGGCAGCGAGAGCGTCGCCGACACCCCTCTCCTCGTCCTGCGGAAGGGGAAGCCCGGCACCCTGAGGACCACCATCGACGCGGATGTCCAGGCGGCGGCCGAGAAGGCGGTCAAGGACTTCGGCTCGGCCTCGGTGGCCGCGATCGAGCCGTCGACGGGAGCGATACGGGCGGTCGCCAACAATCCCGCCAAGGAGTTCAACACCGCGTTCATGGGGCAGCAGGCCCCCGGCTCGACGATGAAGATCGTCACGGCGACGATGATGATGCAGAACGGTCTGGCGACGCCCGGCAGCCGGGTCGAGTGTCCTCCCGACGTCCTGTCGAGGGGCAGGACCTTCCAGAACCTCCGCAGGTTCAGCATCACCGGCGGCACCCTCACCGACGCCTTCCGCCGCTCCTGCAACACCGCTTTCATCAAGGCGATCAGCAAGCTCAGCGACAAGGGCATCGCGGACACCGCCCTCGGCGCGACCGCCCGCGACTCCTTCGGCATCGGCCAGACGTGGAACATCGGCGTCCAGGCCTCGGACGGCTCCGTGCCCGAGTCCGCGGGCGCCGAGACGCCCGCCTCGTACATCGGCCAGGGCAAGATCACGATGAGCGCCCTGAACGTCGCCTCGCTCTCCGCGACCGCGAAGAACGGCGGCTTCCTCCAGCCGTACCTGGTGGCGCGGGAGCTCGACGACCGTGAGTTCGCGACGGCGGACCGGCTCTCCCCCGAGGTCGCCTCCGGACTGCGCCGGATGATGAACGCGGCGGCGACGAACGGCACCGCCGCGGAGGCGATGAGCGGCGTCCCCTCCCCCAAGGGCGCCAAGACCGGCTCCGCCGAGCTCGACAACCAGGCGGTGTCGAACAGCTGGTTCACCGGCTACTCGGGCGACCTCGCGGCCGCGGCCGTCGTCCAGGCGGGCGGACACGGCGGCGACGCGGCCGGCCCGGTGGTCGCGCAGGTGCTGAAGGCGGGGTGATCCTCGCCGGAACCCGGTCGCGTGGCCCGTACACCGACCGCTAGCGTGCGGGCCATGACGACTGACGAGGACACCGCTTCCGCCGCCCATCCCCAGTTCGCCGCCGCCCTTCGGGAGCTGGGTCTCGACGTCGAGATCCGCCGCTTCCCGGACGAGACCCGCACCGCGCAGCAGGCCGCCGACGCCATCGGCTGCGGGGCCGCGGAGATCGTGAAGTCGCTGGTCTTCGCGGCCGACGGCGTGCCGGTCCTCGTCCTGATGGACGGCGCGTCACGGGTGGACGTCGAGCGGGTGCGGCAGGAGCTGGGTGCGGAGAAGGTGACCCGGGCGGACGCGAAGGCGGTCCGGGAGACGACGGGGTACGCGATCGGGGGCGTGCCGCCGTTCGGGCACCGGACCAGGACGCGGGTCCTCGCCGACCGGGGCGTCCTCGACCACCCGGTGGTGTGGGCGGCGGCGGGCACCCCGCACACGGTCTTCGCGATGGACCCGAAGGCGCTGGTCGCGCACGCCGGCGGCACGCTGGTGGACGTCCGCGAGCCCTCCGCGTGACGCCGCTCGTCACGCTCGCGGTCCTCGTCGCGGCCGTCACGCACGCCGGCTGGAACGCGATCGCGCACGGCATCAAGGACCAGTTGCTCTCCTTCACGCTGATCTCCGGCGGCGGGGCGCTGATCGGCATGGCCGTGGCCTGCTTCGTGCCGCTGCCGGCGGCGGGGGCGTGGCCGTACCTGCTCGCGTCGGCGCTCCTGCACATCGGCTACTACGCCCTGCTGATGCGCTCGTTCAGTCTCGGCGACTTCGGCCAGATGTACCCGATCGCGCGCGGGACGGCCCCGCTGGTCGTGACCGTCCTCGCGGCGGTCTTCGTCCACGAGGTGCCGGACGGCTGGCAGTTGCTCGGGGTGGCGGTGGCCTGCGCGGGCCTGACGGGCCTCGCCCTGTGGGGCATCCGGGGCAAGGACGCCCGCCCGCACTGGCCCGCGCTGCTCGCGGCGGGCGCGACGGGCCTGTCGATCGCCCTCTACACGGTCGTGGACGGCGTCGGCGTCCGCGCCTCCGGCACCCCGCTCGGCTACATCGGGTGGCTGATGATCCTGGAGGGCCTGGCGATCCCGGCGTACGCCCTCTGGACCCGCCGCGCGGCGCTCCTCCCCCAGCTCCGCCCGTACGCGGCCCGGGGCCTGCTCGGCGCGGCCCTCTCGGTGGCGGCGTACGCCCTCGTCCTGTGGGCCCAGACGAAGGCCCCCCTGGCCCCGATCGCCGCCCTGCGCGAGTCCTCCATCATCGTGGGCGCGGCCATCGGCGCCCTCTTCTTCAAGGAACGCTTCGGCGCCCCGAGGATCGCGGCGGCGGGCCTGATGGTGGTGGGGATCGGGCTGATGCTGCACGCGGGGTGAGGGGGCGGGGTCGGTACGCGGGGCGAGCGGGGGGGGCTCAGTCGCCCTTCCGCGTGGTGTGAGCCGTACGCGGGTGGCGGTCGCCCCGTGCTCCGGTGCGCCGACCGTGTCACCTCGCCCTCGCGCCGCCCCTCGGTGATCGGCTAGGTTCGCAGTTCTCGTCGAGGGGTGGGAATTCATGGGTCAGCTGATCGCCGTCGCGGTCATCACGGTTCTGGCTGTCATCAGCCCCGGCGCGGACTTCGCCATGACCGTCCGCAACAGCTATCTGTACGGGCGGACGGCCGGCGTCCTCGCGGCGGTCGGGATCGCGGCGGGCGTGCTCGTCCACGTCACGTACACCATGCTGGGCGTCGGCCTGCTCGTCTCCCGCACCCCGGCACTGTTCACGGCGATGAAGCTGGTCGGCGCCGCCTACCTGGTGTACATCGGGTACAAGACCTTCACGACCAAGTCCCAGGTGGACGTGGACCTTTCGGACGACGCCGGGATGACGAAGGCCGGGGCGCTGCGCACCGGGTTCCTGACCAACGCGCTCAACCCGAAGACGATGCTCTTCGTGCTGAGCACGTACACGCAGGTCGTCAGCGCCGACACCCCGGTCTTCCAGCAGGTCGGCTACGGCCTGTTCATGTCGTTCGCCCACCTGGTGTGGTTCGGGCTCGCCGCCGTCCTCTTCTCCAACTCCGCCCTGCGGACGCGGCTGTTGCGGCGACAGGGCGTGCTCAACAAGGTCATCGGGACCGTGCTCGTCGGGCTCGGGATGGCGCTGGCGCTGACGCCCGCCATGGCCTGACGCCGTCGGGCGGTGGACACACCCGTCGTCAGTCCGTGGACACGCGCTCGGCGCGCGGCTCGGCGATCGCCCGGTAGTCCTCGGTGGACAGGGCGATCGAACGGTCGAGCCGGGCGGCGTTGAAGAAGAGCTCCGGGTGCTCCAACAGGGCGGGATCCACGAGCAGTTCGAGGCGCTCGTCGAAGGCGAAGGGGAGGATGGTGCCGCTCGGGGAGCCCGCGAGTTCCTCGGCGATCTCCGGGGAGGCGAAGGAGACGTACGTGCCGCCGTACAGCGCCTTCACGGCGGCGAGGTCGACGCGCCGGTCGCCCGGTACGACGACGAGCGCGAAGCGCTTCTCCTTCTTGCCGATCTTCACCATGGCGATGATGCACTTGGCCGCTTGGGCCAGGGTGTTGCCCCGCAGCGCGCTGACCGCCTCGGTGGCGCCCTCGGGGGCGTGCTCGATCACCCGGTAGGTGGCGCCGCGCTCGTCGAGCAGGGCGATCAGCTTCTCGTACGTGTCGTGCATGGAGTCCATCCGCCGTGCTCCCCTTGTGACTTGTGTACGTCTCCGGCTCGTCGACCCTACTCGCCCAGGGCCCGTCTTCCGGATCAGGCCGCGAGCCCGGCCCGATCCGGAAGACAGGCCCTGAGGCGGCGTCGGAGCGCCGTCGGCCTCAGGCCTCCGTCACCGAGCGGACCGCGCGCACCAGCGCCTGGGCGCGCGGGTCGGCCGTGACCGTCTTGCGCATGCCGTTGGTGACGTACCCGAAGGCGATCCCCGCGTCCGGGTCGGCGAAGCCGAGGGAGCCGCCGCGGCCGGGATGACCGAAGGAGGACGGGCCGAGGAGCGGGGAGGCCGGTCCGTGCAGCATGTGGCCGAGGCCGAAGCGCGTGCCGACGAGCAGCACCTTGTCCAGGCCCGCGGACTCCTCGGTGCGGGCGAGGGTCAGGGTGGCGGGGGCGAAGAGGCGCTCGGTGCCGTCGAGGGGGCCGAGGGTGGCGGCGTAGAAGCGGGAGAGGGCGCGGGCGGTGGCGACACCGGCCGAGCCGGGGAGTTCGGCGGCCCGGTAGACCGGGTCGTTCTCGTCGGGCTTGGGGTCGATGGCGCCGAAGGCGCGCCGGGTGAGGGACCCGGGGTCCTGGTAGGCCTCGGTGACGGAGCGCTTGGGGCGGAGCTTGAGCGCGCCGCCGCCCGGCGGGTCGACCTCCTCGACGGGGCCGAGCCGGCCGACGCGGTGGGCCTCGGCGTCGGGCAGGCCGATCCACAGGTCGAGGCCGAGGGGGCCGGTGATCTCCTCGGCGACCCAGCGGCCGATGGTGCGGCCGGTGACCCGGTGGACCAGGCCGGAGAGGAGCCAGCTGAAGGTGTGGGCGTGGTAGCCGTGGGCGGTGCCGGGCTCCCAGACGGGCTCCTGGGCGGCTATCGCCCCGGTCGCCGTCGGCAGGTCGACCGCCTCGGCGAGGCTGAGGGGCCGGTCGAGGACGGGCACCCCGGCCCGGTGGGCGAGGAGCTGCCGCACGGTCACCCGGTCCTTGCCGTGGGCCTTGAAGTCGGGCCAGTACGTGGCGACGGGGGCGTCCAGGTCGAGCAGTCCGCGCTGGTGCAGCAGCAGGGGGACGGCGGCGGCGACGCCCTTGGTGGCCGAGCGAACGACCTGGGCGGTGTCGGCGGTCCACGGGTCCGTGCCGTCGGCGTCGCGGCTGCCCGCCCACAGGTCGACGACCTTGACGCCGCCCCGGTGGACGGCGACGGCCGCGCCGCGCTCGCCGCGCTGCTCGAAGTTGCGCAGGAACGCGTCCCTGACGGGCTCCCAGCCCGCCGCCACCGTGCCCTGGACGTCCACGTCCCCACTCCTCACTTCGCCGATCCGACTCTCCATGGTGCAACGCGGCGGGCGGAGGACGGATTCCGGGGGCCTCAGGCGACGGAACTCGGCACGAAGCCGAACGGCAGCTCCAGACGGTGCCGGGCCATCAGCTCCTCGTCGGCGAGGATCCCGGCGGTCGGCCCGTCGGCGGCGATGACGCCCTCGCTGAGGATCACCGAGCGCGGGCAGAGCTCCAGGGCGTACGGCAGGTCGTGGGTGACCATCAGAACGGTGACGTCGAGCGTCCGGAGGATGTCGGCGAGCTCGCGGCGCGAGGCCGGGTCCAGGTTGGAGGACGGCTCGTCGAGGACGAGGATCTCGGGCTCCATGGCGAGGACGGTCGCGACGGCGACCCGGCGGCGCTGCCCGAAGGAGAGGTGGTGCGGGGGCCGGTCGGCGAACTCGGCCATCCCGACCCGGTCGAGGGCCTTGCGGACGACGGCGTCGAGCTCGGTGCCCCGGACGCCGGCGGCGGCCGGCCCGAAGGCCACGTCCTCGCGGACGGTCGGCATGAACAGCTGGTCGTCGGGGTCCTGGAAGACGATGCCGACCTTGCGGCGGATCTCGGCCATGTGCTTCTTGCCGACGGGCAGCCCGGCGACGGTGACGGTGCCCGCGCCGCCGGTGAGGATGCCGTTGAGGTGGAGGACGAGGGTGGTCTTGCCGGCGCCGTTGGGGCCGAGGAGGGCGACCCGTTCGCCGCGCCCCACGGTCAGGTCCACGCCGAAGAGGGCCTGGTGACCGTCGGGGTAGGCGTACGCGAGGCCGGAGACGTCGAGGGAGGGCGGCGGGGTGGTCATGTGGTCGTCCATCCGAGGAGGCAGATCAGGAGTGCGGAGAGCGGCAGGGCGGCGGCCCGCGCCCACTGGGCGCGGGTGGCGGTCACCTCGTCGATGACCGGCATGGTGCCGGTGTAGCCGCGGCTGACCATGGCGAGGTGGACGCGTTCGCCGCGCTCGTACGAGCGGATGAAGAGCGCGCCGGCGGACTTGGCGAGGACGCCCCAGTGGCGGACGCCCTTCGCCTCGAAGCCGCGCGAGCGGCGGGCGACGGACATGCGGCGCATCTCGTCGGTGATGACGTCGCCGTACCGGATCATGAACGAGGCGATCTGGACGAGCAGCGGCGGCAGCTTGAGGCGCTGGAGGCCGAGGACCAGGGCCCGCAGTTCGGTGGTGGAGGCGAGGAGCACGGAGGCGGCGACGCCGAGGGTGCCCTTGGCGAGGACGTTCCAGGCGCCCCACAGGCCGGGGACGCTCAGCGAGACACCGAGGACCTGCGTCTGCTCGCCGGGGACCACGAAGGGCATGAGCAGCGCGAAGGCGACGAACGGGATCTCGATGAGCAGCCGCTTGAGGAGGAAGCCGGCCGGGATCCGGGCCTTCGCCGCGACGGCCGCGAGGAGCGCGGCGTAGAGGGCGAAGGCCCAGACGGCCTCGCGGGGCGTCGAGACGACGACCACGACGAAGCCGAGGACGGCGGCGAGCTTGGTGTGCGGGGGCAGCTCGTGCACGGGCGAGTGCCCGTGCCGGTAGAGCTTGTGCGCGTGCCCCGCTCCCACGTCAGGCCTCCAGGGCGGCGGTCTTGCGGCGGCGCACGACCCAGAAGGCGCCGGTGCCGACGGCGAGGGTGGCGCCGACGCCGATCGCGCCGGCGAGGCCGCCGGAGAGGCGGGGGGCCTCGATGCCCTTGACGCCGTAGTCGGCGAGCGGGGAGTCCGCGGCGGCGTGTTCCTCGACGTTCTTGTCGATGCCCTGGTCGGCGGCGACCTTCTCCAGGCCGTCGGGGCTGGCGGAGGCGTAGAAGGAGACGAAGCCGGCGAGGACGAGGGCGGTGACGACGCCGCCGATCCACAGCTTCTTCGGGGAGCCGTCGGCCGCCGGGGCGGCGGGGGCGGCGTCGACGAGCTCGCCGTCGACGCGGAGCTTGAGCGGCGCGGTCAGGCCGCGGGCGCCGTACACCAGGTCGGGGCGGACGGCGACGACGGCACCGACGGTCAGCATGGTGATGACGGCCTCGCCGACGCCGATGAGGACGTGCACGCCGACCATGGCCGTGAGGACCTTGGAGACGGGGACGTCGGTGGTGCCGCCGATCGCGTAGACGAGGGTGAAGACGGCGGCCGCGGCCGGTACGGAGACGAGCGCGGCGGCGAACGAGGCCACGGTCACCGAGCGGCGGGTGCGCGGCAGGACGAGGACCAGGCCGCGGAAGAGGGCGTAGGCGACGACGACGGTGACGACGCCCATGACCGTGATGTTCACGCCGAGGGCGGTGAGGCCGCCGTCGGCGAAGAGGATGCCCTGCATGAGCAGGACGACGGCGATGCACAGGACGCCGGTCCAGGGCCCTACGAGAATCGCGGCGAGCGCCCCGCCGAGGAGGTGGCCGCTGGTGCCGGCGGCCACGGGGAAGTTCAGCATCTGCACGGCGAAGATGAAGGCCGCGACGAGCCCGGCGAGGGGCGCGGTCCGCTCGTCCAGTTCGCGGCGGGCTCCGCGGAGGCCGACGGCGACGGCGCCGGCGGCGACGACACCGGCGGCGGCCGATACGGGGGCGTTGATGAATCCGTCAGGTACATGCACGTTCGGAATGATAGAGCGCTCTTGCGAAGAGCTTGCAAGAGCGCATCAGTCACAGAACCCCGGCGCGTGACCCCGCCCACACTCTCGGTCGCCCGCGCATGCGCCGTGCACCCACCGGGAAGGAGTGGGACATTGGTAGACAAGAGGACAAAAGGTGAGGAGTCACCATGGCCGCCGTAGACGAACACGTGATCGACGACCATGCCAAGGGGCGGATCATCAGCGACGCCCCCCTCTCCCGCCCCGTCCCCGTGGCCCTCCGCTACGACCCCGACGGCTCCCCCGAGACCGTCCGCTTCGTCTTCCCGGGCGCCGTCGAGTGGTCCTTCCCGCGCACCGTCCTGGAGACGGGGATGCGCACCCCGACCCGCCGCGGCGACATCGGCGTCTGGCCCTGCGGCCGGGTGCAGACCGTCGTCGAGCTCCACCAGGACGACGGGGTCACGGTCGTGCAGTTCGACACCACCGCCCTGCTGCGCTTCCTCAAGCACACGTACGCCGCCAGTACGTCGATGACGACACACTGACGGCGTACGGGGACCAGCCCGGGGATCAGGCCTTCACGAGGTCCGGCTTCGCGGCACCGGGCCCACCGGCGGGCTCGGCGAGTCCCTCGCCCTCCACGTCCACGTCCGGCAGGATCCGGTCCAGCCACTTCGGCAGCCACCAGGCCTTGCGGCCGAGGAGCGCCAGGACGGCCGGGACGATCGCCATGCGGACCACGAAGGCGTCGAAGAGGACGGCGGCCGCCAGGCCGAAGCCGATCATCTTGATCATCTGGTCGTCCATGCCGATGAAGCCGGAGAAGACCGCGATCATGATCACCGCGGCGGCGGTGACCACCCGGGCGCTGTGCCGGAAGCCGGTCACGATCGCCTCGCCGGGCCGCTGTCCGTGCACGTACGCCTCGCGCATCCGGGTGACGAGGAAGACCTCGTAGTCCATCGCGAGGCCGAAGACGACGCCCACCATGAAGATCGGCATCATCGACATGATCGGGCCGGTCTGCTCGACGCCGAAGAGACCGCCGAGCCAGCCCCACTGGAAGACCGCGACGACCGCGCCGAGGGCCGCGACCACCGAGAGCAGGAAGCCGAGGGCCGCCTTCAGGGGGACGAGGACCGAGCGGAAGACGAGGGTCAGGAGCACGAAGGCGAGGCCGACGACGAGCGCCAGGTACGGCACGAGCGCGTCGTTCATCTTCTGCGAGAAGTCGATGTTCATCGCGGTGGCGCCGGTGACCAGGACGTCGTCGCCCGTGGCGTCGCGGATGTCGTGGACCAGGTCCTCGGTGGCCGCCGAGGACGGCCGGTCCTTCGGGACCACGGTGATCATCGCGGCGTCGCCGGCCTTGTTCGGGGTCGCCGGGGTGACCGCCGCCCAGCCGTCGAGGCCCTTGATCGTGGAGACCGTCCGGTCGGCGGTCGCCTTGTCGCCGTCCACGACGACCAGCAGCGGGCCGTTGAAGCCGGGGCCGAAGCCGTCGGACAGCGTGTCGTACGCCCGGCGCTCGGTGGTGGAGGTGGGCTTCACGCCGTCGTCCGGCAGGCCCATCTCCAGGGAGGCGGCGGGCACGGCGATCGCACCGAGGCCGAGGACGCCGACGATCAGCACCATCAGCGGGCGGCGGATGACGAAACGGGCCCAACGGGTGCCGCCGTTGGGCTTGTCGCTCGCCTCGGCGGCGCCCTTGCGCTGCTTGCGGCTGACGACCTTGTCGCCCGCGAAGCCGAGCAGGGCGGGGATGAGGGTGAGCGCGATGAGGACCGCGATCACGACCGTGCCGGCGGCGGCGAAGCCCATCTTCGTCAGCATCGGGATGTTGACGACGGCCAGGCCGACCAGGGCGATGACGACGGTGAGCCCGGCGAAGACGACGGCGGAGCCGGCCGTGCCGACCGCGCGCCCGGCGGCGTCCTCCTTCGTACGGCCCTCGGCGAGCTCCGAGCGGTAGCGGGAGACGATGAAGAGGGCGTAGTCGATGCCGACGGCGAGGCCGATCATCGACGCGAGCGTGGAGGTGGTGGTGCCGAGGTCCAGGACGCTGGCGAGCGCGGTGACCGTCGAGACGCCGATGCCGACGCCGATGATCGCGGTGAGCAGCGGGAGCCCGGCCGCGACGAGCGAGCCGAAGGTGATGACGAGCACGATGCCCGCGAGGACGATGCCGATGGCCTCGCTCGCACCCTGCTCCGGCATGCTCTGGAGGGCGTCGCCGCCGACCTCGACGGTCAGCCCCTTGCCCTGGGCGCCCAGCCCGGCCTGGGTCAGCGCCTCGCGCGTCTCGTCGGTCAGCTCCATGGCGTTGACCTTGTAGGAGACCGAGACGTAGGCGGTGGAGCCGTTCTGGGAGACGGCGTGCGCGGTGTACGGGTCGGTGACCTGGACGATCTGGTCCGAGCCGGACCTGAGCGCGGCGACGGTCTCCTCGACGACGGCCTTGTGGGCCGGGTCGGTCATCTTCTGGCCCTCGGGGGCCTTGAAGACGACGCGGGCGGTGGCCCCGTCGGCTCCGGCGCCCGGGAAGCGCTCTTCGAGCAGGTCGAAGGCGCGCTGGGCCTCGGTGCCGGGGATCGAGAAGGAACTGGAGGTGGCGGTGGGTGCGGTGGCGGCACCGACGCCGGCGATCGCGAGGAGCGCCACCCAGAGGAGGGCGACGAGCCGTCGGCGCCGGAAGGCGGTGCGACCCAGCTTGTAGAGGAACGTGGCCACGGGGGCGTACTCCCGGTGTGGGGTGGGACAGGGCATGGGGAGCCGGCCCGACGGCGTGAGCGGTTCGTCGTCAGGTGGAGAGAAATCAGGTGGAGAGAAAGGGGTGGAGCGGGGTCAGACGCCGAGTGAGGGGAGCACGACGGCGTCGACGTAGGCACTGAGGAACGCGCGGTCGACCGGCTGATCGTCGATCAGCGGGCGGGCGATGAAGGCACCGATCAGCATGTGCGGGACGAGCTTCAGCGCCGGGTTGCCCGCGTCGACCTCGCCCCTGCGGACCGCTCGGCGCAGCAGTTCGTCGAGGCCGGTCATCTCGGGTTCGATGAGCAGCTCGCGCAGCGCCCGGTGCAGGTCGGGGTGGGTGTGGACGGCATGGGCCAGACCCCGCATCAGCGCGGAGTCCTTCTCCATCTGGCAGTCGTCGGTCCGCTCCATCAGCTCGTGGAAGTCGCCGCGCAGGGAGCCGGTGTCGATCTCGGAGAGATCGGCCGGCTTGTTGGCGCGCAGCGCCCGGGCGACCAGCTCGGGCTTGCTCCCCCACTGGCGGTAGAGGGTGGCCTTGCTGGAGTGGGTGCGGGCGGCGACGGCGTCCATGGTGAGGGCGTCGTAGCCGACCTCGCGGAGGAGGTCGAGCACGGCCGCGTACAGCTCGGACTCCCGCTCGGGAGTGAGTCTGGTGCGTGCCATGGCCGTGGCTCCGATCCGACGAAGAGGCGAACGAAACGGTTTCGTACAGTACGAAGATACCCCCGCCTCCAGCGAAACGAAACCGTTTCGTACGTGTCCTGAGCCACACGCCGAACCGGAACGCACACCCGTACGAGTTGCCTCACCCCCTCAGCGCGGAAAGCATGGGGAGGTGAGTGACGACGTCGCGTATCTCCGTTTTCCGCACCTCCACGACGACCTGCTGTGCTTCGCCGCCGAGGACGACCTGTGGGTCGCCCCGCTCGTCCCCGAGGGTCACCGCCCCGGCCGGGCCTGGCGCCTCACCGTCGACCGGACGCGGGTCGGCCACCCGCGCTTCTCGCCGGACGGTCGGCACATCGCGTACACGAACTGGCGCAGCCTCGACCCCGAGATCCACCTCGTCCCCATCGGCGGCGGCCCCGCCCGGCGGCTCAGCTACTGGGGCTCCACCGACACCCGGGTCTGCGGCTGGACGCCTCCCGACAAGGACGGCCGCTCCGACATCCTCGCCGTCTCCTCGCACGGGCAGCCCTTCTCGTACTACTCCTGGGCCTACACCGTCCCCACCGACGGCTCCCCCGGCCTCCGCATGCCCTGGGGCCCCGTCTCGGACATCGCCCTCACCGACGACCCCGCCATCTGCGGGGACGGCGCCGAGCGCCGCACCCTCCTCCTCACCGGCAAGCCGCCGCACGAGCCGGCCGCCTGGAAGCGGTACCTCGGCGGCGCCACCGGCCGCCTCTGGCTCCACGGGGAGCGGCTGTTGCCCGACCTCGGCGGCCACCTCGACTGCGCCATGGTCGTCGACGGCCGCATCGCCTTCCTCTCCGACCACGAGGGCATCGGCAACCTCTACTCCTGCCTGCCCGACGGCACCGACCTGCGCCGCCACACCGACCACGACGACTTCTACGCCCGGCACGCCTCCAGCGACGGACACCGGGTCGTCTACCAGTGCGCGGGCGAGCTGTGGACCGTCGACGCCCTCACCGCCGACTCCCGCCCCCGCAAGCTGGAGGTGCGGCTCGGCGGCCAGCGCGTCGGCCGCCGCTCCTACCAGGTGCCGGCCGCCCACCACGTCGACGCCGTCTCCGTCGACGAGACCGGCCGGGCCTCCGCCGTCTCCGTGCGCGGCAGCCTCTACTGGCTCACCCACCGAGACGGCCCCGCCCGCACCATCATCGACACCCCCGGCGTCCGCGTCCGGCTCCCCGAGATGCTCGGCAGCGGCGGCCAGGTCGCCTACGTCACCGACGCCGAGGGCGAGGACGCCGTCGAGGTCGCCTATCTGCCGCGCGCCAGCGGCGACCGGCCGCCCCGCAGGCTCGCCTCGGGCGCCCTCGGCCGGGTCGAGGAACTCGTCTCCGACCCCGACGGCGAGCGCCTCGCGATCGCCTCCCACGACGGCCGGCTCCTCCTCCTGACCGTGTCCGAAGAGGCGGCCGCCGCCGCGGGCACGGAGGAGCCCGACGGCGAGGTGACGGAACTGATCAGGTCCGTCAACGGCCCCGTCCGCGACCTCGCCTTCTCCCCCGACGGCGACTGGCTGACCTGGTCCCACCCGGGCATCGGCCGCTCCCTGCGCTCCATCAAGATGGCCCGGATCTCCGGCCCCGGCCCCCGCACCGTCGTCGACGTCACCAACGGGCGCTTCGAGGACGAGAACCCGGTCTTCACCCGCGACGGCCGCTACCTCGCCTTCCTCTCCTGGCGCGGCTTCGACCCGGTGTACGACGTGCACACCGGCGACCTGTCCTTCCCGCTCGGCTGCCGCCCCTACCTCGTCCCGCTCTCCTCCGCCACGCCCTCCCCCTTCGCGCTCCTCCCCGACGGGCGCCCGGCGGCCGGCGGCCTCGACCCCGCCGACGACGACACCGAGACCGGCGACGGCACGGTCACCGTCGAGATCGAGGGCCTCCCCGACCGGGTCACCCCCTTCCCGGTCGCCGCCTCCAAGTACTCGGCGCTGCACCCGGTCAGCGGCGGCGGCCTGGTCTGGCTGCGCTGGCCCATCTCGGGCGCGCTCGGCGAGACCTTCGCCAACCCGGCCGACACCTCGGGCAAGCCCACCCTGGAGCACTTCTCCATCACCAAGGCCCGCAAGAGCGAACTCGCCAAGGACCTCGACTGGTTCGCGGTCAGCGGCGACGGCACCCGGCTCGTCGTCGCCGACGAGGGCGAACTGCGGGCCGTGCCCGCCACCGAGCCCGGCGACGGCGACTCCACCGTCTACCTGGACCTGCGGCGCATCCTGCACGAGATCGACCCCGGCGCCGAATGGCGGCAGGCCTTCGACGAGGCCGGCCGGATCGTCCGCGCCTACTTCTGGGAGCCCGACATGGGCGGCGTCGACTGGACGGCCGTCCTCGACCAGTACCGGCCCCTCGTCGAACGGGTCGCCTCCCCCGACGAGTTCGCCGACCTGCTCCGCGAGGTGATGGGCGAACTCGGCACCTCGCACGCGTACGTCACCCCCGCCCGCCGCAACGAGGGACCGCCGCACTACCAGCGGCCCATGGGCCTCCTCGGCGCCAACCTCGTGCCCCGCGAGGCCGGCTGGACCGTGAAGCGCATCCTGCCCGGCGAGTCCTCCGACTCCAAGGCCCGCTCCCCGCTCGCCGGCACCGGCATCCGCGAGGGCGCCGTCCTCACCCACGTCGACGGCCGGCCCGTCGACCCCGTCACCGGCCCGTACCCGCTGCTCTCCGGCACCGGCGGCACCACCGTCGAGCTCACCTTCGTCCCCGCCGAGGGCGAGGGCCGCGCCCGCCGCGTCGCCGTCGTCCCCCTCATCGACGAGCGCCCCCTGCGCTACCAGGACTGGGTCGCCAAACGCCGTGCGGTCGTCCGCGAGGTCAGCGGCGGCCGCTGCGGCTACCTCCACATCCCCGACATGGGCGGCTCCGGCTGGGCCCAGTTCAACCGCGACCTGCGCATGGAGGTCTCCCGGCCCGCCCTCATCGTCGACGTCCGCGGCAACGCCGGCGGCAACATCAGCGAACTCGTCATCGAGAAACTGACCCGCAGGATCCTCGGCTGGGACCTCACCCGGAACGCCCAGCCCGTCAGTTACGCCTCCAACGCCCCGCGCGGCCCCGTCGTCGCCCTCGCCGACGAGGCCACCTCCTCCGACGGCGACATGATCACCGCCGCCTTCAAACTCCTCGGCCTCGGCCCCGTCGTCGGACAGCGCACCTGGGGCGGGGTCGTCGGCATGACCGGCCGCCACCGGCTCGGCGACGGCACCCAGATCACGGTGCCGATGAACGCGGCCTGGTTCCCCGAGTACGGCTGGTCCCTGGAGAACCACGGCGTCGAACCCGACCTCGCGATCCTCCGCACCCCCCTCGACTGGGCCGAGGGCCGGCACGCCCAGCTCGACGACGCGGTCCACGTCGCCCTCGCCCTCCTGGACGAGACCCCGGCGGCGAGCCCCCCGGGCTACGAGTCCCTCCCGGACCGCTCCCGCCCGAAACTGCCACCGAGGCCGGAGAACGACTAGGGGGTGTCCGGCGGGTCGGGGTCGGAGAGGGCCGCGGCGTCCGGGTCGGGTCAGGCGGTGGCGGTGGTCAGGACCAGGTCCAGCTCATAGGCGGTGCCCGGTTCGCCGTCGTCGAGGGTCACGCTCCCCACGGCCCCGAAGCCGGCCCGGGCGAGCACCGCGCTCGACGCGTCGTTGCCCAGGGCCACGAAGGCGGTCAGCCGGCTGAGCCCGTACTCCTCGACGGCCAGCCGGCACACCTCCCGCACCCCCCGGGTGGCGATCCCCCGCCCGGTCGCCTTCGCGGCGAGCCGGAAGCCGAGCTCGGCGCTGCCCGCGCCGGTGTCCACGTCGACCAGGTTGACCCGCCCGACTATCTCCCCGCCCTCCGCGACGAGCACGTGGAAGCGGATCTCGCCCGCCTCCTGCGCCTCGATCAGCTCCCGGTGCCTGTCGTCGAACTCCTCGAAGTACGCGTCGCCCCGGTCGGGCACCCGCGCGGCGAAGAACCCCCGGTTCTCCCGCTCGAAGGCGAGCAGGGCGGGGGCGTGATCGGGTCGGAGACGCTCAAGTACGGCCATGACGATCACCGTACGAAGATCCGGCGGGGAACGCGCGGGAGTTACGCGACAAGATCCGAATACGGGCACGCGTCTCCAGGCGCACGACCCCGGGCACGCATCTCCAGGCCCGCGTCCCCGGGCACGCATCTCCAGGCCCGCCTCCCCGGGCGCACGGCCCCGAGCACGCGGCCCCGGCCGCGCGCGAAGGCGCACCCGGTCTCCCGGGTGCGCCTCCTTCAAGGACGTGCCGGCGTCAGGCGCCGCGGTCCTGGTCCATGTCCAGGTCCATGCGGTCCTCGGCCTCCTGCCGGGCCCGGCGGGTCTCCTCGTCGGAGCGCTCGCGGCCCTTGGTGGCGCGCTCGGACGCCTGGCCCTTCGCCTTGTCGGCGGCCTGTCGCGCCTGCTCCTTGAGCTGCTGCGCCTTGTCCTGGAACTGGTCCTTCATGCCCATGGAAGTTCTCTCCTAGAAGGGTGAAAGGGGGCCGGGGCGGGGTGCCCCTCCGGCCTCGACCAGCCTCGCACGAGCGAACATTCCACGCATTTCGATCAGTTACGGAGGGCTACCGCGCGGAGGAGCCCTCCGCCCGCGCCTGCTCGTCGGCCGCCCCGCCCGCGCCCACCAGCCCCTTGGAGACCGAGCCCAGGCGCGGCTCGAAGCGCCGCATCTCCCGCTGCCCCACCGTGGCGATCAGGCCCGGCAGATAGCCTCGGACCGACTGCATCCCGCGCAGCCACCACTGGGCGTACACATGGGCCGAGCGCCGCTCGATGCCCGCCACGATCCGGTCGACGGCCGGGCCCAGGGGGTACGTGCGGTTCGAGGGCCACGGCAGCCGTTGCCGCAGCTCCTTCATCACGTCGTCCTGGTCCGCGCCCCGCACCATGTCCGTGTCGGTCCAGGACAGATAGCCGACGCCGACCTTCACGCCCTTGTACGCGACCTCGGCGCGCAGACTGTGCGCGAAGGCCTCGACGCCCGACTTCGAGGCGCAGTACGCCGTCATCATCGGGGCGGGCGTGATCGCGGCGAGCGAGGCGATCTGGAGGAAGTACCCGCGCGACTCCATGAGGACGGGCAGGAAGGCCCGGCCGGTGACGGCGCCGCCGATGAGGTTGACCTCGATGACCCGCCGCCAGGCGACCGGGTCGGAGTCGACGAACGGACCGCCCGCCGCCACACCGGCGTTGGCGACGACGATGTCGACCTTCCCGAACCGCTCCTTCACCTCCGCCGCGACCCGGGCCATCGCCTCGTGGTCGGTGACGTCGGCGTGCCACCAGTCGGCCTCCGTGTGCAGCCGCCCGGCGACCTCCTTGAGCTGCTCCGGCTCCAGACCGACGAGCGCGATCTTCGCACCGCGCGCCGAGAGCTTGCGGGCGAGGAGCTCCCCGACCCCCCGGGCCCCACCGGTGACGACCGCGACCTGCCCTTCCAGGCTCACCCTGCTCATGCCCCTGCCTCCTCGTTCTCCTTCACGCCCAGGTACGTGAGGGTCAGTTCGCGGATCTGCGCGGTGACGGCCTCCGGGGCCTCCACCGGTGTCATGTGGCCCATGCCTGCCAGCTCGACGAACCCCGTGCAGTGCGGCAGCGCCTCCGCCATCGCGCGGGAGTGGACGGCCGGGGTGAGCCGGTCGGCGGTGCCGACGAGCACGGCCGCCGGGACCCGGAGCTCCCGCAGCCCCGCCTCCAGGTCGAGCCCGGCCAGGACCTGCGACCAGCCGTACCGGGCGCCGCGCGGGCAGGCGTGCACGATCCGCGCGCAGGCCTCGACCCGCTCCGGCGCCGAACCCGGTCCCATCGTCGCGTACTTCAGGATCTTCTTCGACACGGCGTTGACCGGGCCGAGCGGTGCCTTCGCGCCGAGGACGGCCGCCGTCAGCCGGCTCCGCAGCCCGCCGGGCCGGAGCGGTACGACGGTGGCCTCCGCGGTCAGCCGCGAGGGTCCCGTGGAGCAGAGCAGGACGGCGGCGGCGTGCTGCCGGAAGCCGGGCCGCTCGGCGGCCGCCATGACCGTCATGCCGCCCATGGAGTGGCCGGCCAGGACGGCCCGCTCGCCGGGGCCGAGGGTGGCCGCGAGCACCGCCTCCAGGTCGTCGGCGAGCGCCGTCGTCGAGTAGCCCGAGCCGCCGGTCGCGGCGGGCGCGGGGGACCGGCCGTGACCGCGCTGGTCGTAGGCGATGACCCGGTGGTCGGCGGCGAGGGACCGTATCTGCTCGGCCCAGAAGGCGATCGAGCAGGTCCAGCCGTGGGACAGGACCACGGCGGGCGCGCCCTCGGGGCCGTACACCTCGACGTGGATCGGGGAGCCGTCGGCGGAGACGGCGGTGAGCGTGCGGGACTCGGGCAGCGAGGTCAGGTGCCGGCTCACTGGGCGGCCTCCTTCTTCTTCGAGGGACGGAGGGCCGCGGGCGCGGTCCGGGGGGCGCGGATCACCTCGTACTCGGAGAGGTCGACCTGTCGGGTCTCGCGCCGGAACTCGGCCGTGGTGCCCGGCCACAGGGTGGTGTTGCGGCCGTTGGCGTCGAGGTACCAGCTGTCGCAGCCGCCGGCCTTCCACACGGTCCGCTCCATCCGGGCCTGGACCTTGCGGTTCCAGGCGTTCACGGCGGAGGGGCGGACGGCGAGGGCGGCGCGGCCGCCGAGGACGTCGAGCTGGCGGAGGTAGTCGGCCATGTAGTTCAGCTGGGACTCGATCATGAGGATCATGGAGGAGTTCCCGAGGCCGGTGTTCGGCCCGATGATCATCATGAGGTTGGGGAAGCCGCCCGCGGTGGCCCCGCGCAGCACCTGGACCCCGTCCTTCCAGGACTCGGCCAGCGTGTGGCCCTCGGCGCCGACGACCCGCTCGGCGATCGGGATGTCGGTGACGTGGAAGCCCGTGCCGAAGACGATCGCGTCGACCTCGGTCTCGGTGCCGTCGGCGGCGATCACGGTCGAGCCGCGGACCTCGCGAAGGCCGGAGGCGACGACGTCGACGTTGGGCCGGGCGAGCGCCGGGTAGTACGTGTTGGACAGCAGGATCCGCTTGCAGCCGATGCGGTACGAGGGGGTCAGCCTGGCCCGCAGCTCCGGGTCCTTGATTGACCGGGCGATGTTGGCCTTGGCGAGCTTCTCGACCAGTCCCAGCTCGCCCGGATGCTTGGTGAAGGCGCCGACCTGGAGCTCGCGGATGCCCCAGAGGATGCCCCGGCGCAGGGTCGCCGTGGCGGGGAGCGTCCGGTGCAGCCAGCGCTCGGCGCCGCTGATCGCGCGGTCCATGCGGGGCATGACCCACGGGGGCGTGCGCTGGAAGAGGGTGAGCCTCCCGACCTCGCGCTGGATCTCGGGCACGATCTGGATGGCGGAGGCGCCGGTGCCGACCATGGCGACGCGCTTGCCGCGGAGGTCGTAGTCGTGGTCCCAGCGGGCCGAGTGGAAGACCTTGCCGGGGAAGTCGGCGAGACCCGGGATGTCGGGGATCCGGGGGTCGGAGAGCGGTCCGGCGGCGGAGACGAGGACCTCGGCGCTGAAGGTGCCGCCGCTGGTCTCGATCTCCCAGCGCAGCGTCTCCGCGTCCCACCGCGCCTTCAGCATCTCGTGGTTCAGCCGGAGGTGCGGACGGATCCCGAAGGTGTCCGTGACGTGCTCCAGGTAGGCGCGGATGTGGCGCTGCCCGGAGAAGGTGCGGGGCCAGTCCGGGTTGGGCGCGAAGGAGAAGGAGTAGAGGTGGGAGGGGACGTCGCAGGCGCAGCCGGGGTAGCTGTTGTCGCGCCAGGCGCCGCCCACGGAGTCGGCCCGCTCCAGGACGACGAAGTCGGTGATCCCCTCGCGGCGCAGCCGGACGGCGGCTCCGATGCCGCCGAATCCCGATCCGATCACCGCCACCCGTACGTGCTCGTGCTTCGCCATGCCGCCTCCCGTGCGCCCGGCCAAGATTCCGCCAGCAATCACTGGCACGGTTGGACTGTAGAGCAGCTCCATACCGAGCGGTAGGGGTACGACGAGGGAAAGTTACCGGCGGTACAACATAGGCTTGCGGCTGTGGCAGAAGGATCACGTCCCGAGACGGGCGCACAGGACGACCCGCACGAGCCGGCGAACGGCGGCGCGGGCGACGGCGCACCCGCGCCCCGCGAGTACCGCATGGACGAGCTCGCCGCCGCCGCCGGCATCACCGTGCGGACCCTGCGCTTCTACCGCGAGCGCGGACTGATCCCGCCGCCCCGCCGCGAGGGCCGGATCGCCTGGTACGACGACAACCACCTGGCCCGACTGCGCACCATCGCCGCCCTCCTGGAGCGCGGCCACACCCTCAACGGCATCGCCGACCTCACCACCGCCTTCGAGAGCGGCCGGGGCGTCCGCGAGGTCCTCGCCCTCCCCGCCCCCTCCGAGGAGGAGCCGGTCCGCCTCACCCCCGAGGAGCTCGCCGACCACTTCGCCGGCGAGGTCACCGCCGAGAACCTCGCCGCCGCGCTCGACCTCGGCTACCTCGTCACCGACGGCGAGGAGATCATCCACATCAGCCGCCGACTGCTCGACGTCTCCGCCGCCCTGGTCCGGGAGGGCGTCCCGCTCGCCGAGGTCCTCAAGGCGGGCGCCCGCGTCCGCGAGCACGCCGACGCCCTCGCCGCGCTCTTCACCGAACTCCTGCGCGCCCACACGGCCGAGGACGACCTGGGCAGGCTGCGCCCGCTCGCCAAGAGCGTGGTGGAGGCCGAGCTGTCGATGGCGCTCGACCGACACCTGCGCGAGACCCCCTGAGCCGCCCGCCGCCGGAGCCCGCGCCCCTCGGTGCCGCGTTCTCGCGCTCCGAACCGCCCGCGGCACACATCGAGCCCGTCGACGAACGGCGGCATCACGGATGCGCGCGCTCCCGCCGTCCCCGCGGCACCGCGGGGATCGACGGAATCTCCCTACAGCTCGTAGACGGCGGTCACGGGCGCGTGATCACTCCACCGCTCGCCATGGGTCGCGGCCCGCTCGACGTGGGCCTTGACGGCCTTGGCGGCGAGTCCGGGGGTGGCGATCTGGTAGTCGATGCGCCAGCCGCTGTCGTTGTCGAAGGCGCGCCCGCGGTAGGACCACCAGGAGTAGGGCCCCTCCTGCTCGGGATGCAGCTCCCGTACGACGTCCACGTAGCCCCCGTCGCCCTCGTCGAGGACCCGGTTCAGCCACTCGCGCTCCTCGGGGAGGAACCCGGCGTTCTTCTTGTTGGCCCTCCAGTTCTTGAGGTCGGCCTCGCGGTGGGCGATGTTCCAGTCGCCGCAGACGACCACCTCGCGCCCGTCGGCGGCGGCGCGGGTCCTGAGCTCCTTCAGGTACGGCAGGAACTCGCCCATGAAGCGGTACTTCTCGTCCTGGCGGTCGGTGCCGACCTCGCCGGAGGGCAGGTAGAGGCTGGCGACGGTCACGCCGGGCAGGTCGGCCTCGACGTACCGGCCGCTGGAGTCGAACTCGGCGGACCCGAAGCCGATGCGCACGGCGTCGGGCTCGCGGCGCGTGTAGAGGGAGACGCCGGCGCGGCCCTTGGCGGCGGCGGGGGCGTGGACGGTGAACCAGCCCTCGGGCGTCCGCACCTCGGCGGGCAGCTGCGCCTCCTCGGCGCGCACCTCCTGGAGGCAGACGGCGTCGGCGGAGGTGCCGGCCAGCCACTCGACGAAGCCCTTCTTGGCGGCGGCGCGGAGACCATTGACATTCACGGAGGTCACGGTGAGCATCCCGGGAGAATACCGACACCCAGAGATCGCACACATGTACGATCCATTGTATGAACATCCGGCCCACGCCCTATGACCACCCCGACGCCGTCGAACTCGACGCCGCGGTGCAGGCCGAGTACGCCGTCCGCTACGGCGACGAGGGCGACGCCACACCGCTGGACGCCGACATGTTCCTCCCGCCCCACGGCCTCTACCTCCTGGCGTACGACCCCGAGGGCCGACCGGTCGCCACGGGCGGCTGGCGCACCCAGGACGCGAACGACCACGGCTACGCGGACGGCGACGCCGAGCTCAAGCGCATGTACGTGATACCCGAGGCCCGCGGCCTGGGCCTGGCCCGCCGCATCCTCGCGGCCCTGGAAGCCGACGCCCGCGCCGCCGGCCGCGTCCGCATGGTCCTCGAGACGGGCACCGCCCAGCCGGAGGCCATCGCCCTCTACACCTCCAGCGGCTACGAACCCTGCGCCAAGTTCGGCCACTACCGCGACTACCCCACCAGCCGCTGCTTCGCGAAGCCCCTGGCCTGAGGCCGCCGCTGACCCGCGCTCAACAGGCGCGGGCCGGCGCACCGTACCCCGGAACAGCAGAAATCCCGCCCGATCTTGCGATCGGACGGGATTCCCGTGTCTGTGGACCTGTGGGGATTTGAACCCCAGACCCCCTCGATGCGAACGAGGTGCGCTACCAGACTGCGCCACAGGCCCTTGCGACGTGTGAAACATTAGCATCCCGATCGGGAAGAACAAAAATCGCTTCCGCCCCAGGTCAGCCGGGGGTCGTCACGGGCCCCCGGCCGGGGTCATTCGTTGGCCGCTCGGGGGCGGTCGTCGTCGGCGTACTGGTCGAAGAGCGGGGTGCGGCCGTGGTCACGGCCGCGGCGGGGCTGGGCGGTGCGCTGGCGGGGCGCCGGGGACGGGGCGGGGGTCGGGTCGGCCGCCGTGGAGGAGCGGGCCGCGCTCCAGGTCTCCGGGTCCGTGATGTCGATGCCGCTCGTGGCGCGCGGGGCGACCGGGGCGGTGACGTACGTGGGGAGCGGCACCGGGACCGGCTCCCAGCTGTCGCCGCGGGCCGGGCCGCGCTCGCGCTGCTGGTCCACCCACTCCGCGTGGTCGGTCTGTTCGACCAGGGCGCGCCGGTCCGCCTCCTGCGGGGAGACCGACGGGGCCACCGGGGCCGGGTCGGCCTCCGGCTCCGGGGTCGGGGCCGGGCGGCGGCTCTCGCGCAGTCGGGCGGCGGCCGCTTCGGCGCGGCGCCGGTCCATCACGTACACGAAGCGCCGCCGCTCCTGGACCCGCAGGTGCACGATGTACGCGCTGAGGAGCAGCGCGGGGAACGCCGGGGCCCACAGGAAGGCGACGCCGCCGACGGCCGCGACGACCGCGCCGAGGGTGAAGGCGGCGAAGAGGAGCGTCGTGGTCCGGCGGCGCCGGGCGAGGACCTTGCCGCGGCGGGCGCGCTCGGCGGCGCCCGGGGCGGGCCGGGCCGGTGCGGGGCCGGGCGCCGGTTCCGGGTCGGGTTCCGGGAGTTCCAGGCGCGCCTCCGTCCTGGCCGCGGGCGCGGAGAAGGCCCGGACGTCGACCGAGCTCAGATGCTCGGTCTCCGCGTCCGGGTCCACGTCGGGCGTCGGTCCCTCCGCCGTACGGTCCCGCTCCTTGAGCTCCTTGGCGTACCGGCGCTCCATGCCCGCCCGTCCGGAAAGCAGCCGGATGGCGGTGCTGAAGCGTTCCGTCGGACGGGCTTCGTTCAGCTCGTCCTGCCTGCGGAGCCACATCGGCACCAAGTAGGCGGCCCAGGCCCCGACGATGACTGCGTAGATGAGGCCGCTGCTGCTCACGCCTCACACGGTAGAGGGGTTCCGTAACACGCATCGGCCAATTGGCCCGGTGTGTCGCACGATCTGGCTGATATCACTGAACTTTTTTGTGATTGTTCAGATCGATTGATGCCAACTGGCGATTAAATTCGAACACTTATTGCATTCTTGCGTGGTGCCAGCGCCTCAAGAGCCCCTCCGGCACCTCCTCCGCCGTCAGCGCGAACACCAGATGGTCCCGCCACGCGCCGTCGATGTGGAGATAACGGGGCCGCAGGCCCTCCTCGCGGAAACCGAGCTTCTCCACCACCCGGCGCGAGGGCCCGTTCTCCGGGCGGATGCACACCTCCATGCGGTGCAGCCCGACCACCCGGAAGCAGTGGTCGACGGCGAGCGCGACCGCCGTCGGCATCACCCCGCGCCCGGCCACCTCGCTGTCCACCCAGTACCCCACGTGCCCCGAGCACATCGAGCCCCAGGTGATCCCGGCCACCGTCAACTGGCCGACGAGCCGCCCCCGGTACTCGATCACGAACGGCAGCATCCGGCCGGCGTTCGCCTCCGACCGCAGGTGGCGCACCATCTGACGGAACGTGGGCCGCTGCGCGACCGGAGCGCCCGGAGGCGCCGGCGGAACCGTCGCCTCCCAGGGCCGCAGCCACTCGCGGTTGCGCCGGTTCACCTCGCGCCAGGCCGCCTGGTCGCGCATCCTTATCGGTCGGAGCAGCACCTCGCCGTCGACGAGGACCACCGGCCAGGACGGGATCACGACGTTCTCGGGTGGTCGCCGCCGCGGATCTGGTCGACGGCATGGCGCAGGAGCGGCTCCAGGACGGCGAGCCCGTCGCGCACCCCGCCCGGGGACCCCGGCAGGTTCACGATCAGCGTGCCGCCCGCGACCCCGGCCAGACCGCGCGAGAGCGCCGCCGTCGGGACCTTCTCGCGGCCGTACGCGCGGATCGCCTCCGGGATGCCCGGGATCTCCCGCTCCAGGACCCGACGGGTCGCCTCCGGGGTCTCGTCGGTGGGCGAGATGCCCGTGCCGCCGGTGGTGACGATCACGTCGTACCCGGCGGCGACCCCGGCGCGCAGGGCCGCCTCCACCGGCGCCCCGTCCGGGACGACCTGCGGGCCGTCCACGGCGAAGCGCATCCGGGTCAGGCCCTCGGCGATCAGCGGACCGCCCTTGTCCTCGTACACCCCGGCCGACGCCCGGTTGGAGGCGGTGACGACCAGCGCGCGGTAGGCCGCCGCGGGGACCTCCTCGGGCCCGCCGGACGGCTCCTCGTGCTCGTGCTCGTGCGCCCCGGCCACCCGGCCCGCGCGCGTCACGCCTCGGCCCTCGTCCAGTGGCCCGACTTGCCGCCCGTCTTCTCCTCCACCCGTACGTCGGAGATGACCGCGCCCTTGTCGACCGCCTTGATCATGTCGACGACGGTCAGGGCCGCCACCGAGACCGCCGTGAGGGCCTCCATCTCGACGCCCGTGCGGTCCGTGGTCTTCACCGTCGCCAGGATCTCGACGGCCTCGTCCGTGACCGCCAGGTCCAGCGTGACGCCCGAGACGGCCAGCGGGTGGCAGAGCGGGATGAGGTCCGGGGTCTTCTTGGCGCCCATGATCCCGGCGATGCGGGCGGTGGCGAGCGCGTCGCCCTTCGGAACGCCCTCGCCGCGCAGCAGCTCGATCACGCGCGGCGAGACGAGGACCCGGCCGCTGGCGCGGGCGGTGCGGGACGTGACGTCCTTCGCCGATACGTCGACCATGCGGGCCGCGCCCGCCTCGTCGATGTGGGTGAGACCTTGCTGCGTGCTCATGGCCGTGACACTCCCGGTCGCTGTGTGAAGGACGACACCGTACCCCCAGCGTCGCCCCCTCAGCCGAGGAGGACCACTTCCAGCTCGGTGCCCGGCTCCACGCTCTCCGTCTCCTCCGGGACCACGAGCAGGCAGTCCGCGTGCGCGAGGGCCGCGATCAGGTGGGAACCGGCACCGCCCACGGGTGTGACGGTGCCCGCCTCCCGGTCGTACGTGCCGCGCAGGAACTGGCGGCGGCCGGCCGGGGACGACAGGGCCTTCTCCGCGTCGAGCACCGCCCGCACCGTGGGCCGGTGCAGGTCCTCGACGCCCATCAGCGCGCGGATCGCGGGGCGCACGAACAGCTCGAAGGAGACGTACGACGAGACCGGGTTCCCCGGGAGGGCGAGCAGCGGGATCTGTTCGGCGCCGATCGCGCCGAAGCCCTGCGGCTTGCCCGGCTGCATGGCCAGCTTGCGGAAGTCGACCTGCCCGTCGGCGGTCAGCGCCTCCTTCACCACGTCGTACGCGCCGACGCTCACCCCGCCGGTGGTCACGATCAGGTCGGCCCGGATGAGCTGGTCCTCGATGGTGGCGCGCAGCGACTCCGCGTCGTCGGCGACGGCACCCACCCGGTAGGCCAGGGCGCCGGCGTCCCGCGCTGCGGCGGCGAGCGCGAAGCTGTTGGAGTCGTGGATCTGGCCCTCGCCCAGCGGCTCGCCGGGCTGGACGAGCTCGCTGCCGGTGGAGAGGACGACGACCCGGGGGCGGGGGCGGACCTTCACGGTGCCCCGGCCGATCGCGGCGAGCAGGCCGATCTGCGGCGGCCCGAGGACCGTGCCCGCCTCCAGGGCGAGCTCCCCGGCCCGTACGTCGCTGCCCGCCCTGCGGACGTGGGCGCCGGCCTCGGCGGCCCGGTGGACCCTGACCTCTCCGCCGGCTCCCTCGGGGGCGGTGCTCGCGGCGGTCATGCCGGTGGCCGCGCCTCCGCCCGTGCCGCCGTCGGTCCACTCGACGGGGACGACGGCCTCGGCGCCGGGCGGCAGCGGGGCGCCGGTCATGATCCGGGCGGCCTGGCCGGGGCCGACCTCCGGCAGGCCGCCGGCGCCCGCGGCGACGTCGCCGATGACGGTGAGGACGGCGGGGAACTCCTCGGTGGCACCGGTGACATCGGCGACCCGGACCGCGTACCCGTCCATGGAGCTGTTGTCGAAGGGGGGCAGTGCGACCGGCACCGTGACGTCCTCGACGAGGACGCAGCCCTGGGCGTCGAGGAGTTGCAGCTCGATCGGTTCGAGCGGGGCGACCGTCGCGAGGATGTCGGCGAGGTGCTCGTCCACCGACCACAGGCCGCGGGCCGGGCCCGCGCAGGGGTCCGCGGGGCCGTGCCCGTGGTCGTGCTCGTCGTGGTCGCCGTGGGACGGCGACGGTGCCGCGCTGCTGCTCAAGGTGCTACATCTCCTCGCTGACGTATCTCCGGAGCCAGGCCCGGAAGTCCGGTCCCAGATCTTCACGTTCGCACGCGAGTCTGACAATGGCACGCAGATAGTCCCCGCGGTCACCGGTGTCATAGCGGCGCCCCTTGAACACGACGCCGTGCACCGGGCCGCCGATCTTCTCGTCCGAGGCGAGTTTCTGCAGCGCGTCGGTCAGCTGGATCTCGCCGCCGCGGCCCGGCTCGGTCTCCCGCAGCGTATCGAAAACGGCCGGATCCAGTACATAACGGCCGATGATCGCGTAATTGCTGGGCGCCTCGCCCGGATCCGGCTTCTCGACCAGGTCCGTCACCTTCACGACGTCCGAGTCGGCGGTCGCCTCGACCGCCGCGCAGCCGTAGAGGTGGATCTGCGCGGGCTCGACCTCCATCAGGGCGATGACGCTGCCGCCCTCCCGCTCCTGGACCTCCACCATCCGCGCGAGCAGCGGGTCGCGCGGGTCGATCAGGTCGTCGCCGAGGAGCACCGCGAAGGGCTGGTCGCCGACGTGCGGGGCGGCGCAGAGCACGGCGTGGCCGAGGCCGCGCGGGGCGCCCTGGCGGACGTAGTGCATGGTGGCCAGGTCGCTGGACTCCTGGACCTTGGAGAGGCGCTCCCCGTCGCCCTTCCGGATCAGAGCTTCCTCCAGCTCGTAGTTCCGGTCGAAGTGGTCCTCCAGGGGACGCTTGTTCCGGCCGGTGATCATCAGAACGTCCGAGAGCCCGGCCGCGACGGCCTCCTCGACGACGTACTGGATCGCCGGCTTGTCGACGACCGGCAGCATCTCCTTCGGCGTCGCCTTGGTCGCCGGAAGGAAGCGGGTGCCGAGACCGGCGGCGGGGATGACAGCCTTGCTGATCCGGCCGAGCCTGGGGAGCGACTGATTCATGCGGTGCACCTTAGTCGTTCGCAATGAGAAGAAGATGTGGCTTCGGTTAACTTCCTTCGCATAAAGACAGTTACAAGAATTTCGTACCTGCACATGAGGTCGTCATGACATCCGAGTTGTCCGAAAAGACCGTGCTGCGCAGCCGACTTCTGGCCGCCCGCGCCGCACTGACCCCCGCGTTCCTCGCGGACTCGGCCGAGTCCCTCGCCCGGCAGGGCATGGAACTGGCCGAACTCGCCGAGGCGGCCACCGTCGCCGCCTATGTGTCGGTGGGCCGCGAACCGGGCACGCGCGCGCTGCTCGACGCCCTCCACGCGCGCGGGGTGCGGGTCCTGCTCCCCGTCCTGCTGCCCGACAACGACCTGGACTGGGCGGCGTACGAGGGGCGCGAGGCGCTGGCGAAGGCCGGCCGCGGCCTCCTCGAACCGACCGGGCCCCGGCTCGGCCCCGAGGCGGTGTGCGCCGCCGACGCCGTGCTGCTGCCCGGTCTCGCTGTCGACGGGCGCGGGATGCGGCTGGGGCGGGGCGGCGGCTCGTACGACCGGGTCCTCGCCCGGCTCGCACGCGCGGGCGTGGATCCGGCCCTGGTGGTGCTCCTCTACGCGGACGAGGTGGTCGCCCGGGTCCCGGAGGAACCGCACGACCACCCCGTGCACGCGGTGGTGACCCCGGAGGGGGTCACCCGCTTCGGCCCCTGATCAGGGCTTCAGCGTGAGTGTGTCCTTCGCCGCCGCGTCGACCGCCGTCTTGCCGTAGGCCCAGTCGTACAGCTCGCCCTTCGCCCAGGCGTCCGTCTGGTCCGTGTAGTGCGAGTGGAAGGCGTGGCCGGAGGCGCCGGTCAGGTTGACCCACCGGGACTTGTCCCAGTCGCCGACGTTGACGACCATCCGCATCGACGGGACCCAGATGACCTCGTAGCCGCCGGCCGCGTTCCAGCCGGTGGCGTCGACGGCCGCCTCGCCGCCGCCCAGGTTCCACGGGCCGCGGTTGAGGAGCTGCTGCACGACGCCGGGGCCGGCGGTGCCGAGGGTCTGGTTCTTCAGGGTCAGCTGGTGCAGCCGGCCCCAGCTCCAGGTGGAGACGTCCTTGCCGAGCTTGGCGGTCAGCTCCCAGCGGGCGTCCTTCATGGCGCGGGCGAGCAGCTGGTCGCGCGTCTCGGTGGCCGGGTCGAGCCGGTTGCCGGGGGTGGCCCACCACTCGCTCTTCTCCTGCTTGAGGAGCGGGCGGACCACCTCGTACCAGCGGTCGCCGCCGTCCGGCTGCGCGGAGTCGGGGTCCCGCTCGCCGCACTCGCGGACGAGCTTGTTCTGCTCGTCGACGGGGCCGGTGGCCTCGGCCGGGCGGACGTTGATGCAGTCGCCCTCGGCGCGCAGTTCCTTGGGCAGCTTGTTGCCGAAGGCGAGCTTGAGGACGTTGCGCCAGACCGCGTTGAAGTAGGCGGCGGCGGCCGAGTCGGGCTCCTGGGTGTAGTCCCAGCCCTCGAGGAGCTTCTGCGCCTCGCGGACGTACGGGTCGGAGATGTCGATCTTCAGCAGCAGCGGGTTGAGCAGCGTCGCGATCTCGCTGCGGTTGTCCGTCTGCATGGTCCGCATGTCGTCCGACGAGATCTTGCCGCCGTCCTTGGTCTTCGACTCGATGAGGTCGTTGATCCGCTGGCTGCGCGAGCCGTAGCCCCAGTCCTTGGTGAGCAGGTCGGGGTAGGTCTTCTGGTCGATCACGGCCTGGTTGGCGGTGACGATGTAGCCGCGCTCCGGGTCGTACTCGTAGGGCAGCTTCTCGAAGGGGATGTACCCCTTCCACTTCCACGAGGAGTCCCAGCCGGGCGCGGGCAGCGTGCCGTCGCCCTTGGTGCGCTGCGGGATCTTGCCGGGCGACTGGTAGCCGATGTTGCCGGCGGTGTCGGCGTAGATCAGGTTCTGGGAGGGGACCTCGAAGTTCCTGGCGGCGGCCCGGAAGGTGGTGAAGTCCTGGGCGCGGTCGATCGCGAAGATCGCGTCCATCGACCTGCCCGGCTGGAGGGCGGTCCACTGGAGGGAGACGCCGTAGCCGGTGCCGCGGTCGGGGGCGGCGTTGCCGACGGGGGCCTTCTGGCCGACCGTCTCCAGCTCGGAGGAGCGGTCGGAGACGAGCGGTCCGTGCTCGGTGGAGCGGACGGTGATCTTGCGGTCGCCGCCGCCGGCGACCTTGATGGTCTCCTCGCGGCTGGTGAACGGCTTGACCTTGCCGTCGACGAGGTAGCCGTCGGGGCCGATCTTCTCCAGGTAGAGGTCGGTCACGTCGGCGCCGAGGTTGGTGAGGCCCCAGGCGATCTTGTCGTTGTGGCCGATGATCACGCCGGGCATGCCGGAGAAGGTGTAGCCGGCGACGTCGTAGCGGCAGGTGGCCGAGACCGAGCGGCAGTGCAGGCCCATCTGGTACCAGAGGGACGGCAGCTGGGGCGCGAGGTGCGGGTCGTTGGCGAGCAGCGGCTTGCCGGAGGTGGTGAGCCGCCCGGAGACGACCCAGGAGTTCGAGCCGATGCCGTTGCCGTTGGGGCCGAGCAGGGCGGGGACGGTGTCGAGGACCTCGGAGAGCGCGCCGAGCTGGGAGGAGACGCCGCCGGAGGATCCGGGGCCCGTCCCCGGGGTGTCCCCGGTGGTCGTCCCGTCGCCCTCGGTCGCGTCGGCCTTCGGGTCGAACCTGCCGTCGTCGTCGACCGCGCCCTTGTCGACGATCGGCTGGTGGAGCGCGTACGGGTACTCCGGGTACAGCTGCTTGATCTGCTTCGCGCTCAGCCGGCTCGTCATCAGCGAGCGGTCGATCTCGTCCTGCATGTTGCCGCGCAGGTCCCAGGCCATGGCCTTGAGCCAGGCCACCGAGTCGACCGGGCTCCACGGCTCGATCGTGTAGTCGCCGGTGAGGGCGAGCGCCGCGTACTCGACGGAGACGTCCTTCGGGGCGCGGTCCTTCAGATAGGCGTTGACGCCGTCCGCGTACGCCTGGAGGTACTTCTTCGTCTCCGGCGACAGGACCTTGTCGTACTCCTCCTGCGCGACGCGGCGCCAGCCGAGGGTGCGCAGGAAGGCGTCGGTGTCGACCTGGCTCTCGCCGAACATCTCGGAGAGCCGGCCCGCGGTCACGTGCCGGCGGACGTCCATCTCGTAGAACCGGTCCTGCGCCTGGACGTAGCCCTGGGCGCGGAAGAGGTCCGCCTCGTTGTCGGCGTAGATCTGCGGGACGCCGTTCGCGTCCCGCTTCACCTCGACGTCGGCGGAGAGGCTGTCGAGGCGGATCTCGCCGGTCGTCTGCGGGAACGAGGCCCGGACGGTGCTGACCCCCCAGTACCCGCCGAATCCGATGCCCACGACCAGTGCGAGGACCAGGACGAGGAGGAGCAGGCGGGCGCGCCGCCCTTTCTTCTTGGCGGTCTTCTTGCCGGGGGGCGCGGTCGTGTTGGAGGGCATCGCTGTCCTTCGAGGGGCAGGGTGGTCCTGGAGTACGGGAGCAACCTTAGGCGCAGCGTCCGGACGGCCCGGACGCGGTGTCAGGAAGAGAACCGTACTGGTGAGCGAGCAGACGCAAAGAGAGCGTCAAGAAAGCGTTAAAGATTAGGTAAGGTAACGAAGTACCGGCCGCTGGAGGAACGATCCAGCCGCACGTGAGGGGAAGGAACGGCCACTGACTGTCCACCAGCTCAACGAACTCCTGCTCGTCTGCTCCCTCGTCCTGCTCGTGGCCGTCGCGGCCGTGCGGATCTCCTCCCGGAGCGGGCTCCCCAGCCTGCTGCTCTACCTGGGCATCGGCGTCGCCATCGGCCAGGACGGCATCGGCAACGTCGCCTTCGACAACGCGGAACTCACGCAGGTCATCGGCTACGCCGCCCTCGTCGTGATCCTCGCCGAGGGCGGTCTCGGCACGAAGTGGAAGGAGATCAAGCCGGCGCTGCCCGCCGCGGTCGTCCTCTCCACCCTCGGCGTCGCCGTCAGCGTCGGCATCACCGCCGCCGGCGCCCACTACCTCGTCGGCCTCGACTGGCGGCAGGCCCTGATCATCGGCGCCGTCGTCTCCTCCACCGACGCCGCCGCGGTCTTCTCCGTGCTGCGCAAGGTGCCCCTCCCCTCACGGGTCACCGGCGTCCTGGAGGCCGAGTCCG
Source organism: Streptomyces sp. TLI_105 (assembly GCF_900105415.1). Lineage (GTDB taxonomy): Bacteria > Actinomycetota > Actinomycetes > Streptomycetales > Streptomycetaceae > Streptomyces. The sequence continues at coordinate 4,836,750 of NZ_FNSM01000001.1, read as the reverse complement.
GCTTCAACGACGCCCCCGTCGTCATCCTCGTCGTCGCCTTCTCCACCGCCGGACCCGTCGACCACTGGTACCTCCTCGTCGGCGAGATAGCCCTCGAACTCGCCATCGGCGTCGCCGTCGGCCTCGCCGTCGGCTTCATCGGCGCCTACGGACTGCGGCACGTCGCCCTGCCCGCCTCCGGCCTGTACCCGATCGCCGTCATGGCCATCGCCGTCGTCGCGTACGCCGCCGGCGCCATGGCCCACGGCTCCGGCTTCCTCGCCGTCTACCTGGCCTCGATGATCCTCGGCAACGCCAAGCTGCCCCACGCGCCCGCGAACCGCGGCTTCGCCGAGGGACTCGGCTGGATCGCGCAGATCGGCATGTTCGTCCTGCTCGGCCTGCTCGTCACCCCGCACGAGCTCGTCCACGACTTCTGGCCCGCCGTCGTCATCGGCCTCGTCCTGACGGTGGTCGCGCGGCCCATGGAGGTCCTGGTCAGCCTGCTGCCCTTCCGGATCCCCTGGCAGGAGCAGGCCCTGATGTCCTGGGCCGGCCTGCGCGGCGCCGTCCCCATCATCCTCGCCACCATCCCGATGGTGTCGAAGATCGAGGGCAGCGAGCGGATCTTCAACATCGTCTTCGTCCTCGTCGTCGTCTACACCCTCGTCCAGGGCCCGACGCTGCCCTGGCTGGCGAAGGCCCTCAAGCTGGGCGACCCCGCCGAGGCCGCCGACCTCGGCGTCGAGTCCGCCCCGCTGGAGCGGCTGCGCGGCCACCTGCTCTCCGTCGCCATCCCGGAGGGCTCCCGGATGCACGGCGTCGAGGTCGCCGAGCTGCGCCTCCCGGCCGGGGCCGCGGTCACCCTCGTCGTACGGGAGGGCACCAGCTTCGTACCGGGGCCCGCGACCGTCCTGCGGCACGGCGACGAACTGCTCGTCGTCGCCACCGACCCGGTGCGGGACACCACCGAGCGGCGGCTGCGGGCCGTCGGCCAGGGCGGCAAGCTCGCCGGCTGGCTCGGCACCGGCGGCGCGACGGCGGCCTCGACGCCGGCCGTCACGGGGCGCTTCCACCTGCCGGGCAGCGACCGCCGCAAGGAAACTTAGGGTTAATCCCAGGCATTAATTGGGGTGCGGGAGCGTTTTCCCAGGCGGGAAGACGCTCTTCCCTGTACCATGAAGGCACACCTGATCGAACCAACTCTGCCTGACGCAGAGCTGGCGCGACCGTATGGCGGCCGTGGCGCCCCTCCGCAGTGGGGCCGGCCCGGTATCTACCGCAGTAACGCGCATGAGGACAGCTCTCGGCGACACCCGCACCACCGTGCAGGGGGCGCGCTACCAGGCGGCAGAAAGGCAAGGACCGTGGCGTCCACGGTCATCACGGACAAGAGGCCCGGCTACGGGCAGCTGCTGCGCACACCCGGCGCACTGTCCTTCCTGCTCCCCGGCTTCGCCGCACGGCAGCCCTTCGCGATGCTGACCATCGGCATCGTCCTGCTCGTGCAGCACACCACCGGCTCCTTCGGCAGCGCCGGCGCGGTCGCCGCCGCCACCGGCGTCTCCATGGCGCTCTTCGCCCCCCAGAGCGGCAAGCTCGCCGACCGCTTCGGCCAGCGCGCCGTCCTGGTCCCCGGCGTCCTCGTCCACGCCGCCGCCGTCTCCCTGCTCGTCGCCCTCGCCCTGGCCGGCGCCCCGCTCTGGGCTCTGTTCCTGGCCGCCGTCCCCGCCGGCGCCTCCGTGCCCCAGGTCGGGCCGATGGTCCGGGCCCGCTGGGCCGCCAAGCTGGACGGCACCCCGCTGATGCCGACGGCCGCCGCCTTCGAGTCCGTCACGGACGAGTTCACCTTCGTCGTCGGCCCCGTCCTCGCCACCGCCCTGTGCACCGGCGTCCACCCGGCCGCCGGTCTGATCGCCGAGGCCGCCCTCACCCTCGTCGGCGGCCTGTTCTTCGCCGCGCAGCGCGCCACCCAGCCCGCCCACGGCCTGGCCGCCACGGCCGGCCACCACGGCGGCGAGCCCCGCCGCTCGGCGCTCTCCATCCCCGGCGTCCGCGTCCTCGTCGTCGCCTTCCTCGGCATCGGCTCCGTCTTCGGCGGCATGCAGGTCTCCCTCACCGCCTTCACCGAGGAGATCGGCAACCCCGGCGCCAACGGCCTGCTGTACGGCGTCTTCGCCGCCGGCAACATGCTCGCGGGCATCGCCATGGGCGCCGTCGCCTGGAAGACCGGCCCCCGCCGCCGCCTGATCCTGGGCTACGCGGGCCTCACCGTCGCCGCCTCCCTGCTGTGGACCGCGCACTCGGTGCTGCTCCTCGGCGCCCTGGGCCTGGTCGTCGGCCTGTGCATCGCGCCCGCCCTGATCACCGGCTACACCATCGTCGAGACCCTGATCCCGGCCTCGGCCCGTACCGAGGCCTTCACCTGGCTCACCGGCGCCGTCGCGCTCGGCCAGGCCGCGGCCGTCACGGTCGCCGGCCGCCTCGCCGACGCACACGGCGCGAGCACCGGATTCCTGGTGCCGATGGCGGGCACGGCCCTCGCCCTGGCCACGCTGCTCGCCCTGCGCTCGCGGCTGCGGCCCCGCGAGGCGAGCCGGGTCGCGGCACGTGGTATCGGTCACCGCGTGCCGGTGACGGTGGACTGATCCCACGGAATACGTCAGTATGGATCGTCGTTAGCACTCGATGAGTGTGAGTGCCAGGAGGAAGTCAAGTGCCGACCTACCAGTACCAGTGCACCGAGTGCGGCGAAGGCCTCGAGGCGGTGCAGAAGTTCACCGATGACGCCCTGACCGTGTGCCCCAGCTGCCAGGGACGCCTGAAGAAGGTGTTCTCGGCCGTCGGCATCGTCTTCAAGGGCTCCGGCTTCTACCGGAACGACAGCCGCGGCTCGTCGTCCAGCAGCTCGCCGGCCTCGTCGAAGTCCTCGACCCCGTCGTCCTCGTCGTCCTCTTCGACGTCGTCCTCGACGTCCTCGGACTCGAAGCCGGCCGCATCGACCGCTTCCTCCTCCTCGACGTCCTCGTCGAGCACCGGAAGCTCGGCCGCCTGACCCGCTCTTTCCCGAGGGCCCCGTCGCCGTGTGCGACGGGGCCCTCGGCGTTTCCGCGCGCCCTGCGTAGGGTGACCGGCATGGCGAACCATGACGTGTACGCGGACATCGGCGTGATCGGCGGCTCCGGCTTCTACTCCTTCCTGGAGGACGTCACGGAGGTGTCCGTCGACACCCCGTACGGCAGCCCCAGCGACTCCCTCTTCCTCGGCGAGATCGCCGGCCGGCAGGTCGCCTTCCTCCCCCGGCACGGCCGCGGCCACACCGTCCCGCCGCACCGGATCGACTACCGCGCCAACCTCTGGGCGCTGCGCTCCGTGGGCGTGCGCCAGGTCCTCGGGCCCTGCGCCGTCGGCGGACTGCGCGAGGAGTACGGGCCCGGCACGCTCGTCGTGCCCGACCAGCTGGTCGACCGCACGAAGAGCCGGGCCCAGACCTACTTCGACGGGGAGCGGCGGGCCGACGGGGCCGTGCCGAACGTCGTCCACGTGACCTTCGCCGACCCCTACTGCCCGGACGGGCGGCGGGTCGCGGTCAAGGCCGCCCGGGGACGGGGCTGGGAACCCGTCGACGGCGGCACGATGGTCGTCGTCGAGGGGCCCCGCTTCTCCACCCGCGCCGAGTCGCGGTGGCACGCCGCCGCCGGCTGGTCCGTCGTCGGCATGACCGGCCACCCCGAGGCCGTCCTCGCCCGCGAGCTGGGCCTCTGCTACACCTCGCTCGCGCTCGTCACCGACCTGGACGCGGGCGCCGAGACCGGCGACGGCGTCTCCCACACCGAGGTGCTGCGGGTCTTCGGCGAGAACGTGGGACGGCTGCGGGAGGTGCTCTTCGACGCGGTCGGGGCCCTGCCGGCGACGGCGGACCGGGACTGCCTGTGCACGCGGGCGCACGACGGCTGGGACCTGGGGATCGAGCTGCCCTGACTCGTCGGTGGGGGCTGCCTGAACCACCCCTGCCTCACCGGCGGGGGCTGCCCAAACCGCCCGTGGGGGTGGGGAAGTTGTCCACAGGCGCGGGGTGATCCCCAGGCCGGAGCGGGGTGAGGGCGGAGTCGGGAGAGTGGGGGCGTTCTTCGTCCCGATCTTCCTTCCTACCGGACAGGCGGCCTCCCCATGACGACGGTCCTCTCCTCCTCCGTTCCCGCGCCCTGCACGGTGTCGGCCTTCGAGCCGCTACGGGTCCGGGGCGCCCGGCACCGGCTGCGGCGGGCGCTCCGCCGCGGCCGGCGCGCCCCGGCGCTGCTCCTGGCCCTGACGGCGGCCGCGCTGGCCGCCGCGACCACGGGGCCGGGGCCTTCGCGCGAGGAGCCTCTGCGGGCGGCGGCCACCGCCCGCGCGCGGCCGCCCGCCGCCGCGCCCCTGGTGTCCGCGCCGGTACGGATCGCCGACGCCGCGACCGTACGGCTGCTGCGGCCCGGCGACCGGATCGACGTGATCGCCGTGCCCCATCCGACGCCGGGCGGGGAGGGCGAGGCCCGGGTGGTCGCCACGGGCGCCCGGGTGGCCGAGGTCCCGCGACCGGACGAGACTCGATCGGACGGAGGGGCGCTCGTCGTCCTGTCCGTGCCGCGGTCGACGGCGGCGGAGCTGGCGGGTGCCGGTGTCACGTCCCAACTGGCGGTGACGGTGTGCTGATTCGCACTGACTCACTGTCAAGTCACCGTCCCGTGTGTACGGATTGGACGCCCTCGCGCCGCTCACGGCCTAATGGCTCCACACACAGCGGTACACGCGACATCACCCGCGACATCACACGCGACGAAAGGCACCTCGGTGGCCGAGAAGAAGGAAAGTCTGCTGGGAGGCTTCAAGGCCTTCCTGATGCGTGGCAACGTGATCGACCTGGCGGTGGCGGTCGTCATCGGTGCGGCCTTCACGAACATCGTGAACTCGGTGGTCAAGGGGATCATCAACCCGATCGTCGGCGCCTTCGGCACCAAGGACCTGGAGAGCTACGCGTCCTGCCTCAAGGGCACCTGCAAGGTGGTCGACGGCGAGATGCAGGGCGTCCAGATCCAGTGGGGTCTGGTCCTCAGCGCGGTGCTGAGCTTCCTGATCACCGCGGCCGTCGTCTACTTCCTCATGGTCCTGCCGATGGCCAAGATCCTCGCCAAGCGCGCCGCGCACGACAAGGCGAAGGAAGGCGTCCAGGAGACCCTGGAGGTCAGCGAGCTGGAGGTGCTCAAGGAGATCCGCGACCACCTGGTCGCCCAGCGCGGCCCGCACGTGAACAACACGACCCCGGGCTCGGCCGTCGCCGGCGGTGGCGGCGCGGGGGCGCACTCCACCTCCTGACCGGCGCGGTAGGCCGGTTTCAGAGGTGGTGCGGCGGCTTCTCGTCGAGGAAGCGCGCGAGGTCGGCGGCGCTGCCGCCGGCCGGAGGCCGCTCGCCCCACCCACGGTCCGTGTCGTCCGCGGATTGCTGGTCCAGCGGATCGTCGAAGACGAGTACCGGCTTCGGAGTGTTCTCGGGATCGGTGCCGGTCCGCTTCGCGTCTCGCGGTCCGTGGGCGGGGGCGGTGCTCATCTCTTCAGGGTACGCCCGCTCGCCCGCCGCGTACCCCTCTGATCAGCGGTCCTTCGGGTCGATCAGCCACAGGCCCAGGACCACCAGGAACGACAGGACGAGGAAGCCCGCGCCCCACCAGGCGGTGCCGGTGTCGCCCGTCATCCACTCGTCCACCACGATCGTCAGGCCCCACAGCTGGCCGATGACGACCGTGAGCGCCAGCGCGAGGCGGGCCGAGAGCTTCGAGGAGCGTTCCGGCTCCTGTTCCGTCCCCGCCCCGGGGCCCGGCCCGGTGTGCCGGATCCGGGGGTCGCCGTAGCCGCTGGTGGGCCGGATCTGGGGATAGCGCTCGTGCACGGGCCGGTTCAGACGTGGTTGCGCGCTGCCGGGGGTGTACGCCGGCGGGCGCGGGGGCGCCGCCGGATCCGGGGCCTCGGGGTCCGGGGCCTCGGGGTCCCCGGGGAACGCGCTCTCGCTCATGTCCGCTCACTCCTCTCGGGCCGGCCGGGCGCCTCCGGGGCCCCGTCCTCCAGCCGGGCGCAGAGGGGTCCGCCCGCGCCGCGCTCGCGGCAGTAGCCCTCCTGGAGGCTCTCGCCGGAGCGGGCGGTGCCGACGGCCCAGACGGAGCCGTCGGGTTGCTCGACGAGGATCACCTTCGGCAGGCCGCGAGGGGGCGGGCCGGCGGTGACCTCTCCCGTACGGGCGTCGAAGACCCCCTCGTGGCAGGGGCAGTACAGCTCGCCCTCGCTGCCCCGTTCCTTGCGCCAGAGCACGGCGCAGGCGAGGTGGGTGCAGACGGCGGAGTAGCCGGCGAGGGTGCCGTCCTCCATGCGGACGGCGATCGCCCGGTCCTCGTCGCCGGGGTAGCGGAAGGCGAGGGACTCGCCCGGTTCGATCCGGTCGGCGACCTTCTTGAGCGGGGGGACGCCCTCGCTGTCGCCGTGCCGGTGCAGGATGCCGGAGGCGACGCCGATGCCGCCGACGGCGAGGCCGCCGGAGACGGTGGCGACGATCCGCAGGTAGTCGCGGCGGGTGGTGAGGGAGTCGGCGGCGATCCGGTCGTGGAGCGCTTCCTGGGCCGCGTCGGCGCGGACGCCCGGCGCGGGCGGCTCGGGGTCGGTGACGCTCAACGGACTTCCCTTCCATTGATCTCGACGACGGGGAGGCCGCCGGGCACCGGCCACTGGACCTTGTCGGCGGGAACGACCATCGCCACTCCGGTGGAGACGGTGGTGGTGCCGAAGGTGAAGGAGTCGGCGACCTGGACGCCGGGGCGTTCGGCGCGGAGCTCGTCGAGGGTTCCGTAGAAGAGGGCGCCGGTGGGGCAGACGGTGGCGCACATGGGGGCGAGGCCGTAGGCGGTGCGGTCGTAGCAGAGGTTGCACTTCATCTGGAGCTTCGCCTGGAGGTCGATCTTGGGGACGCCGAACGGGCAGGCGTTGACGCAGTTGGCGCAGCCGATGCAGCGGGTGGTGTCGGCCTGCTGCACGACGCCGTCGGCGGTGACGAGGATCGCGTCGGCGGGGCAGACCTCGGCGCAGGGGGCGACCGGGTCCTCGCAGTGCATGCAGACGGTGGGGAGGGAGGCGACGGAGCGGCCCTCGTCGGGGTAGTCGAGGTGGATCATCGACTTTCCCCGGTGCGAGTCGCATTCGCGGCAGGCGGAGACGCAGGCCTGGCAGCCGATGCAGCGGCCCGGGTCGATGAAGATCGTGCGGCCCATCATGTGCGGGTCAGCTCCTCTCCGCGGTGCCGCGGCCCTGGGGGGAGGTGGGGGGCAGCGGGTCGGTGCGGGAGACCTGGGTCTCCGGGTAGGCCTGCCGGCCGGGGGCGGTGGGCGGGGCGGGGACCTCGTCGACGCGTTCGGCGGCCTCGATGCGGGCGGCGCACACCTTGTACTCGGGGATCTTGGAGCGCGGGTCGAGGGCGTCGATGGTGAGGGCGTTCGCCGCCGTGGGGACGGGCCAGTGGTACGGCACGAAGACGGTGTCGGGGCGGATGGCCTCGGTGACGAGGGCGGGGAAGACCTCGCTGCCGCGGCGGGTGACGACGCGGACGGGGTCGCCGTTGCGGAAGCCGTGCGAGGGGTGGACCTCGACCCAGGGGCGGGGGGTCTGTTCGACGAGGGCGCCGAGGCGGCGGGTCTGGTTGCCGGAGAGGAAGTGGGCGACGGTGCGGCCGGTGGTGAGCGAGAGGGGGTACTCCTCGCTGTACGGGTCCACGGGCGGGTGCCATGCGACGGCCTGCATGTGGATCTTTCCGTCGGGGTGGTAGGTGCGGCCGTCCTCGAAGAGCCGCGGGGTGCCGGGGTGCTCGGTGGTCGGGCAGGGCCAGGCGATGCCCCCGGTCTCCTCCAGGCGCTCGTACGTGATGCCGTAGTAGTCGTTGACGGTTCCGGCGGAGGCGACGCGGAGCTCCTCGAAGACGGAGCGGGAGTCGGGGAAGGCGAACTTGTCGCCGGCGCCGAGCCGTTCGGCCAGTTCGCAGATGACCCAGGTGTCGGTGCGGACGCCGGCCGGTGGTTCCTGGGCCTTGTTGTGCTTGACGACCCGAGCCTCGGCATTGGCCATGACGCCCTCGTCCTCGGCCCACACGGTGACGGGGAAGACCACATGGGCGTTGGCGGCGGTCTCGGAGAGGAAGAAGTCGAACTGGGCGTGGAACTCGAGGGTGTCGTAGCCGTCCTTGACGGTGGCGTAGTTCGGCAGGGAGACGAAGGGGTTGTTGCAGATGCCGACGAGGCCGCGGATCTCCTTCCGCTGCATCTGCCAGACCATCTCCATCATGGAGGTGCCGGCGGGCGGGAGTTCGGCCTCGTCGATGCCCCAGATCTCGCAGATCTGGCGGCGGTGCTCGGGGTTGGTGATGGAGCGGCCGCCGGGGAGGAGGTCGGACTTCTGGCCGTGTTCGCGGCCGCCCTGGCCGTTGCCCTGGCCGGTGATGGTGCCGTAACCGGCGCCGGGCCTGCCGATGTTCCCGGTGGCGACGCACAGGTTGATGATGCTGAGGCAGTTCTCGACGCCCTGGGAGTGGTGCTCGACGCCGCGGGCGTGCCAGGCCATGGCCTTGCCGGCGCCGGCGAACATGCGGGCGACCCGGACGATCTGTTCCTCGGGGACGCCGCAGATCTCGGCCGCGCGGGCGGGCGGGTGGTCTGCGACGGTCCGCTTGACCTCGTCCCAGCCGGTGGCGTGGGCGGCGAGGTAGGCCTCGTCGGTGAGGCCCTCGGCGGCGACGACGTGCAGGACGGCGTTGAAGAAGGCCGAGTCGGTGCCGGGCCGGAGGGCGACGTGGACGTCGGCGGTGCGGGCGATCGCCGTCTCGCGGGGGTCGACGACGATGAGGGTGGCGCCCCGGTCGCGGGCTCCCCACAGGTACTGGGTCATGACGGGGAAGCATTCGCCGACGTTGGAGCCGGCGATGAGGAGGCAGTCGGTGAGGAGGATGTCGGAGAAGGGGTTGCCCGCGCGGTCGATGCCGAAGGCGAGCTTGTTGGCTCCGGCGGCGGAGACCATGCAGAGGCGGCCGTTGTAGTCGACGTGCCGGGACTTGAGGGCGACACGGGCGAACTTGCCGACGAGGTAGGTCTTCTCGGAGAAGAGGCTGGCGCCGCCGAGGAGCCCGAAGGAGTCGTTGCCGTACTCGCCCTGGATGCGGCGGATCTCGGCGACGGTGTGGTCGAGGGCCTCCTCCCAGCTGACCTCGCGGAACTCCTCGTCGCGACTGCGGCGCAGGAGGGGCGCGGTGAGCCGGTCGGGGTGGTTGACCTGCTGGTAGGCGTTGATGCCCTTGGGGCAGAGCCGCATCCGGTTGATGTCGTGGTTGCGGGGTTCGACGCCGAAGACCTTGCCGTGGCGGTCGACACGGAGGTACATGCCGCACTGGACGCCGCAGAAGCAGCAGTGGGTGGGGACGAGGGTCTCGTCGTTCTGGTCGGCGTGCCAGCGGTCGGCGGGGATGCCTCCGGCGTCGCGGAACTGGCGGGTGCCGGGCGGGGCGAGGGAGGGGTCGAGCGGCAGCGGCCGGCCGGGGGTGGTCGCGGGGTCGGTCGCGGTCACTTGAAGCCCTTCTTCACGTGGTCGAGGTAGGCGGTGCCGCGCAGGACCCGCTTGCAGCGGGGGCAGTACTCGGCCCACTCGTCGAAGCCGAGGTCGAGGTCGCGCATGGTGCCCCGCAGGTTCGCCACGTACGGGGCGGTGTCGATGGGCTCCTGGCAGCGGCGGCAGGCGAGGACCTCGCCGTCGGCCTCGTCCTCGCGGCGGGAGGTGTACTTGAAGAGCTGCATGCCGACGGCGGCGGGCCGCTGGACGATGTGGAAGAACTTCCCGAAGGGGATGTAGATCAGGGTGAAGACGACGGACACCATGTGGAGGACGGCGAGGAACTCGTAGCCGCCGCCGTGCAGGAAGATCGACGAGAAGGTCAGCAGCAGTCCGGTCACCGAGACGACGACGAGGGCGATCAGCGGCACCAGGTCGTAGGCGAAGCGCTGGCCGGTGACGGCGCCCCGGTCCTTCATGCGGCGCCAGAGGAAGTAGGCGGCGCCGGCGATGACGAGGACGGCGGCGACGTCGAGGCCGTGGAACATGAGCCGGCCGAGCACGCCGAGGGCGTCGAATCCGATGATCCCGAAGCCCCAGATCCGCATCTCGTAGCCGGGGCCCGAGCCGGTGGCGGAGGTGAAGGTGAACCATCCCCAGGTGAGTGGGAAGGTGATCGCCGCCGCCAGCAGGCAGCCCCAGAAGACGAGCTGGTGGGCGGCCCAGCGGGCGTGGGAGCGGGCGCCGAGGAACTTCTGGAAGCCGAGGTAGGTGGCGATCATCTTCGGCAGGGCGGTGGGCGCCCTGCGGAAGTTCGCGGCGGAGAAGAAGGAGCGCCGGCCCTGCCGGAAGAGGCGGCGGGCGCCGGGCGCGGAGATCCAGACCGTGTAGCGGTAGGCGACGCCGAAGGCGAGGAAGACGGTGGCCACGGCGTAGGGCAGGAGGGCCGAGTCGAAGTCGCGGAGCAGGCGGCTGCCGAAGACGACCGCGAGGATCAGCAGGGCGGAGACGGCGGCGCCGGCGAGGGCGGCGCGGCGGCGCACGGCGGCCGGGGTCCGGGGCGCGGGGCCGTCGGCCGCCGTGGCGCCGGGTGCGGGGCCCGGGGCGGGAGCGAGGGCGGAGCCGGACGCGGAGGTCGGCTCGGCTGTCTTCGGTGGCTCGGTCACGCGGCCACGGTAAAACCGTATGACCCGCTTAGCCCTGTTTTGACCGCCCCGGGGGTGATGAGCCGGCCGGACGTCGCGCAGCCCGTGGGCCGTGAACACCTCGCGGGCCGCGACGGGCCGCCGGGGGAGGCGGGGACGACGTGTCGTGCCGATCGCCCCGGGCGGCGATGGCCGCCGGGCGGGCCCGGGCCCCCGGTCGCGGGCCGCGGGCGCCCCGCAGGGCGTGGCACGTGTTGGGGGCCCGCCGCCCGTTCTGCTGTGCTGGGGCGCATGACACAACCGTTCATGCCCCTCACCGCTCGCTCCCGCGAGGAGTCGCACCGGGCCGCCACGCCCCTGGAGCTCTTCTTCGACCTCTGCTTCGTCGTGGCCGTCGCCCAGGCCGGCGCCGAACTCGTGCACGCGATCGCCGAGGGCCACGCCGGCGAGGGCATCCTCGACTACGCGATGATCTTCTTCGCGATCTGGTGGGCCTGGATGAACTTCTCCTGGTTCGCCTCGGCCTACGACAACGACGACGTCCTCTACCGGGTCGTCACCCTCGTCCAGATCGCCGGCGTGCTCGTCCTCGCCGCCGGCGTCTCGCGCGCCTTCGAGGAGCACGACTTCCTCGTCGTCTACATCGGTTACGTCGTGATGCGGCTCGCCCTCGCCTCGCAGTGGCTGCGCGCCGCCCACCACGCCACCGACCCGGCCGAGCGGACGATGTGCCGCCGGTACGCGGGCGGGGTCATCGCCGTCCAGATCGGCTGGCTCGCGCTGGTCCTCGCGCCCGAGTCGGCCCGCCCCTGGGTCTTCCTCGTCATGGTGGTGGCCGAGATGGCCGTGCCCGTGTACGCGGAGAAGGAGACCGCCAGCACCTGGCATCCGCACCACATCGCCGAGCGGTACGGCCTGTTCACCATCATCGTGCTGGGCGAGACCGTCGCCGCCGCCACCGTCGCCGTGAAGACCGGCATCGTCGAGAACGACGCCCTCGGCGAGGTGCTGCCGATCGCCGCGGGCGGCCTGCTGCTGGTCTTCGCCGCCTGGTGGATCTACTTCGTCGTGCCCGCCCACGACCGGCTGACCTCCAGCCGCCAGGGCTTCCTGTGGGGCTACGGCCACTACGTGATCTTCGCGTCGGCCGCCGCCGTCGGGGCCGGCCTGGAGATCGCCGTCGAGCAGGCCGTGGGCAAGGCCCACATCTCCACGCTCGCCGCCTCCGCCGCCGTGACGATCCCCTCGGCCGTGTTCCTGCTGTCGGTGTGGCTGCTGCACGCCCGCTACTTCAAGGTCGGCATCGCCCAACAACTGGTCCTGCCGGTCTCCTCGTTCGCGATCCTGATGTGCTCGTTCGCGGGTCGCTGGGCGGTCCTCGCGGCCGGGCTCGTCGCGGCGGCCACGGTCGCCGTCGGGGTCACCCTGACCGCCCGCAACCCCCGCACGCGCGCGAGGACGACGGCCTGAGGCCTGACGGGCCCCGGAGACCGGAGGCTGGAAGAGCGGCCGTCCACCGGGACACAATCCGCACATGATCTTCCGCCTCCTCGGGCCGCTCGCGACCACCGATGCCACCGGCACCCCGGCGCCCGCCACCGGCGGCCCCAAGGTCCGCGCCCTGCTCGCCCGGCTCCTCCTCGACGCGGGCAGGACCGTCCCGGTGGAGCGGCTCGTCGACGGGCTGTACGGGGACGAGCCGCCGGCCGGCGCCCAGGGCGCGCTCCAGGCCCAGGTCTCGCGGCTGCGCCGGGCCCTCCCGCCGGGCGTAACGGTCGAGTTCTCGCCCGCCGGATACCGGCTGGCCGTCGGCGACCCCGCCACGGACGTGGACGTCCTGCGCTTCGAGGCGCTCGCCCGGGAGGGTACGCGCGCGCGTGCGGCGGGCGACCCCGGCCGCGCGGCCGGCCTGCTGCGGGAGGCGCTCGGGCTCTGGCGGGGGCCGGCGCTCGCCGACGTGCGGGACGCGCCGTTCGCCGCGGGCCAGGCGGCCCGGCTCGACGCGCTGCGGCTCGACGCGGTGGAGGAGTGGGCGGCCGCCGAGCTGGCCGTCGGCGGTGACCTGACCGCACTCGTAAGGGAGTTGGAGCGGTCGGTGCGGGAGCAGCCGCTGCGGGAGCGGCTGCGCGGGCTGCAGATGCGGGCGCTCGCCGCGGCGGGACGGCAGGCGGAGGCGCTCGCCGTGTACGAGGAGGTGCGGGCTGCCCTCGCCGAGGAGCTGGGGGCCGATCCGTCGCCGGAACTGTCCGCCGTACACCTGGAGGTGCTGCGGGGCGGGACGGCCGCCTCGGACCGGACGTGCCCGCCGCTGCCCGCGCCGCTGACGGACTTCGTGGGCCGCGAGCGGGAACGGGAGCGGCTGGCCGCCCTGGTGGCGGCCGCGCGCCTGGTGACCCTGGTGGGCCCGGGTGGCGCGGGCAAGACCCGGCTGGCGCTGGAGGTGGGCGCGGGGCTGCCGGGGGAGGTGAGGTTCGTGGACCTGGGGGCGGTCGGGGGCGCGGGGTCGATGGGCGGCGGGGGCGGACGTACGGGCTCCACGGCGAGCGGGACCGGGGCGGCTGCCGGGCGTACGGGCTCCGCGGCTGCCGGCGACGGGCATACGGGCTCCGCGGCTCCCGGCGACGGGCATACGGGCTCCGCGACTGCCGGCGACGGGCGTACGGGCTCCGTCTCTGTCGAGGTCGCCGAGGCCTTCGCGGCGGCGCTCGGCGTACGGGGCGCGGCGCGGCTCGAAACGGCCCTGGCCGGACGGTCGGTGCTGCTGATCGTGGACAACTGCGAGCACGTCGTCACGGAGACGGCACTCCTCGTACGACGACTGCTCGCCGCCTGCCCGGGGCTGCGGATGCTGACGACGAGCCGGGAGGCGCTCGGCATCACCGGGGAGTCCCTGCTGCCGCTCGGCGCCCTCGCGCCGGACGCGGCGGAGGAGCTGTTCGTGCGGCGGGCGGCGGCGGTCCGGCCCGGATTCACGGGCCACGCGCGCGTGGCGGAGCTCTGTGCGGGCCTCGACGGGCTGCCGCTCGCCGTCGAGCTCGCGGCCGCCCGCCTGAGGACCCTGACCGTGGAGGAGCTGGCGGACGGCCTCGGCGAGCGGTTCGAACTGCTGTCGCGCGGGGACCGCACCGCGCCGGAGCGGCACCGGACGCTGCGGGCCGTGGTCGAGTGGAGCTGGTCGCTGCTCGAACCGGACGAGCGGGAACTGGCCGCGCGGCTCTCCGTGTTCCGGGGCGGCGCGACGGCGGAGGCGGTGGCCCGGGTGTGCGGCGCGGGCGCGGACCCGCTGGCCTCGCTCGTGGAGAAGTCGCTGGTGGAGGTACGGGACGACGGCCGGTACCGGATGCTGGAGACGATCCGCGCCTACGCCGCCGAGCGGCTCCCGGACGGGGACCCGGCGATCGCCGCCCACCACGCGTACTACCGGGAGCTCGCCGAGGCGGCCGACCCCGAACTGCGCGGGCCCGCCCAGCTGGAGTGGCTGGCCCGGCTGGACGCGGAGGACGCGAACCTGCGGGCGGCGCTGCGGCGCGGCACGCCCGAGGACGGGCTGCGGCTGGTGGCCGCGCTCAGCCCGTACTGGTGGCTGCGCGGGCTCCGGGGCCGGGTGGCGGCGCCGGTCGCGGAGCTCCTCGACCGGGTGGAGCCGACGGCGGAACTGGGCGAGGAGTACGCGCTGTGCGTCCTCGCGGCGGGCCTCCGGGAAGGCGAACACGTGGACCGGGCGCGGGAGTTCCTCGTCGCGCGCACGGCTCCGCTCAGGCAGCCGTACACGGCCTTCCTCTGGTCGACGTCCATAGGCCCCCTGAAGGGCCTCCGCATGGGCGACGACCCCTGGTCCCGCGCCCTCGGCCAGGTGGGCCACGCCCACCTGGCGTCCTCGAAGGCCCTCTTCGTCCAGGCCCTCTCCGGCTTCCGGGCGCTCGGGGAGCGGTGGGGGACGGCGACCGCGCTGGAGGGGCTGGCGGCGCACACCGCCGAGCCGCTGCCCCTGCTCGCGGAGGCCCTGGAGCTCTTCGAGTCGCTGGGGGTCGCCGAGGACGTCGTCGACCTGCTCCACCGCCGCGCCGCCGTCCACGAGGCCGCCGGGGACGCCGCGTCGGCGGCGGCCGACCGCGCCCGCGCGGCGGACACGGCCCGCCGGGCGGGGCTGCCGGCGTGAACGACAAGGCCTTCGTGATCGTCTCCGGGCTGCCCGCGAGCGGGAAGACGACCCTGGGGCGACGGCTCGCCACCGGGCTCGGGCTGCCGCTCGTCGACAAGGACGCGATCCTGGAGTTCCTGTACGGCTCGCTCGGCGTCGGCGACGAGGCGTCCTGTGGACGCGGGGGCGCTCGCTGATCTCGTGACGGAGACGAACGCCCACCTGACGGGCCCCTGATCCCACGGCCCCGTACCCCCACCTGCCCCCGGGCGGTGCCCGCGCCCGGCCGGTGCCCGCGCCCGTGTGGGGCCCCCGACCGTGTGGGCGCGCGCCTGCGGGGCGGTTCCCCCGCCCGTGTGGGCAATCGTCCCGCTGGGGCGAGGGGGTCCCCCCTGCTCGAGCGAAGCCGAGAGCTTGGGGGAGGGTGGACACACGGGACGACCCCCTCAGTGGCGCCTTCGCGTTCCGCGCCTGGACCCGCACCACGCGTGCGCCGTACCTGCCGGTGCGGGTCCAGGCGCGGGAGCCTCTGGCGCCGGCAAGGGCGCCGTTCCGTTGTGCCCACCCGTTCCGCCCCGGCGGAACGCATGCCCACAACGAGGGCGCTGGGGTAGGCACCGCCCCGGCGGGCGCGCCAGCCACGGGGGCGCGAGGGGTGGGCACCGCCCCGGCGGGCGCGCCCGCGACGGGGTGGGTGCCGTACCGGCGGGGCGGCTGACCGCGACGGGCGGTGCGGCGGGCGGGGTCCGTCAGTGGGTGTCAGGTGGTCGTCAGTGGTTCGTCAGCGTCCGGCGCGAGTGTTCTTCCCGTGCCCCGGGGAAACGCCCCGGGCCGCACGGAAGACCCGAGGAGATCGCCATGCAGCAGCACATCCCCGCCGACGCCACCCCCCGTACCGCCCTCGTCACCGGTTCCTCCCGGGGGATCGGGCGGGCGATCGCCCGGCGGCTCGCCGCCGACGGGATGCTCGTCGCCGTGCACTACGGGCAGGACGCCGCCGCCGCGCAGGAGACCGTGGACCTGATCGCCCGGGACGGCGGGCGGGCCTTCTCCGTCGGGGCCGATCTGGCCGCGCACGACGGGGCGCCCGCCCTGGTCGAGGGCGTCCGGGCCGGGCTCGCCGCCCACACCGGGGAGGCCGTGCTCGACGTCCTGGTCAACAACGCCGCCGCGACCACCTCGGGCGGCCACCTCGCGGACGAGACGCCCGAGCAGTTCGACCGCGTCTTCGCGGTCAACGTCCGGGCGCCGTACTTCCTCGTCCAGGGGCTGCTGCCGATGCTGCGCGACGGCGGACGGATCATCAACATCGGTTCGGCCGTCACCCGGATCGCACTCGCCGACGAGCTGGCGTACGCGATGACGAAGGGGGCGATGGAGACCTTCACGCGCACCCTCGCCAACGTGGTCGGGGAGCGCCGGATCACCGTCAACACGGTCGCCCCCGGCCCGACGCAGACCGCCGGCCTCACCGCCGCCATGGCGGCGATGCCGCAGCTGGAGGGCATGCTGATCGGCGGTCAGGCGCTGCCGTGGGTCGGGCAGCCGGAGGACATCGCCGACCCGGTGGCCTTCCTGGCCTCGGAGGACGGCCGCTGGATCACCGGCACCGTGCTCGACGCCTCGGGCGGCACCTACCTCGGACCCAAGCGCTGAGCCAAGCACCGTGGTAGGCAGGGGACATGACACTTCCCGAAGCGACGGACGGGCAGGACGGGATCACCGACGTGAGCGGGCTGCGCGTGGGGCACGCGCGCGTGGCCGGTCCCGGGGCGTTGAGCGGCACCACGGTGGTCCTGGCCCCGGAGGGCGGGGTCGTGGCCGCCGTGGACGTCCGGGGCGGCGGGCCGGGCACGCGGGAGACGGACGCCCTGGACCCGCGGAACGTGGTCCAGCGGATCGACGCGGTCGTCCTGACGGGCGGCAGCGCGTACGGCCTGGACGCGGCCGCCGGGGTGATGGCCTGGCTGGCGGAGCGGAACCGGGGCGTACGGGTGGGCCCCGATCCGTCCCACGTGGTGCCGGTGGTGCCCGCCGCGTGCGTCTTCGACCTGGGCCGGGGCGGCGACTTCACGGCCCGCCCGGACGCGGCGACGGGTCGGGCGGCGGCGGAGGCGGCCGCCGCGAGCGGGGACCACGCGCGCGTGAGGACGGGCGCGGTCGGCGCGGGCACGGGGGCCGTGGTCGGCGGCCTGCGGGGTGGGGTGGGGACGGCGAGCACCGTCCTGGAGTCGGGGATCACGGTCGGGGCGCTGGTCGTGGTGAACGCGGTGGGTTCGGCCGTCGACCCGTCGACGGGCGTCCCGTACGGCAGCTACTTCGAGGCCGGCCGGCCCGCCTTCCCGGACGCCACCGTCCACGAGGCGGCCCAGCGGCGGCTCGCGGGGGCGCGGAAGGCGTCCGCCCCTCCCCCGCTGAACACCACGCTCGCCGTGGTCGCGACGGACGCGGCGCTGACCCGGGCCCAGGCGCGGAAGGTCGCGGGCACGGCGCACGACGGCATCGCGCGCGCGGTGCGGCCGGTGCACCTGATGAACGACGGGGACACGGTCTTCGCCCTCGCCACCGGGGCGCGGGAACTGCCGGAGGGGGCGGGCCCGCTCGCCCTGAACGAGATCCTGGCGGCGGGCGCGGATCTGGTGACCCGGGCGATCGTCCGCGCGGTCCTCGCGGCCCCGGGCGGCGGGCGCGGTCCCGGCGGCGACTTCCCCTCGTACGGCGAGCTGTACGGACCGGAGGCGGGCGCGTACTCCCGGTAAGAGGAAGGGAGTTGGGAAAATCGGCGGGAACTTCCCGTGAGGACCCTTCGTTTTGCCGGAACCCCGGACACGATGTCAGACCCAGGGACTACGTTAAGCAAGCACCAAGTGACATGCGGCGACGGCCTGGAGACCCTCTTGAACGATCCGCAGGATCCTCACGATCCGTACGAGACGACCGAGGCGCACCTTGAGCGGCTCCTCGGCCGGGCGCTCAACTCCTTCGACCTGCCCGACTCGACCGTCGAGCGCCTCGGCACGGCGCTCGCCCACTCCAGCGCGCTGCACTCCTCGCACCACAGCGCGTCGCTGCACCGCACGACCCACCGCCACACCTATCTGCTCGCCGACGGCAGCGCGCTCAGCCTCTGGGAGCTCGTGCACAACGCCGGCCGGGACGGCACCGAGCAGCACGAGCTGTACACGGAGGAGTCGGAGGCGCGGCTCGCCGCCTCCCGTCTCCCGACCGGTCCGCTGCAGGGCTGGACGGCGGAGCGCTCCGACGGCCGCGTCCTCGACGAGGACGACGACCTGGGGCTGCTGAGCGCCCTGCTCGCCCGCCCGATACCCGCCCAGCCCCGGATGTACGTGCCGGACAACTCCGCCGACCACGCGCGCCGCGTCCTGCGCCGCGCGGAGAACGCGGACCGGCCGGGCGAGCGGACGGCCCGCCGTCTCCGGCTGGCCTTCGCGCACCACATCACGCAGGCCTTCGGACGTCACTGCGCGGTGGAGGGCGGCCGGGACGCCGGCTTCACCCTCTACGAGCACCAGTTCCTGCTGCTCGACGGCAGCGAGGTCAGCCTCTGGGAGGTCGAGCACACGGCGACGCCGGACGGCCGGCACATGTGCGAGGTGTACGAGGACGAGCACGCGGCCCGCGGCGCGATGGAGTCCCGCTCCCGGGTCCGCTGACGCGCCACCGCCCGGACCGTCGATCAGGCGGCTTCCGGCCGGACCGCCGATCAGGCTTCCGGCCGGACCGCCGCCGCCGTTCCGACCCCTGACCGGGCAGCCCGGGCCGGGAAGTCGGCCGGGCGGCCGGCCCGGAGGTCGGCCGGGCGGCCCGGCCCAGCCCGGGAGCCGTCGGCTCCGGCCCCGTCCGTTCAGGTGGCGAGGGTCAGGGCGGGGACAGCGGCGGTCTCGGTCAGGCGCCGGACGGCGAACTCCCGGTTGGCGCGGGTCTGTTCGCGGTAGTTCTCCGGCAGGTCCGGCAGCGCGAGCAGCCGGTCGCAGGCGGCGAGCGAGGCGGCGTGGTCGCCCACCCAGTACGCGGTGATCGAGTACTCGAAGAGCAGCCCCCACCGGTACACCCACGGCTGGGTGAACAGCACGTCGTCCGGCATCCCCCGGTCCAGGACGGTGGCCACGAGGGCGTGGGCGGCCTGGTGGCGCCGTAGCCTCCGCAGCCGCGCCACCAGCTCGTAGCAGGCTTCGAGGCGCTCGGGCCGCGACTCCCAGGCGCGCGTCAGAGCGTCCATCCCGGCCGGCCAGTCGCCGGCGTCGGCCCGGAGGACCCCCGACTGGAGCAGGGAGAAGTACACCTCCTCGCCCCAGCCGCCCATGGCCGCGCGCCGCTCGTAGAGGGCGACGGCCTCGTCGGAGCGGCCCATGTCCCGCAGGGTCTGCGCGAGGTAGAAGACCGTACGGGGGTTCGCCGGGTCCCGGTCGAGCTCGGCGCTCAGCAGGCGGGCGTCGCGCTCGAACTTGTCGTGGCGCGAACCGCCGTCGGCGTGGTCCTCGATGACGAGGGCGTCCAGGTTCTCCTGGACGTGCTCCCGGTCGGCCGTCAGGTACTCGTGGGTGACGCCCTCGTACCGCCACGGCAGATCGCCTCTGACCAGGCGTTTGATGCGGTACTCGACGGGCCCCCGGTGGCGGATCATGTACGCGTCGGCGAGCGGGCCGCCGGCGTCGGGCAGCGGGCCGTCCTGGCGCAGGACGTGGTCGGCGTCGAGGAGCAGCAGGTAGTCGGCCCGGCCACGGGCGCGCGATGTTCAGGCTGCGGTTGTGGCCGAAGTTCACCCACGGCTCCTCGCGCAGCTCGCCCGGGATGCCGGCGAGGGCGGTGCGGATCTCAGGACCAGGTCTCCCCTGGGTCCGCTCGCCCGACGTCGCGCCTGGGTCTCAGGCGGTGCCGTCGCCTCGCTCGCCCTCGTCCCGACGGGAATGGCGGGCCCCGCCATGGCGATGGCCCCGGGCGGACTCGTCGCGTCGAGCGCCGCCCCGATGGGCGGCGAGTGTCCGGAAGGCCCGCACGGCCCGCACCACCCCAAGATGGGCGAGGTCGGCGCGTACGTCGACGGGCAGGTCCAGCACGCCCTGGAGAGCGGGGCGCGAGCCGCCCGGTCCCTCAAGGGCGGCGGCTACGGAGACGACTGCGAGGACCACGGCGGGCGGCCCGGCCCGACCGGTCCCACGGGCCCCCAGGGCCCGAAGGGCGACACCGGCCCTGCCGGCCCGAAGGGTGACAAGGGCGACACCGGCCCGCAGGGCCCGACCGGCCCGGGTGGCGGTGCCACCGGCCCGGCAGGACCGGCAGGACCGGCAGGACCGGCAGGACCGAAGGGTGACACCGGGGCCGCCGGGCCCTGCGTCGACATCGACGCCTACAGCCCGTCCAACTCCGAGGACTTCCAGGCCGCTCTCTACAACGGCAAGGCGTTCGTCGGCAAGGCGAGCGTGCCGGGCGGGACGATCGTCTGGCAGGACCTCACCAACACGGTCGCGACCCCCACCGACCCCGCCAACCCGAACTACCCCGCCACGGCCTGCGGCATCGCCATCGAGGCCCAGGGCAACGACGCCTTCGTCAAGGTGATCACGCCCAGCGGAGCGGTGTGGCAGACGCACGGGGACATCCAGGGCAACACGTTCGTCTGGGACGAGGGCTGGGTGCAGCAGTCGACCCCGACGCCGGTCGCGATGCGCGCGCTCAAGGGGAAGTTCAAGGGTGATCTGAAGCACGGCGCCGTCAACCACCGCTGACGGCACGGCCAAGAGGGGCGGTGCACACCGCCCCTCTCCCGCCCGGCCCGGCCGGGCATGCCGAAGGGCCCTGGTTCCGGGACGAATCCTGGGGCCAGGGCCCTGTCGGAAGAAGGTCAGTGCGTGAGCGCCGGCTCCTTCTCGATCTCGTCGGCGACGACCTCGTCGTCGCCGCCCTCCAGGTGCTGCTTCGGCTTCGCCGGCAGCGCGAACATCACCAGGAAGATCAGGGCGAGCACACCGGCCGCCCAGCCCAGCGAGTTCTGGAAGGCGTTCGTGAACGCCGTCCCCACCTCGGCCGGAGCCTTGGCGAGCCGCTCGTCGTCGATCTGACCGAAGAAGACCACCGACACCAGGCCGAGGCCCAGCGCGTTGCCCATCTGCCCGGTCGTGTTGATCAGGCCCGAGGCCGAACCGGCGTGCTCCTTCGGCACCTCGGACAGCACCGCGTCCGTCAGTGGCGCCACGATCAGGCCCATGCCGAGACCCATGACCACCAGCGGCGGGATCATCTGCCAGGAGTGGATCCCGATCCCGTACCGCCCGGCCACGAAGAAGTAGAGCAGGATGCCCGCGATCATCGTCAGCGCGCCCGCCTGGAGCACCTTCCGGCCGAAGCGCGGCACCAGCTTCTGCACGGACATGCCGGCGGCCACCGAGACCGAGATCGAGAACGGCACCCCCGTCAGGCCCGCCTTCAGCGGGCTCCAGCCGAGCCCGATCTGCATGTAGAGCGTCCAGACCAGGAAGAAGATGCCGAGCACGACGCCGAAGGTCAGCTGCACCGCGATGCCGGCCGCGAAGCTCTTCACCTTGAACAGCGACAGCTCGACGAGCGGCGAACCGTCCTTCTTCGTCTTGTACTTCTCGTACGCCACGAGCGCGCCGAAGACGAGCAGGCTGCCGGCCATCATCAGATGACCCCACAGCGGCCAGTCCAGCTCACGGCCGCGCGTCAGCGGGTAGACCAGCATCAGCAGCGCGGCCGTCACCAGGAGCACACCGACCATGTCGAGCTTGAGCGCCTTCGGCGCCTTCGACTCGGTGATGAACTTCCGGCCCAGGAACAGGGCCGCGACGCCGACCGGCAGGTTGATCAGGAAGATCGGGCGCCACTCCAGGCCCGCGATGTTCCACTGGGTGAGCAGCGCGCCCAGCAGCGGGCCCGAGACCGCGCCGAGGCCGATGATCGCGCCGAACATCCCGAAGACCTTGCCGCGCTCGTGCGCCGGGAAGGTGACGTGGATGATCGACAGGACCTGCGGCACCATCATCGCGGCCGCCGCGCCCTGGAGCAGGCGGGAGCCGACCAGCATCTCCTGGTTGGCCGCGAAACCGCAGAGCGCCGAGGCGAGGGTGAAGCCGGCGGTGCCGAGGAGGAAGAGGCGCTTGCGGCCGTAGATGTCCCCGAGCCGCCCGCCGGTGATCAGACCGGCGGCGAACGCCAGCGCGTACCCGGCGGTGATCCACTGGATGGCCCCGAACGAGGCCCCGAGGTCCTTCTCGATGCTGGGGATCGCGATGTTGACGATCGTGGCGTCGACCAGGTCCATGAAGGCGGCGGTCATGACGATGGCGAGGGCGATCCAGCGCCGCTTGTCGCCTGCCGCGGCCGCCTCGGTGGCGGCGTCGTGTGAACTCATACGAAGAAGATAGAAGTCATCTAGGTCAGTTCATGTCCTAGATGGAGCGCATCCTGGAAGACATGACGGACACTCCGGCACGACTCCTGAATCTGCTCTCGCTCCTCCAGACCCCGCGCGAGTGGCCCGGAAGCGAACTCGCCGAACGGCTCTCGGTCTCCCCGCGCACCATCCGCCGGGACATCGACCGGCTCCGCGACCTCGGCTACCCCGTCGAGGCGACCATGGGCGCCGTCGGCGGCTACCGCCTCGTCGCCGGTACGGCGATGCCGCCGCTGCTCCTCGACGACGAGGAGGCCGTCGCGATCGCCGTCGGCCTGCGCGCCGGGGCCGGGCACGCCATCGAGGGCGTCGAGGAGGCGTCCGTACGGGCCCTGGCCAAGCTGGAGCAGGTGCTGCCCTCGCGGCTCCGGCACCGGGTCTCCGTCCTCCAGAACGCGACGATCCCGCTGACCCGCGGGGACGGGGCCACCGTCACCACCGCCACCCTGACCACGCTCGCGGGCACGGTCACGGGGCACGAGCGGCTGCGGTTCGGCTACCGGGCGGGGGACGGCACGGAGACGAAACGGCTCGTGGAACCGTACCGGCTGGTGTCGACCGGGCGGCGCTGGTACCTCGTCGCGTACGACCTGGGGCGCGAGGACTGGCGGACCTTCCGGGTGGACCGGGTGAGCGAACCGCTCGCGACGGGGGCGCGCTTCGCGCCGCGTGAACTGCCGTCCGGCGACGCCGCGACCTACATGGCCCGCTCCATGGCGCGGGCCCAGGGCGAGGTCGACCTCGACGTGACGTTCGCCGCGCCGGCCGAGTTCGTCGTGGCGCGCCTCCCGTCCCACCTCGTGCCGGTGGCGACGGGGCCGGACCGCTGCCGGCTGCGGGCGCGCGTCGCGGACTCGGTGGAATGGCTGGCGCTGCGGCTCGCGCTGATGGACGTCGACTTCACCGTCCATGGGCCGGGGCCGCTGATCACGTACATGCGGGACTTGTCCACGAGGCTCGCTTCGGCGGCGGGCGGGTGAGCCTGTTGCGGACGGCGGTTCCGCGTGAGCGGCGACCACTCCTGTACCCGCCCCGTGGTGGGCGCGCCGACTGGGGCGGTGCCCGCTCCCGCGCCCCGTTATGGGCAGCCACTTCGCCGGGGCGGCGCCCACCCACCCCCGCCCGCCCCGCAGGCGCGTGCCCGTACGTGCGGGGTGGGCGAAAGGCCCCGGGGGCTCTCGTCCCTGGGGCCTTCTGGATTGCCGGCCCGGTTCAGGCCACCGCGTCGAAGCCCGTGTCGTGGGCCATCTTCTTCAGTTCCAGCAGCGCGTGCTTCTCGATCTGGCGGATCCGCTCGCGGGTCAGCCCGTGCTCCTTGCCGACCTCCGTCAGCGTCCGCTCGCGGCCGTCCTCGATGCCGTACCGCATGCGGATGATCGACGCCGTCCGGTGGTCGAGCTTGTCGATGAGGTCGTCGAGCTCCTCGCTGCGCAGCAGCGTGAGCACCGACTGCTCGGGGGAGACCGCCGAGGTGTCCTCGAGCAGGTCGCCGAACTGGGTCTCGCCCTCGTCGTCCACGGACATGTTCAGCGAGACGGGGTCCCGTGCCCAGTCCAGGACGTCGGTGACGCGCTCGGGCGTCGAGCCGAGTTCGGCGGCGATCTCGGCGGGCTCGGGCTCCCGGCCGTTCTCGCGGTTGAACTCGCGCTGCACCCGGCGGATCCGGCCGAGCTCCTCCACCAGGTGGACGGGGAGCCGGATGGTCCGGGACTGGTCGGCGATGGACCGGGTGATGGCCTGGCGGATCCACCACGTGGCGTACGTGGAGAACTTGAAGCCCTTCGCGTAGTCGAACTTCTCGACCGCGCGCACCAGGCCCGCGTTCCCCTCCTGGATCAGGTCGAGCAGCGGCAGCCCGCTGCGCGGGTAGCGCCGGGCGACGGCCACCACGAGCCGCAGGTTGGACTTGATGAAGAGGTCCTTGGCCCGCTCGCCCTCGGCGACCAGCGCTTCGAGCTCCTCGCGGGTCGCCCCGCCGGCCTCGCTCTCCACCTCTCCGTCGAGAATCTCCTGGGCGTAGACGCCCGCCTCGATCGTCTGGGAGAGCTCGACCTCCTTGGCGGCGTCGAGCAGGGGCGTGCGCGCGATCTCGTCGAGGTACATGCCGACCAGGTCGCGGTCGGCGATCTCCCCGCCCACGGCGCGAACGCTGCTTGCCCGTGCGGCCCCGCTCTGGGCGGAGGTCTGACGACGGGCGACGGCACGGGTTGCCATGCGTGCTCCCTTGCTGAGTAGGTCGCGACACCCTTACGGGTGCCCTGCATCCGACGGAAACAACGACTGGAATCAGGACAGAATTCCCACCCGGCACATGGATTTTCGCGATCATGCAGTATCCTGCGCCGCCGCCACCCCTGCGGGCATCCCGCGGGCACCCACGGAGGTGCAGGTCAGACGGGCACGGAGGGCGGAGCGGCGCCCCTCGCGGGGTCTCCGACCACGCCGTCGGTGAGACCGCGATCACATGCGGCGCCATCCCTTCAGACGCCGTGGCCTGATCCACGGTTGCCTTCGTACCCGGGACCTAAGACGGGTCCTAGGGCCCGAGACCGTTCCGCCGGGCCGCCGGCCGCCCTAGCGTCGCCCCCATGACCGACACCACCGGCACCCTTGACGAGGCCCTCGAACGGCTCCACACCACGGGGCCCGAGCGGGGCGGCTGGCTCACGAACCACGCCCCCATGGCCGTCGAAGCCCTGGTCCGCCACGGCCAGGCCCCGGCCGTCCACCGCTGGCTCGACCACTACGCGCCGAAGCTGGAGGAGCTGCCGCCGGCGCACCTCCCGGTCACGGCGGGCAGCTGGCGGGAGGCGCTCGGCGATCCGGTCCGGATCACCGACTGGACCCGGTTCTTCGCCCGGGAGCTGGCGGACCGGCCGTGGCGGTCGGTCCTCGCCGAGTGGTGGCCCCGGCTGCTGCCCGGCATCGCGGGCGGCGCGACGCATCCGGTGATCCGCACCGGTCACGCCGTACGGACCCTTCTGGGCGCGGAGGAGACGGCGCCGCGCCGAGCCGAGCTGGCGCACGCCCTCGGCTACTGGGCGGCCCGCCACCAGCCGCTCCCGCCGCTCACCTCGCTGGCCCCGGCGCCCTCCGCGGCGGCCGCGCTGGACGCCGTACCGCCGGTGCGGGAGCAGGACGGCGGGATCCGGGCCCGGCTCGCGCAGCTGACGGCGTTCCCGGTGTGGGGCGAGGCCCCGGATCCCGACACGGCGAGGGAGCTGCTCGTCGAGCTGGTGACGGCGGCGACGCACCGGTACGCGTCCCACGGCCACGGCGAGCCGATCATGCTGGTGCACGCGGCGACCGCGCCGAACGCGGTCCTGCGGTCCCTGCCCGCGCTGCCCCGCGAGCTGTGGGCGCCGAGCGTGGCGGCGGCCTGGGCGGCGGCGGCCGCGGTGACGGCGGCCTACACGCCGCGCGAGGCCGCCCCGTACGGGAGGACGGGCCTCACCGCCGAGGAGGTCTTCGAGCGGGCGGCGGCCCACGGCGACGACCACACGATCAAGTTCACGGACACGGCGCTCGACGTGGGCGATCCGCTCGCACTGGCCGCCGCCGTCCGCTCGATCGAGCTCAACCCACCCGTCCTGTAGGGGGTCAGCCGAACTGGACGGACCGCTTGGCGAGTCCCATCCAGAAGCCGTCGATCACCGAGCGCTCCGCGTCGAGGTCGCCGGCCGCGTCCGCCGCGCCCATGGTGACGAAGAGCGGGGCGAAGTGCTCCGTACGGGGGTGGGCGAGGCGGCCGGCGGGCGACTTGTGCTCGAAGTCCAGGAGGGAGTCGACGTCGTGCGCGGCGAGCGCCTCGCTGCCCCAGGCGTCGAACTCGGCGGACCAGCCGGGGACGCCGGGTCCGGTGTGGCGGAGGGCGGCGAGGTTGTGGGTGAAGAAGCCGCTGCCCACGATCAGGACGCCCTCGTCGCGCAGCGGGGCGAGCTTGCGTCCGATGTCCATGAGCCGGCGCGGGTCGAGGGTGGGCATGGAGATCTGGAGGACGGGGATGTCGGCGCCGGGGAACATCTCGACGAGCGGCACGTACGCGCCGTGGTCGAGGCCCCGGTCGGGGATGTCCTGCACGGGCGTGCCGGGCGCGCGGAGCAGCTTGCGGACGGCCTCGGCGAGCCGCGGGGCGCCGGGGGCGGCGTACTGGACGCGGTAGTAGTGCTCGGGGAAGCCCCAGAAGTCGTAGACGAGGGGGACGGTCTCGGTGGCGCCGAGCGCGAGCGGCGCCTCCTCCCAGTGGGCGGAGACCATGAGGATCGCCCGGGGGCGCGGCAGGCCGGCGGACCAGGCGGCGAGCTCGCCGGGCCAGACGGGGTCGTCGGCGAGCGGCGGGGCGCCGTGGGACAGGTAGAGGGCGGGCATCCGTACCGGCGTGGTGTCCATGACGGCCTCCGTTCTTGAAACTTCAAGCTTTCCAGATGCAGCGTAAACCTACATAGTTCAACTTTCAAGGATGAGTCGTACGATGGGACCCATGGGAGACATGACCGAACCCCGCTGGCTGACCGACGAGGAGCAGCACGTCTGGCGCGCCTACCTGCATGCCACCACGCTCCTGGAGGACCACCTCGACCGCCAGTTGCAGCGCGACGCCGGGATGCCGCACGTCTACTACGGCCTCCTCGTCCAGCTCTCCCAGGCCCCGCGCCGCCGCCTGCGGATGACCGAGCTGGCCCGGAGCGTCAAGATCACCCGCTCCCGCCTCTCCCACGCGATCGCCCGCCTGGAGAAGAACGGCTGGGTACGGCGGGAGGACTGCCCCTCCGACAAGCGCGGGCAGTTCGCCCAGCTGACGGACGAGGGCATGGAGGTCCTCCGGCGGAACGCGCCCGGCCATGTGGCGGCCGTCCGCCAGGCGATGTTCGACCGGCTCTCCCCCGAGCAGGTGGAGCAGCTCGGCGTGATCATGCGCGTGATGGCCGAGGGCCTCGAACCGACGGACGCGGACGCGGACCTGCCCTGGCTCCGCTGAAGAAAGCGGACCGGGAAACGAGATCGGGAAACGGGACCGGGAAACAGGATCGGGAAACGGGTCTGCCCCGGCTCCGCCGAGAAGCGGAGCCGGGGCAGACGCGTGCCCGAAGGCGGGGAGGGCCGTCAGTGGGCGACGACCGGGATCTTCACCTCGTCCTGCGCGCCCTCGCCGGACCGGGCGACCGGGCCGTTCCCCGGCTTGCCGGTGTTGATGAACACGAAGGCGATCGTGGCCGAGACGACCAGGATGCCGACCGCCCACCAGATGGCCGCCGCGTATCCCTCGACCATGCCCTGGAGCTGGAGCAGCTTCTGCGCGGCCGGGGTGGTCGCGCCGGCGGCGTGGTCGGTCACGTAGGCGGTGGTCGCCGAGGCGGCGATCGTGTTCAGCAGGGCCGTGCCGATGGCGCCGCCGACCTGCTGCGAGGTGTTGACCATCGCGGAGGCCACACCGGCGTCCCGCGGGTCCACGCCCAGCGTCGCGAGCGACATGGCCGGCATGAACGCCGTGCCCATGCCCAGGCCGAGGAGCAGCTGCGCGGGCAGGATCAGCCCGGCGTACGAGGTGCCGATCTCCAGCTGGGTGAGGAGCAGCATGCCGACGCCGGCGGTCAGGAAGCCCGGAGCCATCAGGAACCGCGGCGGGACGCGGGTCATCAGGCGCGTGCCGATCTGGGTCGAGCCCGTGATCATGCCCACGATCATCGGCAGGAACGCGAAGCCCGTCTTGACCGGCGAGTACCCCTTCACGACCTGGAGGTAGTACGTCAGGAAGAGGAACAGGCCGAACATCGCGATGACGGCGAGACCCAGTGACAGGTAGACACCCCCGCGGTTGCGGTCGGACACGACGCGCAGCGGCAGCAGCGGGGACTTGACCCGCGACTCGGTGAGCGCGAAGGAGAGGAGCAGCACGCCGGAGGCGACGAAGAGGCCGATCGTGCCGGCGTCGCTCCAGCCGGCGGACTCGGCGCGGGTGAAGCCGTAGACGAGCGAGACCAGGCCGAGGGTGGAGAGGATCACGCCGGGGATGTCGAGCGGCGAGCGGTTGCGGCCGCCCGCGGGCTCACGGACGACGAGGTACGCGCCGACGGCGGCCACGATGGCGAACGGGATGTTGACGAAGAAGGTCCAGCGCCAGTTCAGGTACTCGGTGAGGAAGCCGCCGAGGATCAGGCCCACGGCGCCGCCGCCACCGGCGATCGCGCCGTAGATGCCGAAGGCCTTCGCGCGCTCCTTGGCGTCGGTGAAGGTCACGGCGAGCAGCGAGAGCGCGGCGGGCGCGAGGAGCGCGCCGAAGGCGCCCTGGAGCGCGCGGGCGCCGAGCATCATCGCCTCGCCGGTCGCGGCCCCGCCCAGGGCGGAGGCGGCGGCGAAGCCGATCAGACCGGTGACGAAGGTCCGCTTGCGGCCCCACAGGTCGGCTATGCGGCCGCCGAAGAGGAGCAGACCGCCGAAGGCGAGGGCATAGGCGGTGATGACCCACTGCCGGTTGCCGTCCGAGATCCCGAGGTCCTGCTGGGCGGAGGGCAGGGCGATGTTCACGATCGTCGCGTCGAGCACGACCATCAGCTGGGCGAGGGCGATGAAGATCAGGGCTTTCCAGCGGCCGGGGTCGGCCTGGACCGCGGTCGTCTCGGGGATTTTCGGCATGGGGGTAGCCACCTCTTGGCGCGTACTGGTGAGAAAAGGACGTAAGGAAGTGCGGGTTACGTAAGGCGTGGGTCAGGTCGGGTCACGACGGACAGGAGTCGCGCCTCAGGTCCTCCAGGGTCGCGGCCTTCCCGGGCAGCTCGGAGCGGGCGGGCAGCTCCAGGCCGTCGAGGAAGATCTGCAGGTGGCGGTGGACGAACCGGTCGAAGGAGTCGCAGCCCGTGCCGGGCAGCGGGCGGGTCAGCTGGGAGAGCGCCACCATCAGGTCTCCGAGACCCACGTCGGCGCGCATCCGGCCGGCCCGCTGCGCCCGCTCGACGA
Source organism: Streptomyces sp. TLI_105 (assembly GCF_900105415.1). Lineage (GTDB taxonomy): Bacteria > Actinomycetota > Actinomycetes > Streptomycetales > Streptomycetaceae > Streptomyces. Next base: position 4,807,493 of record NZ_FNSM01000001.1, on the reverse strand, counting down.
GGCCCTGGACGGCCTCCCCCAGGCGGTCGCGCCCGGCGATCAGGTCGGGGTGGTCCTTGTCGAAGTCGCCCTCGAGCATCGGGCACAGGGCCCCGACGCGCTCGTCGGCGGCGCCGTGGACGAAGCGGCGGAGGGCGGCGAAGGTGTCGTCCTCCTCCTCGGCGGCCCGCTCGGCGACCTCGATGACGCGGCCCATGAGCGAGAGGACGACCTCGTGGACGAGGTCGGCGCGCTCGGGGAAGTTCCGGTAGAGCGTGGCGTTCCCGACGCCGGCCCGGCGCGCGACCTCGTCGTACGGCACCTGGCAGCCGAACTCGACGAACATCTCGCGGGCCGCCGTCACGAGCCGCTCGCGGTTGCGCAGGGCGTCGGCCCGCGGGCGGGGTACGCGGCGGGCGGGCGCGGTGCCGGGGGTACTGGTCACGCCACGGCCTCCTCACAGTCATCCAGGGGTACATCGGGGTGCGTCAGGGGGTCGTCCGGATTCATCCGGGGAGTGAGTCCCCACTTGCTTCGACACAGGCGTAAACGGGGACTCAGTCCCCGGTTATTTCCCGACTTTCCTGTGACCTGCCTCACAAGGTCCAGGCTCCGTGGAATACCCACGATCGGGCCACCCGGCGCGCGCGCCCGGAGCCCGCGCCCCAGGCTGATCGCACAGCCCGGACCCGCGGAAGGGGTCGCGGCGCCGACCTGCCCCCACCGGAGAGGCGACGTATGCAGCACCCCCGCCGACGGATACGCAGACCCGTCGCCCTGGCGGCGGCCACGGCGCTCTCCCTCACCCTGCTCGCCTCGGCGAGCACCACCCTCCCCGGGCCCGCCCCCGCCTCCGCGGGGCCCGTGGCCGCCGCGCCGACCGGCGCCCAGCTGGGACCGTGCCGCATCGCCACCACGATGGGCGTGCAGATGTCGGAGGGGCTGCCCACCGCCCCCGGATACGTGCGCTCCACGGGCCGCGTCAGGGCCCTCAACCTGATGATCGACTTCCCGGACGCCCCCGGGGACGGCACGGCGATGGGCCGCTTCCGGGAGTTCTTCCCGCAGACCGCCGACTGGTTCCGCACCAGCTCGTACGGGCGGTTGCACTACCGGGCCGAGGCGCCGATACCCGACTGGCTGCGGATGCCCCGGCCGTTCTCCTCGTACGGCATCGAGCGCGGCTCACCGTACGAACCGGGCTACCGCTCCCTCGTCGAGGACATCGTGAAGACCGCCGACCCGCGGGTGGACTTCAGCGCCTACGACCTGGTCAACGTCCTCGTCACCCCGAACGCCGGGCCCTCCGCCCTCGACACCGTCCTGTCCGTGACCTTCTCCGGCAACGACGACGCCCCCTACGCCGACGGCGTGCCGCTCGCCAACACGTCCTTCGTCTACAGCCGTCAGGACGACGGCTCCGGCAGCTTCGCCGAGACCGGCTACCGCGTCCTGCCCCACGAGAACGGCCACGTCTTCGGCCTGCCCGACCTCTACACCTCGGACGGCGGCGGCACCGTCGGGCACTGGGACATCATGTCCGAGGACTGGGGCGCCAACAACGACCTCCTCGGCTGGCACAAGTGGAAGCTGGGCTGGCTCGACAACGACCAGGTCAGCTGCGCGTCGAAACCCGGGACCGGGGACTACAGCCTCACCCCGCTCACGGTCCCCGGAGGCCCCAAGCTCGCCTTCGTCCCGCTCTCCGGCACCTCCGGATACGCCGTCGAGGTCCGCAGCAAGGACGGCAACGACGAGGCCGTCTGCGAGCAGGGGGTCCTCGTCTACCGGGTGGAGTCCGACGTGGACACCGGCCACGGCCCGGTGACCGTGGCCGACAGCGACCGGGCCAGCGGGGGCTGCACCCGCCGGGCCAACGTCCACGCGGAGCTGTCGGACGCCCCGTACCGCCCCGGCGAGACCTTCACGGACCACGCCAACGGCATCCGGATCACCGTCCTCGACGAGGACGAGAGCGGCACGTACCGGGTCCGGATCACCCGGCGGTGAGGTCTCCGCCCGGCACGGGACGGCGCCGGATCACCCGACGTCGAGGGCTCCGGCGACCGCGTCCCGCAGCTCCCGCTTGAGGATCTTCCCCGTCGGGTTCCGGGGCAGTTCCTCCGTCCGTACGAGGATCCGGGCGGGCACCTTGAAGGCGGCGAGGCGCGTCCCCACGTGCGCCCGCAGCGCCTCGGTCGCCCCGGCGCCCGCGTCCGCGCCCGGGCGCAGCCGCACGACCGCCACGACCTCCTCCCCGAGCAGCGGATGCGGCATCCCCAGCACGGCGGCGTCGACGACGTCCGGGTGCTCGTGCAGCACGCCCTCGACCTCGACGCAGTACACGTTCTCGCCGCCGCGGATCACCATGTCGGTGAGCCGGTCGACGACATCCACCCGCCCCTCCGCGTCGACGCGGGCGAGGTCGCCGGTCCGGAACCAGCCGTCCTCGGTGAAGGCGGCGCGGGTGGCGGCCTCGTTCCCCCAGTACCCGCGGATCAGGGACTGTCCGCGCAGCCACAGCTCCCCCACGCCCTCGGCGTCGGGCCGCTCGACGCGGACCTCGGTGACGGGCGAGGGCCGGCCGACGCTCCCGGGGCGGGCCCGGTACTCGGCGCCGACGTTCGACAGGACCCCGCCGCAGGTCTCGGTCAGCCCGTACCCGTTCCGGGGCTCGATCCGCTCCCCGTACCCCTCGGTGAGCCCCGCGACGATCCCGGGCGGGGCGGCGGCGCCCCCGGTGCTCAGGAGCGTGAGGCTCGTCAGCGGGTCCCCGGTGCTCCGAGCGAGGTCGAGCAGCTGGAGCGCGGTGGTGGGGACCCCGGCGAAGTGGGTGACGCCCTCGTCCCGGATCAGTGCGAGTGCGCGCCCTGCGTCCCACTTCCGCATCATCACCAGGGTCCCGCCGGCCGCCATGACGGCGTAGAACGACGTGAACGCGGCGACGTGGAAGAACGGGAACGCGGTCAGGGACACCATCGCCGGCCCCGTCCCCGGCACCTCCCCGCGCGCGAGGGCCGCGGCGGCGGCGAAGTACCGCGGGTTCATGGCGGCCCCGGCCTGCGCGCGGTGCGTGGCGACGGCCCCCTTGGGCCGCCCGGTGGTGCCGGAGGTGTAGATGATGGTGGCGTCGTGCTCGGGCAGGACGTCGACGGGCGGCGGCCCGAGCAGCGGATCGGTGTCGGCGACGTACGCGACGAACCCCTCCTCGGCCTCCCCCCGGAAGACGATCCCCGGCACGCCGCTGCGCACGGCCCACTCCCGCACCCGCCCGACCCGCTCCCCGTCGACGAGCAGCACACCGGGCGAGCAGTCGTCGAGCGCGTACGCGAACTCGTCCTCGGTCCACCAGGCGTTGAGCGGGACGGCGACGAGCCCGGCGAGCTGCGCGGCCCAGAAGGCGATCTGCCACTCGGGCAGGTTCCGCATGGCCACGACGGCCCGGTCCCCCGGCCGCAGCCCGTACTCCCCGACGAGCCGGCGCGCGAGCCCGCAGGCGGCGTCGAAGAACTCCCGATAGGTCATCCGCACGCCCTCGGCCACGAGGAACGTCCGGTCCCCGTGGGCCCAGGTCACCTCGACGAACTCCCGCAGCGTCCGCGGGCCGCCGGCGTACACCCCGTCCTCGACCTCGAAGGGCGCCCCGGGCGCGCAGAGCCGCTCCACCCCGCCTGTCGTCGCCACGAGGACCTCCTGTCCGGACCGGAGAACACGATCGGCCGCCGGCTGAGCCCGGCGACCGCCCGTCATCCTTCCCGGATCGGTGGTCGATGTCCATGACGGGCCGGTGGGGAGCGATCGGACCGAAGACCCCGTTCGGGACGGCGGACCGGAAGGATGAGGTGGTTCTCCCCGTTTGATTCGGCAGAACTGTCCGTGGTCGACGTTCGTCGTTCCTGCAGAGAGGCAACCACCGTGAAGGTAGAGATCTGGTCGGACATCACCTGCCCCTGGTGCTACGTCGCCCAGGCCCGGTTCGAGAAGGCGCTGGCCGTCTTCCCGCACCGCGCCGGCGTCGAAGTGGTGCACAAGTCGTACGAGTTGGAGCCGGGGCGGGCCAAGGGGGACGTGGAGCCCATCATCAAGGTGCTCATGAAGGGGAAGGGGTGGACCGAGGCGCAGGCGCTCGCCAACGAGCGGAACCTCACCATCCAGTCCGCCGACGAGGGACTGCCGTACGTCGCCGGGCGCGACCACGGGAGCACCTTCCACATCCACCGGCTGCTGCACTTCGCCAAGGCCCGCGGCAAGCAGCACGAGCTCGTGAAGGCCCTCTACCGGGCCAACTTCGCCGAGGAGGAGTCGATCTTCGCCGACGACGAGCGGCTCGTCGCGCTCGCCGTCGAGGTCGGGCTCGACGCCGACGCCGCCCGGAGCGTGCTCGCCGCCCCGAACGCCTACGCCGACGAGGTCCGCGCCGACGAGCGCGAGGCCTCCCAGCTGGGGGTCTCCGGCGTGCCGTTCTTCGTCTTCGACCGGCAGTACGGCGTCTCCGGCGCCCAGTCCACCGAGGCGTTCACCCGGGCCCTGACCCAGGCCTGGGGCGACCGCTCCCCGCTCCAGCTCGTCGACGGCGCCGACGACGCCCACGCGTGCGGTCCGGACGGGTGCCCCGTTCCCCACTGAGACGCGAGAGACGCCAGGGGCGGCCTTCCCTCGGGAAGGCCGCCCCTGGCGTCTGTGGGGGAACGGCGGACGGCGCCGTGCTCCGGAAGGGAGGAGCACGGCGCCGTCTACGACGCACGGGGTGACCCCGCTCAGCCGTTCGCGTGCTGCGGCGCCTTCTCGGACTCGGACAGGTCGCTGCCCTCGACCTTGACGGCGGCCGACGGCGAGTCCTTCTTCAGGGCCAGGGCGAGGAGGCCGCCCAGGACCAGGAGGCCGGCGCCGATGTAGCCGGCCAGGTGCAGGCCCGACAGGATGTCCGCCTTCGCGGCCTCCGCGTAGGTGCCGGAGAAGGTGGAGTTGGCGATCGCCACCAGGAACGCGAGGCCCACCGCACCGCCGACCTGCTGCGCGGTCGAGGCCATCGCGCTCGCCACGCCCTGCTCCTCCGGGCCGACGCCCGAGCTGGCGGAGGCGAAGACGGAGACGAAGACGAGACCGCCGCCGATGCCCCAGATGACGGAGCCGGGCAGCAGGGCGTAGAAGGAACCGCCGACGGACATGCCGAGGACGGTCACCGCGATGCCGGCGGCGTTGACGATCATGCCGGTCGACAGCGTGACGCGCGCGCCGTACCGCTCCATGAACTTCGGCGCGAGCTTGCCCGAGCCGATGATCGAGACCAGCGTGAGCGGCAGGAAGGCGAGGCCCGCCTGGATCGCGGTGTAGCCGAGGATCGGCTGCACGTAGGTGGTAAAGGCGTAGTACGCGCCGGCCAGCGCCGTCTGGAAGACGAAGAGGACGGCCATGGCGACGACCAGCGGCCGGTTCTTCAGGAGCCGGAGCGGCATGAGCGGGTTGGCGGTCTTCGCCTCGGTGACGAAGAAGGCGACGAGCAGGACGGCGCCGACGATCAGGGAACCGAGGGTGAGACGGGAGGTCCAGCCCTCGTCGGGACCGGTCACCAGGCCGGTGACGATCGCGGAGACGCCGATCGTGGCGAGCAGCGCGGCCGGGATGTCGAAGCCCTTGGAGAGGTTCGCCGGCCCGTCCGGGCGGATCGCACCCGGGGCCGGGATCAGGGCGATCAGCGCCAGCGGGATGTTGATGAAGAAGATCCAGCGCCAGGAGACCAGGTCGGTCAGCACACCGCCGAGCAGCGCGCCGGCCGCGAGGCCGAGCGAGCCGGCGGCGCCCCAGGCGGCGAACGCCTTGGTGACCTGGGCGCCCTCGAAGGAGGTGGCGATCAGGGCGAGCACCGCCGGGAAGAGCAGCGCGCCGCCGACGCCCTGGAGGAGACGGGCGCCGATGAGGACGCCCTGGGTGGTGGCGAGACCGCCGGCGAGCGAGGCGACCGCGTAGAAGGTGAGGCCGGTCATGAAGAGCCGGCGGGCACCGATGCGGTCGACCGCGCGGCCGCCGAAGAGCAGCAGACCGCCGAAGGCCACCGCATAGGCGGAGACGACCCATTGCAGCGACTGGGCCGAGAAGCCGAGGTCGATGCCGATGTCGGGCAGCGCGACGTAGACGATGTTGAGGTCGACGCTGATGATGAACTGGGAGAAGGCCAGCAGGAACAGGACGAGTCCTGTCTTCTTTGCCGGTGTCGACGTGGTCACAAGACCTCCATGGTCTTCATGGACTTTCTTTTCCGGGGGGGTTCGTGCACGGCGGGCGGGGCGCCGCCGCGCAGTCGAGCGGTCTGCGCGGAGACACCCTGGGGCATCCGTGACGAGGGATCAGCCGAAGCGCAGCTGAAGTTCGTTGGGGCCGGTGATGCCGATCGCGGGGCGCCAGGTGACGTCGCCGACGACCTTCGGGGCGCCGAGGCGGCGGGCGAGCGCGGGCAGCGCCTCCGTGATCTCCATCCGGGCGAGGGGGGCGCCCAGGCAGTAGTGCGGGCCGCCGCCGAACTGCATCACGGCCGTCTTGCGGTCCGCCGTGATGTCGAAGACGTCACCGCCGGGGTAGGCGAGCGGGTCGCGCTGCACCGCCTGCACGCCGATCATGAACATCGTGCCCTCGGGGATGTGCTGCCCGCGGAACTCGATGTCCTCGGCGGCGTAGCGGTACACGGCGTTGGAGGAGGGGCGCCAGCGCATGACCTCCTCGACCGCCCGCGGGGCGAGCTCGGGGCGCTCGCGGAGCAGGACCCACTGGTCGGGGTGCTCGGAGAAGGTGACCATGGCGTTGGCCAGCTGGAGGCGCGTGGTGTCGTGCGCGGCGAACACCATGGTGACGACGAGGTTGCGGAGCTCCTCGAGGCTGACCCTGGCTCCGTCGACGTCCTCCTTCTGGGCGGTGACGAGGGCGGAGATGAGGTCCTGGGTCGGCGCCTCGGCCTTCTTGGCCATGAGGGCGTCCACGTACTCGTAGAGGCCGACGACGGCGGCCTCTACGCGACCCGGTATGTCGCCGCCCAGGGCGAGGCTGAAGACGAGGCCGATCTCCGAGCTCCAGTTGCTGAAGCGCGGGTAGTCCTCGGCCGGCACGCCGAGCAGCTCGGACATGACGGTCAGCGGCAGCGCGTCGGCGAACGCCTCGAAGAAGTCGACCTCGTCCTTGGCGGCGATCTCGTCGGCGAGGCGCTCGGCGGCCTGCTTGATGACCGGGCGCAGGTTCTCCAGCATGCGCGGGGTGAACGCGCGGCCGACGAGTCCGCGCAGTCGGCGGTGGCTGTCGCCGTCCTGGTTCACCAGGCCGTTGACGAACCAGTCGTAGACGGGGCCGCCGCTGATGCCGTTCTGCTCCATGAAGCCGGTGCCGTTGTGGGTCAGCCGGCCGTCCCGGACCAGCTCCGACGCCTCGGCGTGGCGCAGGACGAGCATGCCGAGCGGGGTCTCGGCGTACCAGCCCGCGGCCTGGGCCCGGACGACCTCGGGCAGGTCGAAGCGGAACTCGGGGTCGATGACGTTGATGAACGGGACCTCGGAGGACTCCGGCACGGACAGGGTTTCCGCTGACATGACTTGACCGTCCTTGAGAGGGATCAGAGGGGAAGGAGGAACTCGGAATTCGGAGCTCGGAACTCGGATCTCGCGACTCGCTTATCGCGAGATTACATAGCTACCGTTCGGTAACCTTTGTCGAGCGGGGCGCCCGGGAGCGGGTTTGGCAACTTGCCAAACCCGCTCCGAATCAGCTGACTTGACTTGCGCCGACCGGACCCGGTCCGGCGCGACCCGGCTCGACCGGACCCGCTCCGGCTCGACCCGCGATCAGCGGAAGTCGCTGTCGCGGTACTCCGCCGAGGAACCGCCCGTGGCCGCCGCCCGCAGCTCGACACGGCGGATCTTGCCCGACACGGTCTTCGGCAGCGGGGCGAACTCGATGCGCCGGATCCGCTTGTACGGGGCCAACGCCTCCCGCGCGTACGCGAAGAGGCTCTCGGCCGTGTCCGGACCCGGCTCGAAGCCGTCCGCGAGGACCACGTACGCCTTCGGGACGGCGAGCCGCAGCGGGTCGGGCGCCGGGACGACGGCCGCCTCCGCGACCGCCTCGTGCTCCAGGAGCACGCTCTCCAGCTCGAACGGGCTGATCTTGTAGTCGGACGCCTTGAAGACGTCGTCCGAGCGGCCCACGTAGGTGATCCGGCCGTCCGCCTCACGGCGGCCGATGTCACCGGTGCGGTAGAAGCCGCCCGCCATGGCCTCGCCCGTACGCTCCCAGTCGCCGTGGTACCCCGTCGTCAGGCCCACCGGGCGGGCCGGGCCCGACAGGTCGAGGCAGATCTCGCCCTCGTCGGCCGGCGCCCCCGACGCGTCGAGCAGCGTCACCGTGAAGCCGGGCGCGGGGTGCCCCATGGAGCCGGGGACGAGCTCCTGGCCGGGGAAGTTGCCGATGGCCAGGCTCATCTCGGTCTGCCCGAAGCCGTCCCGGACGGTCACGCCCCAGGCGTCCCGGACCCGCTCGATCACCTCGGGGTTGAGCGGCTCCCCCGCCCCCACCGCCTCGCGCGGCGGCGTCCTCAGCCGGCCGAGGTCGGACTGGATGAGCATCCGCCACACGGTGGGCGGGGCGCAGAAGGAGGTGACCCCCACCCGGTCCATCTCGAACATCAGCCGGGTCGCGTCGAACCGCTCGTAGTTGAACACGAAGACGGTCGCCTCGGCGTTCCACGGCGCGAAGAGGTTGGACCAGGCGTGCTTGGCCCAGCCAGGCGAGGAGATGTTCAGGTGCACGTCCCCGGGGCGCAGCCCGATCCAGTACATGGTCGACAAGTGACCGACGGGGTACGAGAGATGGGTGTGCTCCACCAGCTTCGGCGCCGAGGTCGTCCCGGAGGTGAAGTAGAGCATCAGCAGGTCGTCGGCGCGGGTCGGCCCGTCGGGCTCGAACCCGCCCCCGTACGCCTCGAAGCGCTCGTACGGAAGCCAGCCCGCGGCCGCGTCGGCCGGGGTGCCGCCGGCCAGGATCCGGGTGTACGACCCCGGCACCTCGTCGAACTTCGCCCGGTCCGCCGCCCGCACGACGACGTGCTCCACCCGGGCCCGCTCGATCCGGTCGCGCAGGTCCACCGGACCCAGCTGCGGGGTCGCCGGGGTGAGGACGGCCCCCAGCTTCATCGCCGCGAGGGCGGTCTCCCACAGCTCCACCTGGTTGCCGAGCATCACGAGGATCCGGTCGCCGGCCCGGACGCCCTGGGCGCGCAGCCAGCCCGCGAGCCGCGAGGAGCGGGCGGAGAGGCGGGCGAAGGAGTGCCGGGACTCGCGGCCGTCCTCCTCCACGATGTGCAGGGCGGTGCGCTCGTTGCCCTCGGCGATCACGTCGAACCAGTCGAGCGCCCAGTTGAAGTGCTCGGGCCGGGGCCAGACGAAGCCCTCGTACGCGGCCCGGTAGTCGCCGCGCCGGGCGAGGAGGAAGTCACGGGCCGCCCGGAACTCGGCCGTGGCGGCGGTTCCGGGGCCGGCCCCGACCAGGGTGTCGGAGGCGGTCACGCGGCCTTCTCCTCGTCGTTCACCCAGCTCATGAGCTTGCGCAGCTCCTTGCCGGTGGTCTCCAGGAGGTGGTTGGCGTCCTGGGTCTTGTACTCGTCGTACTTCTTCAGGCCGCCGTGGTACTCGGCCATCCACTCCTTGGCGAAGGTGCCGTCCTGGATCTCCGCGAGGACCTTCTTCATCTCGGCCTTGGTGGCCTCGGTGATGATCCGCGGACCGGTGACGTAGTCGCCCCACTCGGCGGTCTCGGAGACCGACCAGCGCATCTTCTCCAGGCCGCCCTCGTACATGAGGTCGACGATGAGCTTCAGCTCGTGCAGGCACTCGAAGTAGGCGATCTCCGGCTGGTAGCCGGCCTCGGTCAGGGTCTCGAAGCCCGCCTTCACCAGCGCCGCGGTGCCACCGCAGAGGACGGCCTGCTCGCCGAACAGGTCGGTCTCGGTCTCCTCGGTGAAGGTCGTCCTGATGACGCCGGCGCGGGTGCCGCCGATGGCCTTGGCGTACGACAGCGCCAGGTCGAAGGCGTTGCCCGTCGCGTCCTGCTCGACGGCCGCGATGCACGGGACGCCGCGGCCCTCCTCGTACTGACGGCGGACCAGGTGGCCCGGGCCCTTCGGGGCGACCAGGGCGACGTCGACGCCGGCCGGGGGCTTGATGAAGCCGAAGCGGACGTTGAAGCCGTGGGCGAAGAAGAGGGCCTTGCCGTCCGTCAGATGGGGGGCGATGGACTCCTCGTAGACCTGGGCCTGGATCGGGTCCGGGATGAGGATCATGATGACGTCGGCCTCGGCGGCGGCCTCGGCGGGAGTCACGACCCGCAGGCCCTGCTCCTCGGCCTTGGCCTTGGACTTCGAGCCCTCGTGCAGACCGACGCGGACGTCGACTCCGGAGTCACGGAGCGACAGCGCGTGGGCGTGGCCCTGGCTGCCGTAACCGATCACCGCGACCTTACGGCCCTGGATGGTCGAGAGGTCGGCGTCGGAATCGTAGAAGAGCTCGGCCACGGGGATTCTCCTTGGATCGGGAAGGGAACGGGCGGATGGGAGGGGGAGGGGTACGAGGAGGCGCTCAGGACGTCGGGACCGCGGCCGATGGCGACGGTGCCGGACTGGACGAGCTCGGCGATGCCGAACGGACCGAGCATCGTGAGCAGCGCGTCGAGCTTGTCGCGGGTGCCGGTCGCCTCGATCGTGACGGCCTCGGGCGAGACGTCCACGATCCGGGCGCGGAAGAGCTTCACGAGGTCGACGACCTGCGAGCGGGTGTCGTGGCAGGCGCGGACCTTCACGAGGACCAGCTCGCGGCGGATCGCCGAGCCCGGCTCCAGTTCGACGACCTTCAGGACGTTGACCAGCTTGCCGATCTGCCGCACGACCTGGGTCAGCGGGCAGACCTCCGCGTCCACGACGATCGTGATGCGGGAGACGGCGGGGTCCTGCGTCGTGCCCTCGGAGACGGAGTCGATGGTGAAGCCCCGGCGTGCGAAGAGGGACGTGGTGCGGGCGAGGACGCCCGGCTTGTTCTCGACGAGGACCGAGAGCGTATGGGTGGACATGGTGGTTTCCCTTTCTCTCCGTCTTCTTCAGTCGTCTTCGCCGTCGCCGAAGTCGGGGCGGACGCCCCGCGCGGCCATGACCTCGTCGTTGGAGGTGCCGGCGGCCACCATCGGCCACACCTGCGCGTCCTCGTGGACGATGAAGTCGATCACGACCGGACGATCGTTGATCGCGTTGGCCTCGGCGATGACCTTGTCCAGATCCGCCGGGTCCTCACAGCGCAGGGCCACACAGCCCATCGCCTCCGAGAGCTTGACGAAGTCCGGCACGCGGGTGCCCCTGTTCGCCCGGACGTCGTCCGGACCCGAGTGCAGCACCGTGTTCGAGTAGCGCTGGTTGTAGAACAGCGTCTGCCACTGCCGCACCATGCCCAGGGCACCGTTGTTGATGATGGCGACCTTGATCGGAATGTTGTTCAGGGCACAGGTGGTGAGTTCCTGATTGGTCATCTGGAAGCAGCCGTCGCCGTCGACCGCCCACACCGTGCGGTCCGGCATGCCGGCCTTGGCGCCCATCGCGGCCGGGACCGCGTAGCCCATCGTCCCGGCGCCGCCGGAGTTCAGCCAGGTGGCCGGCTGCTCGTAGTCGATGAAGTGCGCCGCCCACATCTGGTGCTGACCCACCCCCGCCGCGAAGATCGTGCCCGCCGGGGCGAGCTGCCCGATCCGCTGGATGACCTGCTGCGGCGACAGCGAACCGTCCTCCGGCAGGTCGTAGCCCAGCGGGTAGGTCTCCCGCCAGCGGCTCAGGTCCGACCACCAGGCGGAGTAGTCGCCCCGGTGGCCCTCGCTGTGCTCGGCCTGGACGGCCTGGACCAGGTCGGCGATGACCTCCCGGGCGTCCCCGACGATCGGGACGTCGGCGGCACGGTTCTTGCCGATCTCGGCCGGGTCGATGTCCGCGTGGACGATCTTCGCGTACGGGGCGAAGCTGTCCAGCCGGCCGGTCACCCGGTCGTCGAAACGGGCGCCGAGGGCGACGATCAGGTCGGCCTTCTGCAGCGCGGTGACGGCGGTGACCGCCCCGTGCATGCCCGGCATGCCCACGTGCAGCGGATGGCTGTCCGGGAACGCGCCGAGGGCCATCAGGGTGGTGGTCACCGGGGCGCCGGTCAGCTCGGCGAGGATCTTCAGCTCGGCCGTCGCACCGGCCTTGATCACGCCGCCGCCGACGTACAGGACCGGCCGCCTGGCGGCGGTGATCAGCTTCGCGGCCTCACGGATCTGCTTGGCGTGCGGCTTGGTCACCGGCCGGTAGCCGGGCAGATCGGTCTGCGGCGGCCAGCTGAAGGTGGTCTTCGCCTGCAGCGCGTCCTTGGCGATGTCCACCAGCACCGGGCCCGGCCGGCCGGTGGAGGCGATGTGGAAGGCCTCCGCGATCGTCCGCGGGATGTCCTCGGCCCTGGTCACCAGGAAGTTGTGCTTCGTGATCGGCATCGTGATGCCGCAGATGTCCGCCTCCTGGAAGGCGTCCGTACCGATCGCCTTCGAGGCCACCTGGCCGGTGATCGCCACCAGCGGGACCGAGTCCATGTGCGCGTCGGCGATCGGCGTCACCAGATTCGTCGCTCCCGGACCCGAGGTCGCCATGCAGACGCCGACCTTGCCGGTGGCCTGCGCGTAACCGGTGGCCGCGTGCCCGGCGCCCTGCTCGTGCCGGACCAGGATGTGACGCACCCGCTGCGAGTCCATCATCGGGTCGTAGGCGGGCAGGATCGCGCCGCCCGGGATGCCGAAGACGGTGTCGGCGCCCACTTCCTCGAGAGAGCGGATCAGGGACTGCGCACCCGTGACGTGCTCGACGGCGGTGTCGAACCGTCCTTCCGGCCGGGGCGGAGCGGTGGCGGGCAAGCGGTCGGTCCCCGCGCTGTGTTGCACGGCGTTCGTCATGTGAATCCCCACTGCCGTTGGGTGAGTTTGCTGGCATGTCGACGGAAGGCGTCTCATCCCCAGGTCAGGAACCGTTTGGGCTGCTCAAGGAGCCCGGCCACGTCGGCGAGGACCTTGGAGCCCAGCTCGCCGTCGACCAGCCGGTGGTCGAAGGAGAGGGCGAGAGTGGTGACCTGACGGGGCTTCATCTTTCCCTTGTGCACCCAGGGCCGGCGCCTGATGGCGCCGACGGCGAGGATCGCCGCCTCCCCGGGGTTGAGGATCGGTGTGCCGGTGTCGACGCCGAAGACGCCGACGTTGGTGATGGTCACGGTGCCGTCCGCCATGGCCGAGGGCGGGGTCTTGCCCTCCTTGGCCGCCGCCACGAGCTCACCGAGGTCGCCGGCGAGGCGGGGAAGCGTCTTGATGTGGGCGTCCTTGATGTTCGGCACGATGAGGCCGCGCGGGGTGGCCGCGGCGATGCCCAGGTTCACGTCGTGGCGGATGACGATCTCCTGGTTCATCTCGTCCCAGGACGCGTTGATCTCGGGATTGCGCTTGATCGCGACGAGCAGCGCCTTCGCGACGAGGAGGAGCGGGGTGACGCGGAGGCCGGCCATGTCGGGGTCGGACCTCAGCTCCTCGACGAGCTTCATCGTGCGCGTCACGTCGACCGTCACGAACTCGGTGACGTGCGGGGCGGAGAAGGCACTCGCCACCATGGCCCGGGCCGTGGCCCTCCGTACGCCCTTCACGGGGATACGGGTCACCCGGGCGCCGCCGGAAGCCTCCGCGACCGGGGCCGCCGCCGGGTCCGGGGCCGGCGTCCGCTCCGGGACGGTGAACCGCTGCTCGGGCTCCGGCTGCGGGGCCGGGGCCGCCGCGCGGTGGACGTCCTCCCGGCTGATGATCCCGTCGAGGCCGGTGGGGGTCACCGTCGCCAGGTCCACGCCGAGGTCCTTGGCCAGCTTGCGCACCGGCGGCTTGGCCAGCGGCCGTGCCGGCGCGGCGGCCGGTTCCGCCCCCACCGGCTCCACCACCGCCGGCTCCACCGACGCCACCACCGGCGGCTCCGGTGCGGGAGCCGTCGTCGGCCGCGGCTCCCGTTCCGGTACGGCGGTGACGGCCGCCCCCTGCTTGCGCGGCCGGCGGCGGGTCGGGCCCTCGGAGACGCCGTAGCCCACCAGGACCGGCTCCCGGGCGGGAGCGGAAGGGGCCGCGGGAGCCGCGGCGGCCACCGGGGCCGCGGCGGCCGTCGCCACGGAGATGATCGGCCTGCCGACGTCGACGGTGGCGCCCTCCGGGTGGTGCAGCTCGTGGACCACCCCGTCGTACGGGATCGGCAGCTCGACGGCGGCCTTCGCGGTCTCGACCTCGCACACCACCTGGCCGTCGGTGACGGTGTCGCCGGGCTTGACGTACCAGGTGAGGATCTCGGCCTCGGTGAGCCCCTCGCCCACGTCGGGCATCGTGAACTCGCGGACGTGCTGTTCGGTCACGGGTGCTCTCTCCTCAGTACGCCAGCGAGCGGTCGACGGCGTCGAGCACGCGGTCCAGGCCGGGCAGGTACTCGTCCTCCAGGCGCGCCGGCGGGTACGGCGCGTGGTAGCCGCCGACCCGGAGCACCGGGGCCTCCAGGTGGTGGAAGCAGCGCTCGGTGATCCGGGCGGCGATCTCCGCGCCGGAGCCGAAGAAGACGGGAGCCTCGTGGACGACGACGAGCCGGCCGGTCTTCTCGACCGACGCCTGGATGGTGTCGAAGTCGATCGGGGAGACCGACCGCAGGTCGACCACCTCCAGGCTGTGGCCCTCGCGCTCCGCCTCGGCGGCGCTGTCCAGGCAGGTCTTCACCGTCGGCCCGTACGCGAGGAGCGTGGCGTCCCGGCCCTCGCGGACCACGTGGGCGCGGTGCGGGTCGCCGGGGGCGGTCTCCGTGTCGACCTCGCCCTTCTCGTAGTAGCGACGCTTGGGCTCGAAGAAGATGACCGGGTCGTCGGACGCGATCGCCTGCCGCAGCATCCAGTACGCGTCGGAGGCGTTCGACGGGGACACGATCCGGAGGCCGGCGACGTGCGCGAAGAGGGCCTCGGGGGACTCCGAGTGGTGCTCGACCGCGCCGATGCCGCCGCCGTACGGGATCCGGATGACGACGGGCAGCTTGATCCGGCCCAGCGAGCGGGCGTGCATCTTCGCGAGCTGGGTGACGATCTGGTCGTACCCGGGGAAGACGAAGCCGTCGAACTGGATCTCCACCACCGGCCGGTAGCCGCGCAGGGCCAGGCCGATGGCGGTGCCGACGATGCCGGACTCGGCGAGCGGGGTGTCCATCACCCGGCTCTCGCCGAAGTCCTTCTGCAGGCCGTCGGTGATCCGGAAGACGCCGCCGAGCCGGCCGACGTCCTCGCCCATGACCAGGACCTTGGGATCCTGCTCCATGGCGGCGCGCAGCGCCTCGTTGACGGCCCGGCCCAGGGGCAGCGTCCGCGTCGCGGGGCGCACCCCGTCCGTCGCGGGCGCGACCGTGAGGGTCGTCATCTCAGTTCCCTCCTGTGGCGGCGAAGGACGCCTCGTAGCGGCGGAACGCGGCGCGCTCCTCGTCGACCAGTGCGTGCGGGGCCGCGTAGACGTGCTCGAAGATCGCCTCGGTGTCGGGGGCGGGCATGGAGCGGACCTGCTCGCGAAGGCCCTGCGCCAGCTCGCCGGCCTCCTGGTCGACGGCGTCGAAGTACGTCTCGTCGGCGGCGCCGAGATCGAGCAGATGGGCCTTGAGACGGGCGATCGGGTCCCGGCCCGCCCACATCTCCACCTCGGCGGAGTCCCG
Source organism: Streptomyces sp. TLI_105 (assembly GCF_900105415.1). Taxonomy (GTDB): domain Bacteria; phylum Actinomycetota; class Actinomycetes; order Streptomycetales; family Streptomycetaceae; genus Streptomyces. The sequence goes on along the minus strand of NZ_FNSM01000001.1, from coordinate 4,791,727 downwards.
GTACTTGGTGGGATCGTCGGAGGTGGTGTGGGCGCCCATGCGGTAGGTGAAGGCCTCGACGAGCATCGGGCCCTCGCCGCGGCGGGCCCGCTCCAGGGCCGCCCTGGTCACGGCCAGGCAGGCGAGGACGTCGTTGCCGTCGACGCGGACGCCGGGGAAGCCGAAGCCGCCGGCGCGCCGGTGGATCGGGACGCGGGTCTGGCGCTCGGTGGGCTCGGAGATCGCCCACTGGTTGTTCTGGCAGAAGAACACCACCGGCGCGTTGTAGACGGCGGCGAAGTTGAACGCTTCGCTGACGTCGCCCTGGCTGGTGGCGCCGTCGCCGAAGTAGGCGATCACGGCGGTCTCGTCACCGTCCTTGGCGACGCCCATCGCGTAGCCGGTGGCGTGCAGCGTCTGCGAGCCGATGACCAGGGTGTAGAGGTGGAAGCCGCGCTCGGTGGGGTCCCAGCCGCCGTTGTTGACGCCCCGGAACATGGCGAGCAGGTTCACCGGGTCCACTTCCCGGCAGAGCGCGACGGCGTGGTCGCGGTAGCTGGGGAAGACGTGGTCGCCGGCGCCGAGGGCGCGGGCGGAGCCGACCTGGGCGGCCTCCTGGCCGAGCAGCGAGGGCCACAGGCCGAGCTCGCCCTGGCGCTGGAGGGTGACGCCCTCGCCGTCGACCCGGCGGGCGAGGACCATGTCACGGTAGAGGCCGCGCAGTTCCTCGTGGCTGAGGTCGATGTCGTAGTCGGGGTGCCGGACGCGCCGGCCCTCGGGGGTGAGCAGCTGGACGGCGTCGGTGCTCACAGCTCCTTCCTCCCGTCGAACCCGACGGACACGGGAGCGGTCGCGGCGGACACGGGAGCGGTCGGGGCGGCAGCGTGCTCGATCTCGGCGGTCTGTCCGGTCGCGGCGGCGGCCCGCGACGCGGCGACCTTCGCGGCGGCCGCGGCCTTGGCGGCCTTCGCCGCCTCGGCGGCCTCCCGGTCCTTGCGGGAGCGCGACCAGCGGCGGGTGAGCGGGACCTCCACCCAGGAGTACAGCGCCCAGGCGAGGAGGACGGAGACGCCGAGCTCGCCGAGGAGGATGCCCAGGGCGGTGGGGGTGTCGTAGAGCTGGTCGCCGAGGAGGTGGCGGGTGTACTCCAGGACCGTGAAGTGGACCAGGTAGAAGGCGAAGGAGATCTCGCCGAGCCAGACCATCGTCCGGTTGCGGAAGAGCGTGAACCGGTCCTCGTTGTCGGCGATGGCGCCGGCGGCGATCAGCAGGGCGGCCGGGATGACGCAGACCAGGCGGATGCCCCAGAGCCACGGCACGTACAGGCCGACGACGTAGGTGACGGCGAGCAGCAGGCCCGACCAGGCCATGCCGATGTTGCGCCAGCGGCCGAGGACGACGGCGCGGCCGACGAGCATGCCGAGCGCGAAGTCGAGGAGCCGGCCGGCCGGCAGGACGTAGGCGAACCAGAAGTAGTTGGCGGACTGGCCGGGCTCGTTGGGGACGACCGCGGTACCGACGGGGATGATCGCGTACGTGACCAGCGGGGTCGCGGCGATGGCGGCGATGACGCCGCCGATCCAGTACTTGAGCCGGTGCGCGGGGATCTTCTTGAGGACCAGGAACAGGGCCGGGAAGGCGGCGTAGAAGAACGCCTCGGCCGAGAGGGACCAACTCACGTTGTTGACGGCGAAGTTGGTGGGCACGTCCGGCACCCAGGACTGCAGCATGAAGAGGCTGAGGACGCCCTGCGTCGGGGTGGTGGGGGCGCCGTCGACACCGTTGACGAGAACCAGGGCGAGGATCCACCCCACGAGGTACGGCGGGACGATCTTGGCGAAGCGGCGGCGCCAGAACGCCTTGGCGGTGTCGCCCTCGCGGGCGGACCAGATCAGGATGAAGCCGCTCAGCATGAACCAGAACGGCATGGTGAGGCCCGCGACCATGCTGAGGGAGTGGTAGATCCCGCGCTCCACGCCGGAGTCGGCGAAGATCCGGATGCTGGCGAAGGGCAGGACCGCGTGGAAGGTGAACACCAGCAGTGCGGCCGGGAAGCGCAGACCGGTCAGCGTGGGCAGCCGGCTCACGCGGGGCGCTGCCGCCTCCGCGGGACGTGCGCCGCCGGCCGGGGTGCCGCCGGGGACGCCCTTTCCGGTACCGGGGGACGCGGCGGTGTCCGCTCTTGTGAGGCTCTCGATGCTCACGGAACTCTCTCTCCTTGGATGGATGCGCATGGGAGGGGGTGCTGGTGAGGGGTGCGGGGCCGTGCTGGAGGTGGGGAGGAGGGGGTGCGGAGGAGGGCGGTGCCTCAGATGTCGAGGACCAGGCGCTTCGAGGCGCATCGCGAGACGCAGATCATCATCACGTCGCCGGCCTCCTGCTCCGCCGGGCTGAGCAGGGAGTCCCGGTGGTCCGGGACTCCGTCGAGGACACCGGTCTCACAGGTGCCGCAGACGCCCTCGCGGCAGGAGGCGTCCACGTAGATCCCGGCGTCGTCGAGGACGTCGACGATCGACTCGTCGGGGCCGACGGTGACGGTCTGCCCGGAGCGGACGCACTCGACCTCGAAGGAGCTCTCGCCGCCCTCGGGGGCCGGGACGGCGACGCCGGCGAAGCGCTCGACGTGCAGCCGGTCGGCGATCCCGAGCTCCGCGCAGACCTCCAGGGCGCCGTCCATCAGGGCCTGCGGGCCGCAGCAGTAGACGTGGGCGCCCTCGGGGAGCTGCCCGAGGACCTGTCGGAGGTCCATGCGGCCGCGCTCGTCCTTGGGGTGCAGCTCCACGGTGCCGCTGTGTGCGGCGAGGGCGGTGAGCTCCTCGCCGAAGGCCATCGTGGAGCGGGACCGGCCGGCGTACCAGAGCTGCCAGGGCTTGCCGCGCACTCCGGCCTCGCGGGCCTGGGTGAGCAGCGGGGTGACGCCGATGCCGCCGGCGACGAACACGTACGCGTCGGCGTCGGCGAGCGCGAAGTGGTTGCGGGGGCCGCGCACGGTGACGGTCGCGCCGGGCCGCAGCTCCTCGTGGACGAAGGAGGAACCGCCGCGCGACTCGGGGGACCTGAGGACCGCGATGCGGTAGTACGTGGTGTCCGCGGGGTCACCGCAGAGGCTGTACTGCCGGATCTGGTCACCCGCGTGCAGGTCGATGTGCGCGCCCGGCGCCCAGTCCGGGAGCGGTTTGCCGTCGGGGCTCACCAGTTCGACGGACAGGACGTCGTCGGCCTCCCACGTCATCCGGCGTACCAGCAGGTCGAACGGGTTCTCCTCGGTGGTGCTCATGGCTCGTCCTCCTTACCGGCGTCGGGGGCCGGGGATCGGTGGGGGCAAGGGGTACGGGCCCCCTGCGGGAGGGGGCCCGGATCGCTCGGCGCTACGCCGCGGCCTCGACGACCTCGATGACCTCGGCGGTCTCGGTGGTCTCGATGGTCTCCGCGGCACGGCCGGCGCGGTCGGCCTCCCTGCCGAACCGGATGGAGTTGGCGAAGCTCACGTCGTGGCTCTTGACGTCGATGACCACGCGGTCGCCGTCGGCGATGCGGAAGCCGTCGTGGAAGCTGGCCTCGTCGGCGCCGAGGAGGACGTAGTTGACCATCCCGGGGCGGCGGATCGCCGGGTAGGTGAAGAGGTTGTCCATCATGTCCCGGACCTTGAAGTAGAGGGCGCTCTCGCCGCAGTCGAAGTCGCCCTCCCAGGCGGACACGCCGTCGCGCTCGATGGTGACGCGGCCGGTGACGGTGGTCGGCGGGGGGCCGAGGAAGACGAAGGGCGAGAGGGAGGTGTCGCTGAGCTTGCAGTACGGGTTCCAGCCCGGGTTCAGCCGGTGCAGGCCGATGTCGCACAGGTCGTTGCCGAAGGTGTAGCCGACGTAGTGCGGGTCGCCGTTGTCGTCGTTGACGTACACAAGGGCGACCTCGGGCTCCTCGATCAGCGCGACGGCCTTCTCCGGGACGACGAGGGCCTCCTCGGGCATCCGGATCCAGGAGCCGAAGCCCTTGAAGAACCAGTTGGGCGCGACGAACTCGGTCTCGTCGGTGGGCTCGTCCTCGTACTTGGACTTGTGGGTGCGCATGAAGCCGCTCAGCAGCGCGTTCCCGGAGCCGGGGAGCAGCGGCGGCAGGAAGCGCAGCTCGGGGTCGTCGGTGGCGACGATGATCTGCCCGCCCTCGCCGGTGACGGAGGCGATGACGGCCTCGGGCGACGAGGCGGCGATGAACTCCGCCTGGAGCCGGCCGTCGGCGACCGGGAAGAGCGTCAGCGGGTCACCGGCGGCCGGCTTCTCGAACCCCGCGTACCGCTCGCCCTTGTACTCGGCTTCGAACAGGATGGAGATGGACATGTCGGTCGGCCCTCCTAGGCCGGGGCGGCGGCAGGGCCGCCGGGGAAGGGTTCCGGACGCCGGCTGGGGGGCCGGCATCCGGAAGCTGGAAGGGGAGTCAGACGGGGCTGGGCACGGCGGCGCCCGCCGTGAGGTCCGCGAGGACCTCCTCGACCCGGTCGAGGGAGGCGCGGATCCAGTCGAGCGCGAGCGGGTCCTCGGCGTGCAGGGCCGCCTGGCAGCGCTCCTCGGTGTCGCCGTACAGGCGGCTGGTGGCCACCCGCAGTCGCAGCGACTCCTCCGTCTCGCCGAAGGCGCTCGCGGGCAGCAGCCCCACGCCGTACCGCTCGACGAGCAGGGCGGCGAGGTCGGCTCCGGTGCGCACCCCGTGGGCCTCGGCCAGGTGGGCGCGGAGCGGCTCGAAGTCCGGGTACAGGTAGCAGGTCGCCACGACCGGCTCCAGGACCGCGCCGGCGGCGGCGAACCGCTCGGCCATCGCGCGGGTCACCGTCTCGTGGAGGCGGCGGCTCGCGGCGATGTGCTCCACGATCTCGTCGGGCTCGGCGAAGGCGTACGCGGCGGCGGCCTGCACGGGGGCGGCGGGGCTGGACCAGATCTGGCTGGCCACGCCCACCAGCCGCTCCCGCAGCCGCTGCCCGGTCTCGCCGGCCGGCAGCCGGGCCACGCCGGTCCGCCAGCCGCCGATCGCGAGGTTCTTGGTGAGGCCGGTGGTGACGACGGTCCGCTCGGGGGCGAAGACCGCCGGGGAGACGGCGGGCGTCGCCACCGGGTCGTACACGAGGTCGCAGTAGATCTCGTCGGAGATGACGACGAGGTCCAGCTCCCGGGCCGCCTCCGCGAGCCGCCGTACGGTCTCGGGGGCGGCGATCGTCCCGGTCGGGTTGTCCGGCAGGGTGACGATGACGGAGCGCGGGTCGTGGCCGGCGGCGCGGGCGGCGGTGACCGTCTCGCGCAGCCGGTCGGGGTCGGGCACCCCGCCCTGGCCCGGCAGGGTCGGGACGGGGAAGTGGCGGACGCCGATGAGACCGGCCTGCGCCGCGTAACTGACCCAGCTGGGCGTGGGGATGACGACGTCGCCGCCGACCGCCAGGAGCAGGCCGAAGAGCATCGGCTTGCTCCCGGGGCCGCACACGACCTGGTCCGCGGTGGTGGCGATGCCGCGCCGGTCCCAGTAGCCGGCGGCGGCCTCGCGGAGTTCGGGGCTGCCGGCGACGGGGCCGTACGAGCCGAGCTCCGCGGCCTCGGCGAGCCGGGCCCGCAGACCGGGGTGGACCGGCAGGCCGATCTCGCCGCTCGCCATGGAGAGGACGGACTCGCCGGCCGCGCGGCGGCGGGCGATGGCCTCGTCGGCGGCGAGCGTCGCCGACATGGTGACCTGGTTGGCTTCGGGCACGGTGCTCACGCCTCGCCGTACAGTTCGCGGAGGACCTTCTTCCGGACCTTGCCGGTGAGGGTCTTGGGCAGGGCGTCGATGATCTCCAGGCGGTCCGGCAGGAACCGCTCGTCGAGCTCCGTCTCCCGGAGGTAGGCGCGCAGCTCCTCCAGCGTCAGGTGCTCGTCGCCGGAGGGGACGACGACCGCCAGGATCGGGTCCTCGACCCGGCCCGCGGGGCCGAGGAGGGTGGTCTCGACGACCTTCGGGTGCCGGTTGATCGTCGACTCGATCTCGGCCAGCGGCACGACCATGCCGTCGCGCTTGATGGCGTCGCTCGCCCGGCACAGGATGCGGATGCCGCCGCGGCCGTCGTCGCGGGCCACGTCACCGGTGTCGAACCAGCCGTCGTCCATGATCAGCGCGTCGTACTCCGCGTCCCGCCTGTAGTAGCCGAGCGCCTGGGACGCGCCGCGCACCCGGAGCCGGCCGACGGGGGCCCGCTCGGTCGGGTTGATGCACTTGTCGATCCGGATCTCCATCGAGTCGATCGGCCGGCCGTTGCTGTGCGCCGCCCAGTCCTGGTTGTAGTCCAGCTTGGTGATGGTGACCGGGCCGTTCTCGGACATGCCCCACAGCGAGTACGTGCGGGCGCCGAGCATCTCGCGGAGGTCGTCCACCAGCGGCTGGAGGACCTGCGCCGAGCCGGTGACGACGTGCCGCAGGGTGTGCACGTCGCGCGGCTCGTCCCGCTGCGACTGGGCGATGTCGAAGAGCGTCGGCGGGGGACCGTACAGCAGGGTCGCCCCGTACTTCTGCACGAGGTCGAGCAGCGCGTCGTTCCTCCGGCGGTCCTGGAAGGCGATCGTGCCGCCGAGCATGACGCTGGCGAGGATGCCCTGGCCGAAGCCGGAGTAGTGGACCAGCGGGGTGGTCACGGCGGCGACCAGGTGCTCGTCGAGGAGGAAGGTGTCGACGTAGCCGCGGATGGCCGAGTGGACCGTGTTCTGGCTGTGCAGCACGCCCTTCGACTCGCCGGTGGTGCCGGAGGTGAAGAGCACCACGAACGGCTCGTCGGGGCCGCGCTCGCGCCCGGAGAGGTCGCTGTGCACGTCCTCCCAGAGGGTGTCGATGAAGTGGCGGCGGAAATCGAGGCACCCCTCGGGGGTGGTGCCGTCGACGATCACCACGTGCTCCAGGCTGGGGAGTTCCTGCCGCAGCCGGTTCGCCGTCTCGCCGACCGGGTTGCCCTCCCAGTCCGACATCGTCACGATCACGCGGGCCTCGGTGAGGCCGAGCCGGTGGCGCAGCGGCTCCTCCGGCGTGGTCGGGTCGATCGGGCAGATGACGGCGCCGACGCGCAGGCACGCGTACAGCAGCGGCACCATCTCCCACCGGTTGGGGAGCTGGACGGCGACGAAGTCGCCCGGCTTGACGCCCAGTTCGACCAGACCGCCGGCGAACCGGTCGGTGAGCTGCCTCAGCTCGATGTAGTCGAGGGTGTCGGTGCGGGCCTCCTTGATGCGGCGGGCGGCCACGGCCAGCTTGTGGGGGCGCAGCCGGGCCTGGCGGCGCAGGTCGTCGAGGAAGGTCTCCTTGCGCCACCAGCCGCGCTGGTAGTAGAGCGCCTCGCGGGCCTCGCGGCCGTCCGGCATGGGGCTGGTGATCTCGACGACGGGCATCGTCTCGCGGGTGAGGACGACTCCGTCCACGATCCGCGGCGCCGGTTCGACCGGCGCCTCCTCGACCTCGGTGGTCACGAGCGGTCCTTCCGGCGGGCGGTGAGCAGGGTCGGCAGGGGGTCGCCGGCGTGCGCCGCGGCGATCTCCAGGAGGTCCCGGGTGTTGCGGCGCACACGGTCGCCGACCCAGTCGAAGACCCACGCCTTGCGGGCGTCCGCCGACAGGTCGAAGGGGACGACGCGGGTGACGGCCAGGGCGGCCGAGGCGGCCCCGCCGATGTTGGCGATCACGCCGGGGACGAGGACGGTGCCGGAGGCCCGCACCTTCTCCTTGGCCTCGTCGCTGGAGCTGAGGTTGCCGCCCTCGACCACCAGGCCGGCCCGTACGCGGTGCGCGTTCTCGGCGTTGATCGCGTGCTTCTGCGCCGCGAGGATCAGCAGGTCGGCCTCCACGTCGAGCCAGGCGTCCTGCTCGTTGGAGACGGTGACGCCCTGCGGCAGCCGGGAGCGGTCGATCCTCCCGAACTCGTCGGTGATCGCGACGAGGTCGGCGACCGGCAGCCGGTCCGCGCTGATGGTGCCCTGGACGTCGGCCACGCCGACGACGGTGTGTCCGCGCTCCTCCAGGAAGTGCGCGACCGCACGGCCCACGGCGCCGAATCCCTGCACCACGACCCGGGCCGGGCCCTTGCGGCCGCTCGCCTCCAGGGCGGTGATCGCGGCGACGCCGACGCCGTGCCCGGTGCAGTCGATCAGCGGCTCGTAGTAGGTGCGCCAGTCGATCGGCATGTCCGGGGCGCCGAGCCGGTAGCGCGGGTCGTACCCGGCCTCCTCGAAGAAGACGGCGCGGTCGGGGGGCGTGACGCCCATGTCGATGCCGAGGTGGATGCCGCCGTGCAGCAGCGGCTTGACGGTGCGGCCGAAGGTGCGGAAGGTCTCCTCGCGGTCGCTGCCGTCGTCGACGATGCCCGCCTTGGCGCCGCCGATGGGCAGGCCGGCGAGGGTGAACTTGTGCGTCATGTCGCGGGCGAGGCCGGCCACCTCCTCCTGGGTGACACCGGGGGTCATCCGGGTGCCGCCCATGGCCAGACCGTCGTAGAGCGAGTCGACGACGACCCAGCCCTTGAGGGATCCCTGGCTGCCGTTCAGCGAGACGACGAAAGCCGGATCCTGGGGATCGTCCGTGATGGGATTGCCGTTCGGGGAACTCATGGCCAAAAACCTCATAATCGGTTCGATGGGGCTTCTGTCTGGACTGAAGCGATGGGGGAACGTGCCGCGGGGCCGCTGGCGGGGGATGTCGAACGGCCCCGCGGCACGGGTCTCGGGGGCGGTGATCAGCCGGTCGTACCGGTCACTGGTACGTCTCGGCGAAACCCCGCAGGATCTCCATCCCGTCGCTGCGGAACTCGAGGTGGGCCTGCGCGCCGAAGATGCGTCCGTCGTCGGAGCGGAGGAACTCGACCGGGGCGTGCTCCGAGCGGCCGATGGCCCGGAAGCCGGCCGGCGCCGCCTGCAGGTAGAGGGTGTGGCGGTGGAAGACCGTCACGGTCGGCTTGACGTAGGAGAAGATCGGCTCCTCCTTGTCGACCTGCACCTCGTAGCCGCCGACGCGCTGGGTGCCCTCCTTGAGCTCCCCGCCGTTGGCGACCGCGATGATCTGCATGCCGCCGCAGATCCCGAAGACCGGCACCTTGGCGCCCATCACCAGATCGATCAGCGGCTTGTAGTAGTCGCCGTCGAAGGCGCGGACCTTGGTGCCGCTCAGGGCGATCGCCTGGTACTTGGGGTCCAGGCGGGCGGGGACCGAGGCGGCGCTCACCACGTCGGTCTCGGAACCCAGGTCCTCGAAGCGCTTGCGCAGCTGCGGCAGGGAGAGCGTTCCGTTGTTGACTACGAGAACCCGGGAAGTCGCCACGAGTTCTGCTCCTCTCGATGGTCGGGGGTCACGATCTCGTGATGACGGTTCCGGTGGACTCGGCGAGCAGCCGGCTCACGGGCGCGCTGCCGATGACGACCCGCTGGACACCGCGCTCCAGGGCCTCGCCGGCGGCCCGCAGCTTCTTCCGCATGCCGCCGGTGGCGCCGCGGTCGCGGAAGTCGGCGGCGGCGTCGGCGCTGATCCGGCGGACCGGCTCGCCGTCGATCAGGAGGTGCTCCACGTCGGTGACGAGGGTCAGCGACGTGGCCGCCGAGGCGCCGGCGATGGCGGCCGCGGCCCGGTCGGCGTCCGTGTTGACCTCCTGCCCGGCCGCGTTGCGGGCGAGCGGGGTGACGAGGTAGCAGTGGCCGGGCTGGAGGTTCGTCAGCCGGGCCGGGGTCACCTCGGTGATCGGGCCGACCAGGTTCTCCAGCTCGACGAGCTGCTTGCCCTGCCACCACCAGCGCTCGCCCTCGCCGGCCCGGACCAGGCCGTCGCTGCCGACGACCCGCTCGACGGTGATGCCGCGTCGGGTGAGCCGCTCGGTGACGATCCTGGCGACGTCCTCGCTGACCGTCTTGATGTCGGCGATCACCTCGGGGGTGGTCCAGCGGCTCTGGTTGCCGTAGCGGTCGCGGAGGATCGCGGACGGCTGCGTGTAGCGGGGGTTCAGCTCGCGCAGCGGCTTGGACCAGCCGTGCACCAGGACCAGCGGGTTGTTCCGGCCGTGCTCGGCCAGGTCGTCCCACCAGGCCTCGGACATGTCGTCCAGGCAGCTTCCGCCGAGCTTGACGACGGTGGGGGCGTACGAGGTCTCGCGGCTCAGGGTCTCGGTCATGCCGGCATCACCGGCTGCGCCGTCAGACCCGTCTCCTCGGCCAGCCCGAACCGCAGGTTCAGCGCCTGGATGCCCTGCCCGGCCGCGCCCTTGACCATGTTGTCGAGGGCCGACAGGACCACGATCCGCCTGCCCTCGGGGTCGTGCATGACGGTGACGTCGCAGTAGTTGGAGCCGAGCACCGCCTGCGGGTCGGGCACCGGGATCAGGGTCTCGGTGTTGCGGCGGACCCGGACGAACTGCTTGTCCTTGTAGAACCGGAGGTAGGCGCGCTGCAGCTCGCGGGCGTCGACCTCGTCGTCGGTGAGGACGTACGAGCTGGCCAGCAGCCCGCGCACGTGCGAGACGCCGTACGCCGACATCGACAGGGAGGCGATCTTCCCGGGCTTGGCCCGCTCGAAGAAGTCGCTCACCTCCGCCGCGTGCCGGTGCCCGGTCGGGGCGTACGGGGCGATGGCGCCGTTGCGCAGCGGGTGGAGGTCCGCGGTGCGCAGCGACAGACCGCCGCCGCTGGAGCCGCTCTTGCCGTCGATCATGACCGTCTTGAGGTCCAGGCCGAGCCCGAGCGTCAGCGGGGCGAGGCCGAGGGTGATGGCGGTCGCGTAGCAGCCGGGCAGCGAGATCAGCGAGGCGCCGACGAGCTGGTCGCCGATGAGCTCCGGGACGCCGTAGACGAACCGGTCGGCCAGTTCGGCCGTCCGCTCGACCTTCGGGTACCAGCGCTCGTGCAGCTCCGGGGTGCGGATCCGGAAGGCGCCGCTGAGGTCGATCACACAGGGCACCTGGTCGGCCAGCCGGGCGGCCAGCGCGGCCGACACCGGGGCGGGCGTGGCCAGGAAGACGACGTCGCAGCGGTCCGACAGGTCCGTGTCCGCGGTGGACTCGACGCTCAGGCCCAGGTCCAGACGGAGGCCCGGGTGGAGCTCCGAGGGACGCCGGCCCACGTTGGACGAGCCGCCGAGGAAGGTCAGTTCCAGCTCGGGATGCTGGGTGACCAGGCGGATCAGTTCACCGCCGGCGAGCCCGGAGGCGCCGACGATTCCGACACGGATCATGCGAGGATCTCCTGCACGTAGCGGCTGACGGCGGAGGGGATGTCCACGCCGGTCGCCGAGGTGATCGCCCGGAACGCCGGGGCGTGGTTGACTTCGTTGACGACGTAGCCGTCGGCCGTCTTGAAGAGGTCGATGCCGTAGATGCCCTCGCCGAGTTCGCTCACCACACCGTCGACGATCTTCTGGACCTCGGGGTCGTGGTCCATGGCCTGGTGGCGGTTGCCGAGGGCCGCGTTGCTGCGCCAGTCCTCGCCGGCGCTGGTGAACTCGGCGGCGGCGATCAGCTCGCGGCCGACGACGAAGCACCGTACGGAGCTGCCGCCGTCGAGGAACGGCTCGACCAGGCTGGCCTGTTCGAAGCCGTGGCCGAGGTCCTCGATGTAGTCGTAGACGGACTGGGCGGTGTCCGCGTCGCGGATCAGCGTGACCCGCTTGCCCATGCCGCCGAAGACGGGCTTCAGCACCAGGGGCAGCGGAAGCTCCTTCAGCGTCTTCTCGAAGTCCTTGCGGGAGAGGACGAGGCGGTAGTCCGTGACGGGGACGCCGGCCTTGCGCAGCAGGGTGCGCAGGGCGAGCTTGTTCTCGCAGGCCTGGATCGCGTGGGCCGTGTTGAGGGTCCTGATCCCGGAGGCCTCCGCCTGGACGGCCAGGAGGCCGCCCCGCGTATAGCTCCTGCTGCGGATGAGGACGACGTCGTGACCGCTGAGCGAGGAGTCCTCGGCGCCCAGCGCCAGGGACTCGTCGTTGACCCACTCGATGCGGTGCCCGAAGGCGGGGGCGGTCTCGATCAGCCGGCGTTCCTCCCAGCCGATCCGGTCCGCGACGATGGCGATACTGCTGCCGCTCATTGAGGGACTCCTATCCGGGCGGTGCGGCTCACTGGCCCCAGTCGCGCAGCGTCACTTCGATCATGGCGAGGGAGAGGGTGCCGTCGTCCTCGACGTTCTCGACGCGCAGCGTGAGCATGCACTCGGGGCAGACGAGGGTCTCGCCCTGGACCATCGGCGGGGTGGAGAGGTCGGTCTCGCACTCGGGGCAGACGGCGCTGATGAGCGGGGTGGACATGGATGTCTCCGTTTCGGTGGTGCGGGGTGGGTGTGGGGGATGAAGGATCAGAGGGACCGGAAGTCGACGGCGGCCTTGCGGATGCCGTCCCGGTCCAGGAGCCCGGCGCCGGAAGTCTCCTGACGCTCAATCAGCCACGCGGTGAAGGCGGCGACGTCGAGGTCGGCGGCCTCCTCGGCCAGCGCCCAGCCGACGAGGGCCGTGGTGAGACGGGTGCGCACGCGCAGCTCGCGGCTGTTGCCGACGAGTTCGGCGGGCAGCGTCTCGTACGCCTCGGGGTGGGTGAGCTGGCCGGGCAGCTCGTACGCGAAGGCGTGCGGTGTGGTGGGACCGGACTGGAAGGCCTCGCCGAGCCCGGCTCCCCTGAGCGCCACCTCGGACAGCTCGGTGAGGTGGGACAGGTCGAAGCGGGTGTCGCCGTGGATGATCCGCAGCGAGGTCAGCAGCTCGGCCAGCGGCGCGTTGCCGCCGCGCTCGCCGATGCCGCCGACGGTGGTCGAGATCCACCGGGCGCCGGCCCGGACCGCGGCCAGCGAGTTGGCCACCGCCATGCCCAGCATGTTGTGCGAGTGGATCTCGATCTCGGAGCCGTCGATCGCGGTCAGGTCCGCGATCTTCTCCTCCATCTGCCACGGCGAGAGGTACGCGACGGTCTCCGCGAGCCGGAACCGGTCGGCCCCGGCCTCGAAGCCCGCGGTCACGTACGGGACCAGGCGCTCCTTGGGGGTGCGCGCGCCGTCCTCACCGCTGAAGGTGACGTGGAAGCCGCGCTCCTTGGCCCCCTCGATCGCGGCGCGCGCCACGTTGATCAGGTACTTGCTGCTCGGCGAGGCGAGCTTGAGCGCGGCGTGCTCCTCCGAGGTGGGGATGGAGAACATCACGTTCCGCACGCCCAGGCGCAGCGCCTCGTCGAGCGCCTCCTCCACCTGCCGCCGGTCACGCACCACGACCAGGGTGAGGCTGCGCTCGGGGCCCACGGTCTCGTGCGTGGCGAGGACCAGGTCGGCGTCCTTCGAGGAGGGTCCGGAGACCATTCCGACCTCGACGAGGGACACGCCGGTCTTCACCAGCAGGTCCGCGATGACCGAGGCGTCACGGGGACCGAATTCGACGCCGGCCATGTGGGCCGAGTCCCGCAGGGTCGCGTCGGATATGTGGGGCAGCACCTCCGGGACACTGCCACCGTTCTGTGATACCGCCATTGCCTTTGCTCCTTGATCGAGGCCGTTGGAATGCGGCTGGTGCTGACATCAAGAATCGGCCGACGGCGGAAGGAGGGTCAAGGAGATCCATGTCAGGCTTCCTTGACTTTTGTCAGGGGATGTGAAGCCTGTCAAGGAGTGCAAACACGGAATGAAGTCGGGTGCGAGAAACTTCAATTGACGAGGCATCTGGACCGGGCGGGAAGATTCCCGGTGTCCGGGGGATTCCATCGGGGCAAGCAACAGGAAAGCCAGGAAATCACCCCAGGAGACGGGAATTTCATGATGGACCTTCTCGCGACCCCGCGGCTCGGCGTCGTCGTCCCGCCGGAGAACCCCACGGCGGAGCCGGAGTTCAACCGGCTGGTCGGCGAGCGCATGAACGTGTACACGAGCCGCTTCCCGGTGACGCCCGGCAAGGGGCTCCTCGAGATGCTGGAGGCGTGGAACGAGGCGCTGCCCGACACCCTGGCGGGCTTCGGCGCCATGGGCCTGGACGCCGCCGTCGTCGCCTGCAGCGCCTCGCACTACCTGCTCGCGCCCGAGGGCGACCGGGCCTTCTGCGAGGAGCTCAGCGACCGGGCCGGCTATCCGGTGCGCTCCTCGACCCAGGCCATCCTGACCGCCTGCGAGTGGCTCGGCGTGGAGCGGCTGACCCTGGTCTCCCCCTACGAGCCGTGGCTGACGGACACCTCCGCCGGTTTCTGGCAGGCGGCCGGACTCACGGTGGACGAGGCGCTCCTCGTCCCGGCCCGGGAGGACCACTTCGACCCGTACGAGGTGACGACCGCGGCGATACTCGAGCGGGTCCGCGACGCCCGGCTCGCCGACGACACCGCGCTCCTCTTCACCGGCACCGGCATGGGCACGCTCGCCGCCCTGGAGGAGCTGGGCCGCGACAGCGACCGGGTGCTGCTCACCTCGAACCTCGCCGGCGCCTGGTGGGCCCTGCGCGCGGCCGGCGTCGACATGGACCCGGCCGGCGGCCACCCCCTGCTCGCCCGCCTGGAGCGACACACGACCGCGGTGGCGGCCTGATCCGGCGCGGGGGTCGGGCGCCTGGCCCGGTGCGGGCACAGGCGCCCGGTCCCGTGCGGGCGCAGACTCCTGGCCCGGTGCGGGCACCGGCGCCTGGTCCCGTGCGGGCGCAGATACCGGCGCAGGCGCCCGGCCCGGGGCCGGTGCCGGCGTACGGAAAGGGCGCGGCCGGTCGTCGGGACCGTCCGCGCCCTCGTCGGCGGCTCTGGAGCCGTACCTGCTCAGACCCGGGCGCGATGTCTCTGGGCCGTGCCGATCTTGTAGCCGACCCCGTGCACCGTGACGATCCACTTGCTGGAGCCCAGCTTGGCCCGGAGGCTGCTGACGTGGGTGTCGATGGTGCGGCTGGACGCCGCGCGGTCGGCCTCCCATACCTTCGCCATCAGCTCCTTCCGGGACACGACCCGCTCGGGGGTGGACGCCAGCGCGTACAGGAGTTCGAACTCCTTCGACGTCATGTCCACCAGTCGGCCGCCGAGGCGCACCTCCCGGGACCGCCCGTCGATGTGCAGCGGTCGCAGCGAGATCGACTGCGGAGCGTCGGCGGTCTGCGCGTTCGCCCGGCGGAGCACCGCCCCTATGCGCGCGATGACCTCGCGGGAACCACAGGTCTTCACCACGCAGTCGTCCGCCCCGGCCTGGAGCGCGAGCACCCGGTCCAATTCCGTGTCCCGGCGGCTGAAGGCGATGACCGGCGTGTCGCCGGCAGCTCTTATCGCCCGGCACACCTCCAGGCCGTCCATGTCCGGAAGTTCGAGATCGAGCAGCACGATATCGGCCCGTGGCAGATGTTTCAGCGCGTCCGATCCGGTCCCCACTCCCCTCGCCTGATATCCCTGGCGCCGCAGGTTCTGGATGGTGGAATCGATCGATTCCGAATCCTCCACCACGAGTGCATTCACCATCTGGACGTCAACTCCCTTGGTCTGGCTTGTGAATACCGGTCCCGATAACGTCAGGCGCTCTGCGGCAGCCTTTCGTCGAATGCCCCCGCGTGGAGGAGCCGGTCATAGACGTGAGCGGCGGAAACCAGGGTCATGTGGTGGTGCCAGCCGGGAAAGGAGCGGCCCTCGAAGTCGAGGAGCCCGTAGTCCCGTTCGAGCGCGGACACCGTCAGGCAGGTCCCGGCCTGCGCCTGGGCGAGGGTCGTCAGCTGCTCCACCCGCCGCCCGGTCAGGCTGGTGATCCACACCCGGGGGGCGCGGGAGTCCGCCGGGCGCCACTCGGTGAAGAGCCGGTACGTCCGGCAGGAGCCGGGCAGCCGCACCAGCTCGGAGACCACCCGCAGCTGCCGGCCCCGGCCGCCCGGCGCGGCCAGGGTCACCGCGCGCGGCGGCAGGACGTGGTGGTGCTGGAGGAACTGCCGGGCGCCGACCGGGCCGAGGGGCGCGTCGGCGGCGCCGGGGACGGCCCGGGAGACGCGCGAGTCGGCGGGGAGCACCGGCAGGGCGGCCGGCACCGCCACCACGAAATCGTGGCCGCGCCGGTCGAGGCCCGCGAGGAGCCGTCCGACGTCGAGGTGCTCGCTCAGGTCGGCCACCACCGGCACGTGGGCCGGCAGTCGGCGGGGCAAGGCGTCCGAGACGGAGTCCACCAGGTCGAGGACGTGCTCCCACACGGGCCGGTGCCGGGCCGAGTCGGGGACCCGGGCGCGCTCGCGCAGCTTCGCGTCCTCGTTCCACTGCTCGGGCAGCAGCAGCCGCCACTCCACCGGCAGGTCCTCGTCGCCGGTGGTGACGAAGGCCCCGAGTCCGACCTGGCAGCTGATGGTCCGCCCGGCGGCGGGGACGAACCGGCGGTGCACCCCGCAGGTGTGCTCGCCCCGTTTGGGCAGGACGACGGTGCCGATGGTCAGCGCCCGTAAGGGGAAGTGGTCGCCCGTCAGCCGGATCAGCTCCTGCCGGGCGGGCACCCAGTCCCAGGGGCTGGCGCTGATGAACTGGTGCAGCGACTGGGAGGCGGTGGCCGGGGCGGTGGAGACCGCGGCGGCGAGCCGGCGGATGGACTTCCGGCCCGGCGTGGTCAACAACCCCTGCAGGTAGAGCTGGGCCCAGCGGCGCTGGTCCGCTCTGGGCAGGTGGGCGAAGACCGAGTCCGCGAAGTGGAAGACCCGTGTGTCGTGGCCCGGATCCGCTGCTCCGGCCATGCGGTGTTCCGCCATGCTGCGTTCCCTCCCCGTCAGGCGACACCAGAAGAATAACGAACACCCTCTTTTTTTTGCGAGAGGGGGGAGCGGTCCTGTCCGACTTAGCCAAGTCGGACAGGACCGGTCGGTTCTCGGCCAGTCCGCGGGGCGGCGCCGGGGCCCGAGCACCGCCCCAGGACCCCGGCACCGCGCTCCTGGCCCGAGGCCGCACCCCTGGCCCGACGCCGCACCCGTGCCTGGCACCGCACCCCTGGCCCCGCGCGGCGCTCCTGGCCCGAGGCCGCACCCGTGCCCCGGCACCGCACCGGGCCCCGCCGCCGACCGCGTGCGAACGGCCGGACGGCCGCGCCGGGGCCGTACCGCACCGACGCGGACGTCCACCCCGGCGCGGCCGGCCCTCGGCTACGCGCCCGCGCCCGCCCGCCTGGCGGGGAAGCCGTGCGCGCGCGCCCCGACCACCACGGCCAGGACCGGCACGATCAGGATCAGGACGCTCCACGGGAAGGACCCGGAGCCGAACCGGTCGAGCAGCAGCCCGCCGACCAGGCCACCGCCGGCCATGGCCACGTTCCACAGGGTCACGAGCATGGCCTGTGCCGCGTCGGCGGCCTCCTCGCCGCCCGCGTCGCCCGCGGCCGTCTGGAGCAGGGTCGGCACGCCGCCCCAGCCGAGGCCCCACAGCGTCACCGCCGCGTAGATGACGACGGTGTTGCCCGAGAGGACGGCGAGCGCGGCGGCCGCCAGCGCCATGAGCAGCACGCTCGCGATCGTCAGCGCCCGCAGTCGGCGGTTGATCCGTGCGCCCACCACCCAGATGCTCACCAGGGATGCGGCGCCGAAGACGAGTAGCACCAGGTCGGTCGAGTCGCCCAGACCGAGCTGGTCGAGGAAGATCGAGATGAAGGTGTAGAGGATGGTGTGCGCGAGCACGAGGACGAGCGTCACGAAGAGGACGGGCGTCACGCCGGGCACCCGCAGCGCGCTCAGCATCGGCGCCCCCTTGCCCTCCTGCCTCTGCCCCGGATAGTCCGGCACGGCCGCGGCGATCCAGCCGAGCAGGATCACCGTGAGGCCGGTCATGACCAGGAAGGCCACCTGCCAGCTCACGGCCTTGCCGAGGAAGGTGCCGGCCGGGACGCCGAGCGAGAGGGCGACCGGGATGCCGGCCATGGCGATCGCGATCGCCTTGCCCTGGAGGTGCGTCGGCGCCATCCGGCGGGCGTAGCCGGCGAGCAGGGCCCAGGCGAGGCCCGCGGCCACACCGGCGACGAACCGGGCGCCCATGGTCAGCAGGTACGAGGTGGAGACCGCGGTCACCGTGTTGGCGACGGCGAAGCCGGCCATCGCGGTGAGCAGCAGCCTCTTGCGCCGCCAGGCGGCGGTGGCCGCGGTCAGCGGGATCGCGGTCAGCGCGGTGCCGATCGCGTAGACGGTGACCGTCTGTCCGGCCGCGGACTCGCTGACGCCGAGGTCGCCGCTCATCGCGGGCAGCAGACCGGCCGGCAGGGTTTCGGTGAGGCTGGTGATGAAGACCGCCGTGGCGAGGGCGAGCAGGGCGAGCAACGGCAGCCGTTGCGGCTCGGCCTCCTCCGTCCGTACGTCGGCGGGCGCGTGTGTGGTCATGGGGTATCAGCTCGCATCTCGGCCCGTCCGGGCTCGGGTGTCGTGGGGTGGGGGGTGGGCTTCAGGACCCGTCGGCGGGACCGGCGTCCGCCCGGTAGCCGAACTGTCCGTCCAGGAGCGACCGCAGCCGTCTGCGGCCGCGGTGCAGACGGGAGTTGACGGTGCCGCAGGGGACGCCGACGAGCGAGGCGATCTCCTCGTACGGCAGCCCCTCGACGTCGGCCAGGTAGACGACGGTCCGGAAGTCGCAGGGGATCGCCCGCAGCGCCTCGCTGATGAGCGGGTCCGGGACCCGGGCCATGATCTGGGCCTCGACCGAGGGCAGCCCCTCGGCCGTGTGCGAGGCCGCGCGGGCGAGCTGCCGGTCCTCGATGTCCGAGCTGGCCGCGTACGTCTGCTCCACCCGCCGCTTCCGGCAGGCGGTCAGGTGGACGTTGGTGAGGATCCGGTGGAGCCAGGCCCGCAGATTGGTGCCGGGCCGGAACTGGTGGAAGCCGCGGTACGCCCGGGCGTACGTCTCCTGCACCAGGTCCTCCGCGTCCGCGGGATTCCCGGTGAGCCTCATGGCCTGGGCGTACAGCTGCGGACGGTAGCCGACGGCGTCCCGCACGAAGCGGGCCGTGCGCTGCTCGTCCGTCTCGGTGGCGGGGGCAAGGGTCGTGTCCGTCATGCCCGGGAGCATTACATAGAAAACGTTCGGTTTTCTTTTGGGGCAGGAGGATGCGCGACGACCTTGGCAACTTCCGGAAGGGCATGTGAGGTTGACCCCTCCGGCACGGGTCCGGCCCGCCGCTGTGGGGGGACGCGGCGGGCCGGGTTCGGACGCACTAGAAGGCGGAGACGACCGCCATCTCGGCGACGGCGGAGAAGGCGGAGGCCTCACCCTGGAGGGCGTCCACGCGCAGCCGGTGGCGACCGGGGGCGGACTCCCCGGGAAGCGCCTCGGCCTCGATCCAGCAGGGCGAGTCGAACTCCACGTACCGGTTGAAGCGCACGTCCATGAAGAGCGGCAGCGCCGCCCCCCGGGACGGGTTCAGGGCGTGGGCCGCCTGCCGTACGGACTCCAGCATGACCATGCCCGGCACGTGGTCGACGGGGTGGTCGAAGAGGACCGGGTGCGCGGTGTCCACCCGCAGCCGCCAGCGGCCGAGCTCCCCGGACGGGGAGAGCACCACGTCCTGGTCCCGGCCGCGGCCGACCAGGCCCGGGGGGAGGGGCGCCGTCGGCACGGGCGCGGCGAGGAACATCCCGGCCGCGTCGCCGCGACCCGCCCGCAGCCTGCGGTACACCTCGGGAGAGTGACAGCCGAACTCGGTCTCGACCGCGGCGAACGGCACCCCGTCGCGGACGAGTTCGATGTGCATCCGGATCGAGGCGGGCAGGGACCGGAGGTAGCGGATGTCGGAACAGGAGACGCGCAGCTCGACCTCGGCCGGCGTGCCCTTGATGTGCAGGCCCGAGGGGTCGACCTCGTACCGCAGGTCCCGCCAGCTGAGCTGGTAGCCGAAGGGCATGTCGTACGCGGCGTGGGCGAGCAGCGGAAAGGTCTGCCGGGCCGTCTCGCACAGCATCAGGGGGTCGTACAGCCCGTGCTCGGAGCTGTAGAAGCAGTGGCTACGCGGCCACTGGGCGGTGACGGTGAAGGAGTCGGGTCCGTTCCTGTGCCAGCCTGTCAGGAAGACCTCGGACAGGGCCGCCCGGTGGACGTACTCGCGGGGGACCGTGGTGGTGAGCGGAGTAGGTAAAACCTCAGAACGTTCCTTGATAAGCATGCCTCTCCCCGTGGCGCGCATGTGGTGCCCGAGTGGATCTACCGATCGCACGGGCTTGTCTGTAAAATAAGGGCGTTCGTTTTTTTTGTCGAGGGGAACCCGGGCTTCCA
Organism: Streptomyces sp. TLI_105; assembly: GCF_900105415.1. GTDB lineage: Bacteria > Actinomycetota > Actinomycetes > Streptomycetales > Streptomycetaceae > Streptomyces. The sequence continues at coordinate 4,771,591 of NZ_FNSM01000001.1, read as the reverse complement.
TGGATGAGCCGAAGCAGGAACGGGCGGTGAAGACGCGGGACACCATCCTCCACGCGGCCGCCGAGGTGTTCGACGAGTGCGGCTTCAGCGGAGCCAGCATCAGCAAGATCATGAGCCGGGCCGGGGTGACCCAGGGCGGCATGTACTTCCACTTCAAGTCGAAGCGCGGCCTCGCCATGGCCGTAATGGCGAGCCAGCAGGACTTCGTGGAACCCCCCAAGGGCCCCGCGGGCCTCCAGGCGCTGATCGACCTCACCTTCTACCTGGCCCGCGAGCTCCAACGGAACGTACTGTTCCGGGCGAGCGTGCGACTCGCGGTCGAGCAGGGCGAGTTCGGCGTCCGGAGCGACACGGCCTACCAGGAGTGGGTGGACCACTTCCTGAAGCACCTGCGCGTGGCGCGCGAGCTGGGCGAGCTCCTGCCGGACGTCGAGGAGGCCGACTTCGCCACGACCCTCGTGGGCGCCTACACCGGGACCCAGCTCTACTCGAACATCGCGAGCGAGCGGAAGGACCTCCCGCAGCGCGTCTCCCTGCTGTGGCGCTTCACGCTGCCGGCCATCGCGACCCCCGAGGCCCGCGAGCTCCTCCGCATCCGCCCGGGCAAGGGCGGCCTCCCCGCCTGACACCCCCCGACGCCGGCCGCGACGACGACTGTCGCGGCTGCGTCGGCCGGGACGGCGACTGCTACGACTGCGTCGGCCTGGGCGGCGACTGCTACAGCCGTGCCGGCCGGAAAGGCGGCCGACGCGGCCGGTCAGGCCTGCCCGGCACCCCGATCCACTCGGGTGTCCACGGCTTCTCCGCCTCCCCGGCCGACCCGGCCCCCCTGGCCTACCCCGCCTCCCAGCCCTCCCCGGCCTGCCGGGGTTCGGGGGTGGCGCTTGCCTCACCGGTGTCGCCCGTGGCCGAGACTCCCGCGAGGGCCACCCACCAGACCCGGTTCAGCTGGTCGGCGGGACCCTCCGGTTCGCCCTCCGCGTCCAGGCGGGCGCGCAGCGAGGTCTCCGCCCCGCCGGCCAGGTACTCCACCAGGGTCGTCACGTCCTCCGGCGGGGCGCCGTCGCGGAGCTGGCCCGCCCGGTGGGCCTCGTCGAGCAGGTCGCGGACCGTCGGCAGCCAGATGCCCGACCAGGAGGCGCTCTCCGCGAGCTCCCGGGCCAGCCGGACGCTCGCCCGCACCAGGACCTCACGCTCCATCAGCCGCGCGAGCTCGACGGTGAGGTCGACCACCGCGCGCAGCGCCGAGGTCCGCTCCGCGGTGACCCGCTTCAGCGCGGCCCGCGTGACGGCGCTCCCTTCCTCCCGTACGGCCTCGGCCAGATCGGCCTTGGAGGCGAAGTGGAAGGTGACCGCCCCGATGGACACGCCCGCGGCCTTGCTGATCCGGGACAGCGACGTACCGGCGTATCCGTCGCGGTCGAACTCCACCGCGGCCGACCGAACGAGTCCCGCGCGGGTGCGTACGGCCCTCTCCTGTTTCACCATGCTGACTCCGAATGAGCTCCTGGAAAGAGCATCCTCGGCGCGCGCCCCGAGGGCCGACAACGCCGAGTTGGTCAAGATGCAACGCGTTTTCTCCCCGCTCCCGCCCCGCACCCCCGCGGAGGCGACCCGACGGAGGGGCCCCACCACTCCCACGGGACACGACAGCACCTAGAAAGAGAACGTTCGCTATTCTTTGGCCATGGCCACCCTCCCGCCCGACGACGCCGTCTCCCGCTTCACCGAGCGGGTCTTCGAACCGCTGGCGCGGGCCGACCAGCGCGCCTGGGCGCGGAGATACCTGCGGGCCCTGCTGACCACCCCCGGCAAGAAGTCGGTCCGCCGGCTGGCCGCCAGCGTCTCGGCCTCGCCGACGGCGGCCCAGGCCCTGCACCAGTTCGTCAACGTCAGCCCCTGGGACTGGACGCCGGTGCGCGAGGAGCTGGTCCGCTGGACCGAGCGGCGGCTGGCCCCGCAGGCCTGGGTCGTCGACCTGGCGGTGCTGCCGAAGCGCGGGGAGCATTCCTGCGGGGTGCACCGCAGGTTCGTCGCCGCCGCCGGACGGTCCGTCACCTGCCAGGTGGGAGTGGGCGCTTTCCTCGCCACGGCGGCCGAGGCGGTCCCCGTCGACTGGCGCCTCCAGCTGCCCGGCGCCTGGGGCAAGGAGCCGCACCGCCGCCGGCGCGCCCGGATCCCCTGCGACGTGGGCTACCGGCCGCCCGAGCAGCACGCCCTCGAACTCGTCGACGCCCTGGCCGGGGCGAGCCGCACCGCCCCCGTACCGGTCGTCGCCCACCTGGGCGCGACCCCCCGGGCGGGCTCTCTCGTGCGGGGGCTCGCGGCCCGGAACCGGGACTTCGTGTTAGCCGTCCCCGACGGACTGCGGGTGAGGACCGCCCGGTCCCCCGGCCACCTGCCCCACCCCCGCGGCGAGGAGCACGGCCCGGTGCACACGGCCCGCGGGGTGCTCGACCACGGCCTGGGCCCGCTCCGCACCGAGGAGGCGGTCCGCCCCGGCGGCCGCGGGCACCGCGCCGCGGTCGCAACGGCTCTCGTCCATCCCGTCGGCCGTCCCCCGGCGGGTCCCCCGCACCGCGCCTACCGCCTCTTCACGGTCCGCCCCGAGGAGAGCCGGCCCCCGTCCCAGCTGTGGCTCACCAACATGACCCACGCCCGCACCGAGAACCTCCTCGCCCTCACCCGTCTCCCGGCCCGCACCCGCCAGACCACCCGCCGCCTGGAGGACGACCTGGGCCTCCTCGACTTCGAGGGCCGCTCGTACCCCGGCTGGCACCACCACATGACCCTGGTCTCCGCCGCCTACGCCCTCCGCCACCTCCACCACCGGCCCTGCGCGACCGTCGGAGTGTGACGAAGACACGACGAGGCCCCGGCCCGGCCCCCCGGCACACCGGCGCAAGATCCCGACAGCGCGCCATCTCCCCGTACGCCGAGCACACCACCGGCTGCACCGGCGGCGGCGAGCAGGCCCTCACGGCCGATCACCAGACCCCTGCCCCAGGAGACGCTCCGCCTCCTGAGGCAGGGGCCTGGTGACGACGCGGTCGCCAAGCACCTCGGTGTCCCGCCCCGCACGGCTCGCCGTATCGCTGCGGACCTGATGGAGAAGCTCGGGGCACGCGGCCGCTTCCAGGCGGGCACGCGGGCCGTCGCCAAGGGCCGGCTGACCGGCGAGGAGTGGGAGCCCGCCTCGACCGGCCGCGCCCGTCCTCAGCGTGCCTCACTGTTCGTGTTCTTGAGGGCGAGTGCGGCCGCGAGGCCGGCGGGGGTCGCGACGTCGTAGAAGCGCCAGTCCGGCACCTCCGCGCCCTCCCCCACATGGTCATGCGCGGCGCCCGTGACGAGCCCGGTACCGAGGCCCTTGAGGTAGGCCTCCTTCCGCGCCCGGATGCGGGCGAAGACGGCAGACCTCCGGTCGGGTGGGGCGAATCCCAGGAGAGCCTGCTCCCGGGGGTGCAGGATGGCGGCGAGTTCGTCGGCGACCTCCGTCGCCGGGTGGACCTGCAAGCTCACGCCCACCGCCGTACGGGCCAGGGCGATCAGGCAGTACCCGGCCCGCCAGGAGAGCGAGAACTGCAGCGAGCTGCCCGTGACGACCGGCCTGCCGTGGTCGGCGCCGCCTGCCGGCCCGTCGGCCCGCGAGAGCGGTACGTCCTCGGGCGCCCGCCCCAGGTGGGCCCCGAGGATGCGGCGCAGCGCGATGCGCGAGGTCATGTAGTGGGCGCGGTCCAGGGGTGAGCGGAAGGCCGTGGCCTGGGCCCGCTCCTTCTCGTCGAGCAAGGCCGTCGGGTCCGGCTCGACGACACCGGCCGCCAGGTCCACCAGCCACAGCCGCGGGCCCGCGAAGGGCTGGACGAGTTCGGCCAGGTGGTCGGAGCGGTAGAGCCGCGGGGTGACCAGCGCCGCGGGAGGGGGTGCGGTGGATCCGGTGGCGGTCTCGTGGGACAGCAGAGTCGTGGACATGGTGTTCCTTCGACGAGGGCGGCAGGGATACGAGTGCGGGGGCTCGGGCTGCTCGGGGCGGCGGCCCTCGCCGTCAGGCGGTGGCCGGCGCGCCCAGGGAGGCGGGCGCGAGCAGTTCGTCGCACCGCACTCGGACGCCCGGTTCGGAAGGCGGCGGCCATCTCCTGTCAGGGCAAAGGGCCCTGCCCGAGACGGATCCGATCCACAGGCGTGGCCGGGATGCACTGACAGACCGCCGGCCGTGCCGTTCGGACCGATCCCCTCGCGCCGTTGCCCCTGAACAGCGAAGGCGCAGCCGTCAGGGCCGGAAGGACAACGGCCTCCACGACCGGTTCAGGGGCCTGATCCGCGAGAGCGGGTCGGGCCCTGAGTGGTTTCCGGGGCGTCGTCACAGCGGGCGCTGGAAGAGTCCGGTGTTCAGGAGCGACACACCGAAGAGCGGGGAATCGGGTGACTGTCTCCTCATGGCGCGCAGCTCGATCTCGGTGAAGGCGGGGAAGAGGCCCCGCAGGTCATCGAGGGTGTAGGCCAGTCCCCCGTCCAGGCTGCGCGTGCGGTAGAACTCCTCGTCGGGCAGTCTCGAACCCGTCGCTCCCGAGGCGAAGCACGCGAGCGCGAAGTGGCCGCCGGGGGCGAGCGCCCGTTCCAGCAGAGCCAGGTAGCTGACACGGCGGTGCGGCGGCAGGTGGTGCAGGCAGCCGGAGTCGTAGATCAGGTCGTAGCGGCCCGGCGGCAGATCGACGGTGAAGATGTCACCGCAGTGGAAGCGGACGTCCACGCCGGCTTCGCGGGCCCTCTCCTGACCCCAGGTCACCGCGGTACGGGAAAGGTCCACCGCGTCCACCTCGTAGCCCTGCGCGGCGAGGAAGACGGCGTTGCGCCCGGGCCCGCAGCCCAGGTCCAGGGCCCGGCGGGGCGTGATGAGACCGCGTTCCAGGTACGAGGCCAGGTTCTCGTCCGGCTTGTCGACGAAGAACGGGATGTCCCGGGAGCGGTTGGCGTAGAACTCGTCCCACCAGTCGCAGGATCCGTCCGTCCAACGGTCCGTCTCCGCGGTGAACAGTCGATCCAGCATGTGCAGGACGTCGTCCACCGTGCGGATGTCACGGGTCACTGCAATTCCTCCTCATCGGCCACGCCCTGCGATCGGCATGACTCATTGGTGTCCCCGTCATTGCGGGCCCACGGGGCGTCTCCCGCCGAACCGGTCGGGAGACGTCCGGAGGCCCCGTGTGTCTGTCAGACCATCCGGATGACGAGCATGCCGTCATGCCCCCGGTGGCCCACCGTCTGGAAGACCACTCCATCGACCCGATCGGAGCTGCTGACCAGCTCGAGTACCCGCTGGGTGGCGCGGACGGCGCCGTTCGACGTCTCCAGGTCCCGGACTTCGCCGGACCTCACGACGTTGTCGAAGACGATGACGCTGCCGGAGCGGCCCAGTCGCAGGCAGCTCTCGAAGTAGGTCACGTTGTTGTGCTGGTCGGCGTCGATGAAGAAGAAGTCGAAGGGCTCGGCCTTCTCCTCCGCGAGCTGTGCCAGCTGTTCGGCGGCATTGCCCACGCGGACCTCGGCACGGTCGTCGAGCCCGGCCGCCTTGAGGTTGTCCGCGGCGACCATGGCGTGCACGGGATTGTTCTCGATGGTCACCATGCGGCCGCCCGGAGGCAGCGTCTTCGCCAGCCACAGGGCGCTGTAGCCGCCGAGGCTTCCCACCTCGAGGATCCGCCGGGCACCGGCTATCCGTGCCAGCAGGCTGATCTGCTTGCCCTGAAGCGCGGAAACGTTGATGACCGGCAGGTCCGCCTGCTCGCTGACCTCCAGCGCGCGTGCGAGGTCGGGATCGGGCGCACACAGCACGCCACTGAGAAAGGCTTCGGTCTCGGACCAGGTGTCGACAGCCATGACAGAGAGTTCTCCTAAGCGGCGAGGGAAGTCGGGCCGGGGGACGAGGCGTCCATCTGGTGCGCCCAGAAGTGCCGTGCGTACATGCGCCGCCAGACGCCCATCATGTGCGTCAGGGCCTCGATCTCCGGCGGGGTGAGATCCGGGTGCCAGAAGTCGAAGAGCAGCACCGTCCGGCGCTCCTCGCCCTCGTTCCACACCTCGTGGTCATAGGAGTCGTCGAAGACGAATGCCTTGCCCTCCTGCCAGGCGCGCGTCTCCGAGGCGACCCGGATGCGGGATCCCTCGGTCGCCACCAGGGAGAGGTGGCAGCGCAGGTGGGCGTTGCTGAAGCCGGAGTGCGGGCGGATGTGCGTACCTCCCATGATGGTCGAGAAGTACGTCATGCCGCTGTCGGTGGCGCCGTGAATGGCCGAGAGCGTCTTCAGCGTCTGCGGGAACGCGGAGACGTTCTTGGCGTACGGCCGGCCGATGCACGACAGGTACAGCGCACGCCACTTGCCGTCCTCGGCCAGCCCCGTGGGATGCGATACGGCCCCGTCGAGGTTGACGCCCAGGGCCTGCAGCTCCCCGAGGATCGCGGGAGCGGCGGCCTCCAGCTCGTCGAGCCAGGGGAAGTCGTCGCGGCTCCACCACGGTCGGGCCGTGAGACCGGGGAAGTAGATCTCCGGCGTCTGCGCACCGCCCACCTCGCCGACCCGCCCCTCGGCGGTGATCTCCAGTCCCTCTCTGATGCGTTCGACCTGCGTGGGGTCGACCTTCCCCTGTGCGAGCCACCGGTCGAACTCCCGGGGGCCTTCGGTGATCCACAGTTCTTCCATGTTCCTGTTTCCAATCCGGCGGGAGAAGCCAGCCCGCCGATAGTCGAGTGCTCAGGAGGCCCGGGGCCTGTCCGGCGGATCAGGGCCTAGGCGGAACCGAGCAAGGACGTCAGCCGGTCCACAGACCGCTGTCCGGGCTCGGGAGCGGCGCCGGCGACGAAACCGGTCATCGTCTGCCGCAAGGTCGTCCCCGCCGTCGGGTCCACCCGGTTGATGCAGTGGATGGTGCCTTCCTGGACGAGGACCAGTCGGTTCGGCTTCGGCACGATGGCCGTCAGAGCGTGCGAGGCCATGCTCGCCTTGGCTTCGACGGCCTCCATCGCGGACATGCCGGTCGTATCGACGTCGACGGCCTCGGGATCGGCGTCCAGGATGACCAGTTCGCCGGCCCAGGACGCCCTCCACTCCTCGTGAAGGAAGAAGACGAACTCCCCCAGCCGGCCGGTCGCCACGTCGTTGTGCCAGCCCAGTCGGCTTCCCGCGGGGTACTGCCAGAAGCTGAAGCCGACCGACGACCAGTCCTCCCCGGGCACGCCGAACATGTCCGGATGCGCGCCGAGTTCCCCGAGGATCGTCCGGAAAGCCGCGGGCTGCGCGTCCTGCTCCCGCGACGCGGCCGTCGGCGCCCCGGTGTCCTGTCGGAGCACGGCTCCACGGGAGCGGAAGGCGTGCCCGTCCGTCTCCGGATAGATGACACTGGCGACTTCTTCGAAGCGTCTGCGCTTCATCAGCGAACGGATCTCAGCAAGTTCGTTCGCCGGCAGGAAGTCATCGATGACCCGGTACCGTGCGCCACTGGCGACGATGTTCATGAATATTCGACCTTTCTCTCTGTCCGACTCAGCGCCCTGCGCGCCGACAGTCCGCGAGCGCCCGTGCCAGACCGAGGACCGTGCGCGATTCGGGAGTCACGGCCACCGCGTCAGGAAGGAGGAGGTCGAAGCGCTCTTCGAGCACCGTGAGCACCTCCAGCCAGGTCAGGGAGTCGAGACCGAGCTCCGCGGGCGATTTCAGCAGCGTGTCCTGGTCCGCCGCGTGCAGGCACCGCAGCCGGGCCAGTACGACATCGTCGACCCCGGCGTTCCCGGCGGCGGAGACGATCGCGTCTATCACCGCCGTCAACCCGTCGCGGGAATCCGACACCATCTGTTCACTCATTTCGCCCTGATCCATTCCGTGAGCGCAGTACGGTCCAGCTTTCCGATATCGGTTCGCGGGAATTCCGCGAAGACCCTCAACCGTGGTGCGAAACCGGGCGGAACGCTCGCGTACAGCGCGTTCTCCACGGTCTCTCGCGAGGGCGGCCGTCCGGACACCACCGCGTAGACGTCCTCGAACTCCGCGTCGCCGGCTCGGGGGAGGACCAGGAACTCGACCTCCTCCACACCCTCCACCTCACCGACGGCGGCCCGGATGGAGGAGACGTCCACGAACTTGCCGTTGGCGCGTACGACTCCGGGCTCGCGCTCGACGAACCACACCTGGCCCGAGGCGTCACGCTCGACGATGTCCCCGGTCCGCCACAGAAGGGAGTCGCGTACGGGCTCGTGTGCGTAACCCCAGACAGGAGTCGCCGTGCGCACGAGCAGTTCGCCTCGGGATCCCGGATCCGGACCGACGATCCCGACAGCGGGGATCGGCTGCCCGAGCCCGCGGGAACCGATGAACATCCCTCCGGTCTCGCTCGACCCGTACCCCCGCGTGATCGGAACTCCGAAGCGGGCCACGCAGGCGGCGTCCAGCTCGTCCGAGACCGTGCCGGCACCGACGAGGATCGCCTGCGGCCGGGAGTCACCCTTGCGCCGGGTCTTCGTCAGCAGCCGCAACAGGGCCGGGGTGACGGCCAGCTTGGTGCTCTTGCCCCGGTCCAGGTCGTGGGCCACACCCGAGGGCGTCGCGAACGGGCGGGCGTCGACCCGGCACCCGGACAGGAGCGCGGCGAGCGCCACTCCCGAACCGAAGGAATGCGCCACCGGTACGGGGATCCTCACCGTGTCCTCGACACCCAGTCCCATGCCTCCGCGGTAGCCCACGTGCTCCGCGCGGATGCTCTCGACACTGCGCCTCGCGAGTTTGGGCTCGCCGGTGGATCCGGATGTCTCGTGCAACAGACCGAGACCGGCCGGGACCGGCACGGCCGCGGTGGCGCGCCGTGCCACCGTGATCTCCTCGGCGGACCCGGGAGTGACGGTGAAGGACGCGCCGTGCCCCTCGAACGTCCCCGGCTCGCGGGGCGTCACCCACGCGGCGGCGCCGATCTTCCAGCACGCGACCACGGCTGCCAGGAGCGTCTCCGACGCGAGGCCGGAGAACACGAGCAGGTCGCCGTCCGTGACACCTGCCTTCCCGTACTGCTCGGCGCACCGCGTGATGCGGCTCGCGGTGGCCTCCGGGAGCGCCTCGCCGATCCGTCCTCCGGACGAGAGGACGGCTTCGGCCAGTCCGCGCCGGGCCTCAGACACCGGAATCGGGGGCCGGTGTCGCGGACTGGATCAGCCGGTCCATCCCGATGATGGGAAGAGCCGTCACGAAGGCACCCGCCACACCGATCCACAGGCAGGGCACGACGCCGATGTGCGAGCCGAGCCAGCCGGCCAGGATCGCCGCCACGGGCATGCTTCCCCACACCACGAAACGGATCGAGGCGGTCATCCGGGCCAGCATGTTCTTGGGACAGACCCGCTGCCGCACACTCACCTGCGCGATGTTGAAGGTCACCGCGCCCCAGGTCATTCCGAACTGGCCGAGGACAAGCAGGACGACCGGGATCACGAAGGCGGACTCGTCCAGGGATCCGGCCACGGGGAAGGCCACCATGGAGACGCCCGCAAGCAGGAGGCCGACCGCCATGACCGTGCCCGCGTCGAATCGTGCACGGACCTTCGGGAGGGTGAGAGAGGCCAGCAGGCCACCGAGCGTGCCGACGCCGAGGACGACCCCCATGACCGTGGAGCCCAGCCCCAGCGTCCTCAGGATGAGCAGGGGCGTCAGCGTCATGGTGATGGTGGCGAAGAAGTTCGACACCCCCACCGAGAGGATCAGCCGCCGCAGTACCGGGTTGACCACGACGAACCGGACGCCGTCCAGGATGTCCCGCGCCAGCCGGGAGTCCTCTCCCGCCTTCTCACGGCGGGACGGTTCGGAGTCCTTGACCGTCGCCAGGAATCCGGCACACACCACGTAGGCCACCGCGTCGATGGCGATCACCACGGGCGCGCTCACCGCCTTGAGGAGGAGTCCCGCCGCGGCCGGCCCGCCGGCCGCGGAGATCTGGGCCGACGACTCCAGCCTCGCGTTCGCCCTTTCGATGTCCTGGTCGGGGACGATGAACGGCACGTACGACTGGTACGCGACGTCGAAGAAGACGGAGGCGAGACCGACGACCACCGCGACCGCGTACAGCCACACGAGCGAGAGCTGGTCGAAAGCCCACAGCACGGGGACGCCGGCCAGCACGACGGCTCGCACCACGGCCGCCCTGATCATGGTGGTCCGCTTCGACCATCGATCGACCCACGCACCGGCCGGCAGGCCGATCAGCAGATAGCACACGGTGAGCGCGGCGGTCAGGTAGCCGACCTCCGCCGCCCCGGCGTGGAGGGTCTCGATCGCGACCACGGGCAAGGCCACCATCCCGAAGCGCTGGCCCACTTGCGACACGGTCTGTGCGGTCCAGAACCGCAGGAACCGGCTGCTGCTCGCTTCCGACACGGCGGTGTCGGACACGGAGACGCTCATCAGGCCGCCACCCCACTCGTCAGGCGCTGCTCGATGAACCTCGATCCGCCCAGTTCGAGCCCGGAGGACCGGACGAGCCCCCGCACGTGGTCGAGGGTGACGACGAAACGGTCCTTCCCGTAGATCAGATAGCGCTTCTGGTCGCCGGCGCTGGAGAAGTTGACGGTCATCACGTTGGCACCGGCGTCCAGGCCGCGTGACTGCCCCCCGCTGCCCACCCGCTCCAGCGCACTGACCGACGGGATCAGCAACCGCGGGTAGCGCAGCCGGAGAACGGCGATGACGTTGAGCGCCAACTCGTTGTCCCCGATCGGCGAGATGCTCATCGGCGTGTTCGGAGCCGGGATGAAGGGACTCACGCTGCACATGTCCACACCGAGCTCACCCGCCAGCTCGATGTCGTCGATGATGCTGTCCAACGACTGCCCCGGCAGGCTGGAGATCAGCCCCGTGCCGACCTTGAAGCCCACCTCCTGGAGATCCCGCATACACCGCAGGCGGGACTCCAGGGTTTCGTGCCGAAGGCTGAGGTGGAGTTCGGGATCGCTCGTCTCGTGCTTGAGGATGTAGCTCGTCGCGCCCACGGCACGCAGTCGCTCGTACTGGGCCCGCTTGAGGTTGCCGACGTTCAGCAGGATCTCGACCCGGTCGTCGTACAGCTGCCGGATCCGCGGTATCACCTCCTCCAGGAGAGGCATCAGCGCCGGCGTCTCGCCGCCCTGGAGCAGGATGACGTCGATCCCGTTGTCCCGGATCAGTCCGGCCAGCTCGACGATCTTGTCCGCGGCCAGGAAGTAGGTGTCGTTCTCGCGTACGTTGTCACGACGCATCGGGCAGTAGTCGCAGTTCACCCGGCAGACGTTGGTCAGCTCGATGACACCGCGCAGCACGACGGCCGCACCGAAGTGCTCGTTCCGTGCCTTCCGGCTCTCCGCGAACAGCTGCTCCTGCTCAGGACCGCGTGCCAACAGCAGCCGGCGCATTTCATCACGACTCAGCAAGACGTTCCTTCTTCCTCACGAATCTCGGGCAATGTCATGTCGACGACCATCTGCGCCATGCGGCCGGGGTCGGCATCCGCCTCCCGGTACGTCGATATCGCGTCGACCAGGGACGGACGGAAATCTATTTCTCGGGACGTGCCGTTGACCGTCACCAGCACTCGGCCGTGATCCACCAGCCGGTCACCGAGGAAGAGACGCAGCCGCGAGCAACCGGACGCGCGGATGACCAGGTGCGTACGGTCCACCGCACGGGCGTCCACGGTCGCCGTGCTCCCGGGGTGGAGATCGTCCATCTCCACCCAGTGGGCCCGGCTGTGCGCCCTCTCGCGGGCACGGTGCCGGACATGTCCGGGCCACGGCATTCGCTTCGCGGCGCCGAAGCACCGAACGACCTCGTCGAATTGCGGATTTCCCGGCTCGATCCCCATCGTGCTCAGCTTGTGTTCCCCATCCGGCACCTCGACGAACGAAATGCCCTGATGGCCCCGGCCCCGCAGATGCGTCACGGCGTCACGGGCGAGGACGAGGGGGATCTGCTGATCCCGGACTCCGTGCACCACCGTCAGCGGCACACCCAGGACATTGGGCAGCAGCTCACGCATCGTGTTGTCGGGCCCGAACATCTCCCAGATCGAGGGCGCGCCGTTGATGGACGTCGCCATGGCGAGGCCGTCCCAGCGACGTGACGCCATGCTCCACGTCGCGATGCCTCCCATCGAGGCCCCCACCAGAGCGCAGCGGTTCACGTCGACGGCCAGGTGTTCACGGGCCCAGCGCAGTGCTCGCACGGGGAAATCGCCCGGATCCGTCGTCCACCGAGCCTCCCGGAATCGGCTGCCGAAGATTCCGGCCACGTCGAAGTTGCTGCTCGTCCCGAACGGTTGAAGCGCGGTCGGGCACAGCAGGACCGCGCCGCAGGCGTCGGCGAGCGCGCGGAGGTGGTCCTGAAGCACCGCTCCGGAGCTCCCGACGCCGTGCAGGCCCACGATCAGGCCCGGCGGACGCCCGTCCCGGCGCGACGGCACGTACAGCTCGGCCTCGGTCGGCCGCCCCCAGGCATCCAGCAGCTTCACGGTCTCCGACCGGGCGGCTTCACCCGCGTCGGCCGTCGAGAACAGCAGTCGCTCAAGACGTCGCGGATCGATCCCTTGTCGCCGGAACAGCCCTGCCGCCGCCTCGGGGCTCTCGTCCAGGCAGACGCGCCGCGCCGCGTGCGCTCCGATCACGGCGTCCTCAGCTCCGTCGCGGCCGGGTGAACCGACGTACCCGAGGGTTCCGCGCCCGCGAAGGACACCATGCCCAGAGCGACCGGGGAACGGCTCAGCCGCCGCGCTCCCCGGCCGACCATGGCCAACGCGGCCGGAACGTCCGCTGCCTCGACCACCACTTCGACGGCGGTCGCGCCGGCCGACACCGCGGTGTCCTCGACGGCGGCCAGGAAACCGTCCAGGTCACCCATCGAACGGCACGGGTTGCCGCTCAGGACGAGTCGTGAGCGGTCCAGCACCCAGGCGAGCCGGGTACCCGCCGAGGGACTCCGCGGAACACCGAGCAGTTCCTGGACCATGGGAGCCGCTTCGCCTTCGCCCGGAACGACGAGCGTGCCGGACGTGCGCGGGGGCGTCCCGGTCGGACGCTCCGCGTCGGAGCCGTACGGCATCCGGACGAGGTAGCGGTGCAGGAGCGGGCCGACACGACGCAGCCGCAGCCTGGTGGCCAGACGCACCTCGGGCTTGCTCGGCTCCACCCAGGCGGCGACACCCTCGTATCCGGCCTCCCGAGCCCAGTCCCGGATGGCGAACGCCACACCGAGCGCGGCCCCCGACCCCCGGAACCGCTCGTCGACGAAGACGCCCTTCAGCAGCAGGTGCCGGTGCCATCGCATGGCCCGGTGCACCGCCGCCAGCTGTCCGTCCGGGGTGAACAGGCCCATCCAGCAGTAGTCCGCTTCGGCCGCCAGTTCTCGGCGGATGACGTCGGCGTCGACATCCTCGAACGGGCAGAGCCGCAGGGCCGCGTCGACCTCTCCGTCATGAAGGCGGCGTGCCGTCGGCCCCGGCCCCGTACGCGCGCTCGCGAGGGGCGCGACATCAGTTTCCGCAGCCACCGCCACTGCCTCCTCCTACCCCGGACAGGGCAAGGTAGGTGGTCCCCGGGGGAGCGATCGTGGGCATCGCTTCTGTTTTCGCCATCTTGCGCGCAGCCGCACGGCCGGCCATCAGGTTCATCATGAGTTGGGGGGTTATGAATCTGGATTCCAGATCCTGGACGATCCAGTTGAAAACGTCGAGATCGAAGGGATAGAAGACGGGATAGAGCAATTTATCGTCGTCCGCTCCGAGTTGCCTCGCGAGGGCGGTCTCGGGCAACACCCGATATCCGACGTGCATCACGAGTTCGTCATCGCGGAGATTCTCGTTGATGAAACGGGCACTGTTTCGAACCGACTCCCTGTTCTCGCCCGGTCCGCCGAACACGACGTTCACCTTCACCGGAAGGTCGTTCTTGCGGCTGCGCTCCAGGAATCGAGACACGTGCCGACTCGAGAAGGACTTCCCCAGGTTGCGCATCATAGCGTCGTCGAGGCTGTCGGGTGACACCACGACGGCTTCCACTCCGCTGTCCTGGAGCATTTCGCCGAATTCATCATCAAAGGGCTTCGGCGTGAAGTACGCCGACCAGGTCAAGCCATCCAGGGAGAGATCCTTGACGAGCTGGACGACTTCCTTCGCGAACCGCAGTTCGCTGTTGAAGATACCGTCCGTGAAGAAGATGCGCCTGAATCCCGCCCGGTGGATACCGCGGATCTCGTCCGCCAGGACTTCCAGCGGCTTGAGGTCTCCGGCGTTGTCCCCTTCGATGTACGCGTACGGGCAGTACCCGCAGGTCTGGTAACAGGTCTTCCGTCGGGTCTCCACGCCGATCATCGCCTGGTGCGCGTTCGTGTACGCCGCCATGAGCGAGGCCGGGTGGTGCAGGGTGTCGGTGAGGAATCCGCAGTGCCGCCTCCCCTGGAGCACACCCCCTCTCCCCTTGAAGGACGGCGGGTTCGTCGCGATGTCGAGCATGACCTGCTCACCTGGGCCGATGACTCCCACGTCGAGCCCGAGCCTACCGACGAGCGTGTCGCCGAACAGGCTGAACCCCGGCCCGCCCCCGACCAGCACCGGGTCCAGCCCACGCCGGTCGAGCTCGGCCCGCACGCGCTTCGCGAAGGAGACGTACTCATCGACATGAGTGCTACAGGTGATGTCGATGGGGTCGATATTCCGGATGGTGAACCCGATGACATCCCATTCGTGACCGAGCCAATCGAGGTCGGTCAGACCGGCCGGCTCTGCAACGAAATCCATGAGTCGCGTCACGTGGCCCGCGCGGTCCAGGGCGTCCTGGACACACCGGACACCGATGGGGAATATGGGTTGATTCCCGTCCATGGGAAGACTGGCCAGGTTGACCAGCAACACGCGTGACATACAAAACCTCTTCACCCAGAGAGAAGACCGGGGGCGCAAGGCGGCTGAGATGTCGGCCCTTGCGCCCCGGCCAAAGGGGCGAGTGGCGGATCAGTTCTTACCAAGAATCACGTATCCGCAGCACGCCGGGATTTCCGATTCAGCCGCAAGACGGCGTGGACATCGTGATGAGGAAGTCCGAGTCGACCAGGTCGAAGAGAAGCTCACACGCACGGTCGAAACGCTCGGCGTCGACGAGCATAAGCGACTCCATGGACTCCTTCTCGATGACGATGCCGGCGTCGGCAAGCGTCTTGCGGGGCTTGTCCTTCAGGGCCGCGGCGAACGACTCGTCGGAACCGAGGCGCGCCACGAGGGCCTCCAGGGTCTGCCCCGCCTTCTCGGCTTCGGCGACCTGCTCGGCAGTGAACGAGGTTACGGCGGTCTGCGTCATTCCATTGCTCCTTGTCGACGTGCTTCAACAGTCGGATATCGGCCAAGACGTCACCGTGTTCAACAACTGTGGTCGTCTCTTCCGATGCTTTGATCCTTGCCGACGGAGAAGGGCCGAACCAGAGACCCGGCCTGGCACATTCCGCCCCTGGCCGGTTCATGCATGGAAGCCCGAGGTCGACGCGCTCGAGAAGCGACCGCTTCCGGACCTCGTGGGCACGGGCCTCGCGAGCAAAGGGGCATGCCGAGATCACCAGTCGGCCGCAGGCCCTCGACGAGGTCCGCGCGCGGATGGCTTCACCGATCGACGCTCCCGCCTCCCGCCCGGCCGTCCACGCGCCCTACATCCACGTGCTGTTCCTCGCGCCGCGCGGCATCCACGGCTTCGCCCGCTACTGCGCCGGCGACCTGAAGGATCCCGAGGTCTGGCGCATCATCCGCGAGGGTGCCGCCCACCACCTCGGCAGGGACGGGGCCGCCCGCCTCCCCGGAACCGGGTCCTCGCGCCACCAAAGGACTGACACCTCAGCCCACACTCCCAACTCGATCCGCTAACCTGTCAGGGACCACCCACCGTGGCGGTCCCACTCCTTGCCGAGGCATGGGTGTCTACTCACGCAGAGTATTCAGCCACGTTGCACGCAAGGCCCGCCTTCGTAGCTCAGGGGATAGAGCACCGCTCTCCTAAAGCGGGTGTCGCAGGTTCGAATCCTGCCGGGGGCACGAGGAGAAGGGGCAGGTACTGGTATCAGTACCTGCCCCTTTCCCATGAGGGTGCTCGCGGGAGTGGGGCCGGATCGGCCCTATCGGACGACGACGTTGTGCGCCGGGATGATCGTGGGTCGCAGGTCGGCGTGGCCGAGGTCGGCCAGGATCGGGCCGAAGGTCTTCGCGTGGGTTTCGAGGGCCTCCTCGCTCTCCCAGACCTCGGTCACCCGGAACCCTCCCTCGACCGGTCCCGCCGCGTGGGAGACGAGGCCCGGGTTCCCCACGTCCGCGAACCGCGTGAAGCCCCGGCCTTCGGTCACGCGCGCGATGACCGTGTCGTAAAGCTCCGGTCCGGCGCCGGGGAGGTCGAAAGTGACGATGACGGCCATTCGGATGCCCCTATCTCGGTCCGCCGCACGGCTGCGGCAATGCCCGCGAGCCTAGCGTTACGCGATCGACCGGGTTCACAGAGTGACGGACGGTTCACCCGTAGGGTCACTCGCCGTCAGCGCAGGGCGGTCAGCGGAGTTCTTCCGGGCAGGCCGTGCCGCGCGAGAGCTTGTAGGGGGCTCCCAGGCGGTAGACGCCCGCCTTCGGGGCGACGAGTTCCGTCCATTCGTCGCCCTCCGGGTCCGCCTCGGCCTTGAAGAGGCAGCCCTCCTCGTTGGCGAAGACCTTGGGGAGTTCGGTCTCCGACGCCTCGCGGGCCAGCTTCGAGGCCTCCGTCTCCTTCGGCGGTTCGATCTTGCCGCCGTTCTCGTCCATGAGGGCGAGCCAGGGCGAGTACGGGACGCGGATCAGGACCCGGCCGGGGCTGTCGACCCGGATCACGACCTCGTTCTCCTCGGCGCTCTGCACCTCGGCCGGCGGGTCGGCGAGAGGGGTCGGGTTCTGCACCTCGTACAGCCGCCAGTTCTCGTCCGACCAGATCTGCCTCAGGTACGGCAGGCCCTCGACGACCAGCTCCGCCTCCTGCTCGGCGCCCGAGTCGGGGGCTCCGGTGGGCAGGACGACGTAGTGGACGGCCCAGCGGTGGAGCCAGTCCCGGTAGTTCGCGGCGTTCAGCGTGTCGTCGTAGAAGAGGGGGTTGCGCTCCATGTCCGCCTGACGGTTCCAGCCGCGCGCCAGGTTGATGTACGGGCTGAGCGCGGAGGACTCGCGGTGGCTGGACGCCGGCACGACCTCGACCCGCGCCTTGCCCGCGTCCCGGACCTGGAGCTGGTTGACGAGCGGTGCGAGCTCGCGCGCCCAGGACGCGTCCGGCGCGGTGCGGATGACGTCGTCGACGCCCTTGAAGCCGATCCAGAAGTTCAGCCCCGCGACGGCGAGCAGCAGCGCGTACCAGCGGCGCGAGCGCGGCGCCGTGTACGGCAGGGCCGCGAGCAGCACGACGCCCGCGAAGAGCATCGGCAGCCGGGAGATGTTCGAGCCGATCTGGGAGTCGATCAGCCAGGTCAGGAGTGTGCCGATCGTGTAGACCGCCGCCCCCGTGCGGACCGTCCGCCAGGTCTTCGGGACGAGCACGAACGTCAGGACGCCGAAGAGCAGCGGGAGGGCCGTCGAGCCGAAGGCCATCGGCTGCGTGCCGGAGAAGGGGAAGAGCCAGGAGGAGAGGGCGACCACCGCGACCGGGGCGAGGCCCAGGGCGTACGCGCCCGGGCGCCGTTTGTTCAGGAACAGTGCCGCCGCCGCGATGCCGAGGAACAGGCCCGCGACCGGGCTGCACGCCGTCGCCAGACCGGCCAGCGGGGCGGCGACCGCCGCCTTCGCCCAGCGTTTGCGGCGCCAGCGGTACGGCCAGCAGAAGACGGCGGCGACCGCGCCGAGCGCGAACATCATGCCGAGGCCGAAGGTCACCCGGCCCGAGAGCGCGTTGCAGAGGAAGGCGAAGACGCCCGCGATCGAGCAGACCAACGGGTTGCGGACCGCCCGCACCCGCACCAGGATCAGCGCGGTCAGGCCGGCCGACAGCGTCCCCGCCACCATCATCGTGCTGCGGACGCCGAGCACCGACATCAGGTAGGGCGAGACCACGCTGTACGAGACGGGGTGCATCCCGCCGTACCAGGCCAGGTTGTACGCGGAGTCCGGGTGCCGTCCGACGAACTCGGCCCAGGCGTCCTGCGCGGCCAGGTCCCCGCCGCTGTTCGCGAAGAGGAAGAACCACAGGACGTGGGTGAGGGCGGCGAGCCCGGTGGCCGCCATGACCGTGTAGCGGCGCTTGCGCCGCGGGGCACGGGCGGGGGCGGGGGTGGGGGCGGACGGTGCCGGGGCCGGGGCCGGGGCGGGCCGCTGCGTCGGGAGCACTATTCGCGGGAGCGAAGAGGGTCCGATATCCGTGGACGAGCCGCCGTCGGTGTCACGAGCTTCATGGGCATCACGGTAGACGTCGGGGTCGGAGTCCGCGCGGTCGGCGCGTGTCGGCTCGGCGGTGGTCACTGCGGCCCTTTCCCGTGCTGCTGCCCGGCTCTCTTCCCGCTTCTCGCGTGGTCACGCGTGCGTCTCGTCCCCCCGGAAACGCTAACAGCCGGGCTCCCCGGAGAATCCGGGGAGCCCGGCCGAGCGGGTGGCCTCAGCCCAGGTGGGTCAGCTTCTTGTCGAAGCCGGGCTCCATCAGGTCGGCCTGCAGGGCGACCGGGGAGCTGACCTTGCCGGCGCCGGTGCCGATGGACACCTGGCCGACGATGTCGCCCGCCTTGCCGAAGTGCGGGACGGCCTTTCCGCCATCCGTGAGCTCCAGCTTCACCTGGAGGCCCGGCCAGCCGACCGCCTTGAGCTCCTTGGTGGCCACGACCGGGGTCCGGCCGCCGAGACCGTCGTCCACGTAGCCGAGGACCTGCCCCTTCTTGACGACCGCCGCCGAGGTGACGTCCTTCTGGGCCTGCTGGATCAGCTTGAGGCTGTTGTCGATGGCCAGCTGGAGCTTGTCGATGAGCATCTTGGCGTTCTTCGCCCCCATGACGATGCCGAGGATGCGGCGGTTCTGGCCGTCCACGACGGTGTTCGCCGCCCAGAGCAGGTTGCCGCCGGCCGGGGTGGAGGAGCCGGTCTTGATGCCGCTCACGCCGTCGTGGAGCAGGATGTTGTTGTTGTTCTCGATCCGGCCGGGGATGCCGTCGACCGTCACGTTCGGCATGTTCACGATCTCGCGGAACACGTCGTACTGCATGACCGCCTTCGCCAGCTTCAGCTGGTCCTGCGGCGTCGACATGGTGCTGTCGAGGAGACCGGACGGGTCCGTGTACGTGGACTGGGTCATGCCCAGGTCCTTCGCGGCGGCGTTCATCTTCTCGACGAACGCGGCCTCCGAACCGGCGTCCCAGCGGGCGAGCAGCCGGGCCACGTTGTTCGCGGAGGGGATCATCAGGAGCTCAAGGAGCTCCTTCTCCGTGTAGGTCTGACCCTCCTGGACCGGCGCCGTCGACTCCGAATCGTGCTTCGCCTGGTCGGCGGCCTTCTTGTCGATCGTGATCTCGGGCCCCTGCTGCTTCCCCTTGATCGGGTGGTCGCGGAGGATCACGTACGCCGTCATCGTCTTGGTCACGGACGCGATCGGGGCCGGCTTCTGCGCTCCGTACAGGCCCATGGAACCGACGCCCTCGACCTCGACGGCGCCCTGCCCCTCGTCGGGCCACGGCATCTGCAGTTTGCCGCCGCCGAAGGTGAACGTCGGCTCGGCCGACAGCGTCAGCGCGGGCGCGGGCAGCGGGCGGACCATCTGCACGATCGCAAAGACGATCAGGAGGAGCAGGACCAGCGGGGTCCAGATCCGCACCCGGCGCAGGGTCGTCCGCAGCGCGTTCGGCGGCGGGGGCGGCGTGTTCGTCAGCTCCGCGAGGAGGTCGAGTGGGGGCAGCGGAGGCAGCGGCTGCTGCCGGGTCCGCTCCGGCTCGGCGAGCGACGCCGGCGACGGTACGGGGGCGGGCGCGGACTCCTTGGACGCGGGGGCCTTGGGGGCCTCAGGGGCCTTGGGGGCGGCCGCCGGGGCGGCGGAGGCCTTGGCGGCCTCCTGGGCCGCCCTCTCGGCCTTCTCGGCCTTCTGCTCGGCCGGGATGTCGGGGCGCAGCGCACGGAAGACACTGGTGCGCTCGCTGTCGGAGTCCGCGGTCAGACCGGACGGGAGCTTCAGGGCGGTCGTCGGCTGGTCCACGACGGGCGGACGGACCATCTTGAACATGGTCGTCGGCTGGTCGACGGGCTCCTCGTCCTCCGAGGAATCGGAGGAGTCGGAGGAATCGGAAGAGTCGGTCGTGTCCGAGGCTTCGGTGGAGTCGGTCGCGTCCGAAGCGTCGGAAGCGTCGGAAGCGTCGGTGGAATCGGTCGCGTCCGAGGCCTCCGCCCGCTTCTCGTCGGCGGCCGCCTTCCGCGCGGCGAACCAGGAAGCGGAGGGCGCCTTGTCCTCGACGTCCTCGACGGACTCCTCGTCCGTCTCGTCGTCGGACTCGTCGTCCGTCTCGTCGTCCTGCGGCTCGTCCTCGGCCTCGGAGTCCCCGGCCTCGGAGTCGTCACCCTCGGCCTCGTCCTCCGGCTCGGGCTCGTCGGTCTCCTCCGGCTCGGTCTCCTCGACCGACGCCTTCGCCTCCGGCTCCTCCGGTCTCTCCGACTTCTCCGGCTCCTCCGCCGTCGCGACCCACGCCGCCACGGCCGCCTTCAGACGGTCGCCCTCCGCACCGGGCTCAGACCCGGACTCGGACTCGGACTCCGGCTCGGGCTCAGCTCCCGACTCCGGCTTCGAGTCCGTCTTCGGCTCGTCGTCCTCGGGCGTGCGCGGCGTCAGGTTCTTGAACACGGCCGTCGGCTGGTCGACCTGGACCGCCGAGGACGGCGAGGACTCTGACCCGCGGAGCACGGAAAGCCGAGGATCCCGGCCGCCGCCGCCCGAGGCCGCCGTCTCCTGAGACGACCCCTGCTGCTCCGCCTTGTCGGGGGACTCGCCCGCCACCGTGCCTCCTCCATGCGTCATACGTACGTCCGAACCGTCTAACAGTGTCCTGTGTGAACCCCTTGGCTCCCGTGCTAGACGAGAACGACATACCTACTGGTTCCCGGATGAACCACCCAGGCACTCTCGACAGATGAATGTGAGAGGGGTCACCCTGTCATTCATCCACGCGGGGAGGCATGGATGGGCAGGAGCCGCAGAACTATTCCGGAAGAGCTTCTGTTGCTCGCTCTGGACCCGACCACGGGTACCACAGCGCAGCCGCAGTCGCTCGACCTCGGTCTGGCCGGAGCACAGCTAGTGGAGCTGGCTCTGGCAGGCCGGATAGCCCCTGACGGGGATCGTATCGCCGTGGTGATGCCACGGCCGACCGGAGATCCGACACTGGACTCCGCACTGGAGCTGCTGCGCAGGCGCGGCAGCCCGGTTCGGGCCGTCCACTGGATCGGCGGGCCCCGGCTGGGGCTCCGTCAGACGTATCTCTCGCATCTGGAGCGATGCGGCATGGTGCATGCCGTGGAGGGCCAGATGTGCGGGGTGTTGCCGACGACTCGCTACCAGGCGACGGACACGGCGATCAGTCGGGAGATCCGTGCCCGGCTGGACAGTGCGATCCGCACCGGCGTACCGCCGGACCCGCGGACCGCGGCGCTTGCCGCGCTGGCCCACGCGGTCGGTCTCGGCAAGCACCTGTACCCCGGCAACGAAGGACGGTCGTCGCGGTCCCGGCTGCGCGACCTGATCCGGCACGACCCGATGGGCGGACTCGTGGCGCACGCCGTGATGGACGTCCAGAACGGCGCGGCGGCACAGCCCCGCCGGAGCGCCGCGGGCGTCCCGGCGCAGCCTCGCGGCAGCATGGCCCGCGCGGTCGCGCACTGACCGTCGCACGGCGAGCACCACTCCGTACCTGCACCACGAACCAGCACCACGAACCACCTGGAACCATCCCGAGAGCCGCACAGGTGTGCGGGGCGGCCTGGACGGCCGCCCCGCACATGTGCGTTGTCCTGTTTTCCCAGCGCGCACCCGGCCATTGGTGGCAGTCTGCCAAGCGGTAGATACTCACAGCTACGCAGCAGACAGCCGGAGGTGCAGTTTCCGTGGCGTCCAACGTCAACCCCACCGTCAGGCGACGCCGATTGGGCCAGGAGCTGCGCAAGCTCCGCGAGGCGAAGAACATGACGGCCGAGCAGGTCGCCGAGCGTCTCCTCGTCTCCCAGTCCAAGATCAGCCGGCTGGAGAACGGTCGTCGCTCCATCAGCCAGCGTGACGTCCGGGACCTGTGCGGTGTGTACGAGGTCGAGGACGAGCGCATGGTCGACTCCCTCATGCAGATGGCCAAGGACTCGCGCCAGCAGGGCTGGTGGCACGCCTTCGGCGACATCCCGTACAGCGTCTACATCGGTCTGGAGACGGACGCGGAGAGCCTGCGGATGTACGAGTCGCAGATCATCCCGGGCCTGCTCCAGACTCCCGCGTACGCGGAGGCCGTGATCTCCGGCGCGATGCCGGAGTCGACGCCGGCGGAGATCGAGAAGCGGGTCACGGTCCGGACCCGCCGCCAGGACCGGATCCGTGACGAGGAGCGTCCGCTGCGCCTGTGGGCGGTGATCGACGAGGGCGCCCTGCACCGGATCGTGGGCAGCCGGCAGCTGATGGTCGAGCAGCTGGAGCACCTGATCGAGCAGTCGCACCTGCCGCACGTGACCGTGCAGGTGATCCCCTTCGAGATGGGCGCGCATCCGGGGATCAGCGGGCAGTACTCGATCCTGGAGTTCCCGGACACCTCGGACTCCAGCGTCGTCTACATCGAGGGCGTGACGAGCGACCTGTACCTGGAGAAGGCGCAGGACGTCGGCAAGTACTCCGTCATGTACGAGCACCTCAGGGCGCAGGCGCTGAACGTGGAGCAGACGCGGGAGTTCATCTCGAAAATGGCGAAGAAGCATGCCCAGGGCTGATCGCCGGAGGGCGGGGCAGGCACCGTACACCCCGTGATCCCTTTCACGGAAGCGCGGTTGGAATATGCCACTCGGACGTGTGAACGCCGGTCCCACCGGACGGGACCGGCGAGTAGCGTCGATCACGCCATCAAGAACGTTGGCGCGACACACTACTCGGCAGAACCGGAGTGAGCAGCATGGCGATTATTCAGGGCGGTACGGACACCTGGACGAAGTCCTCGTACTCGGGTGGGAACGGGGCCTGTGTCGAAGTGAAGTCCCCGGTCATGGCCGCGATCGCGGTGCGGGACTCCAAGGCGCCCGAGGGTCCGTCCCTCTCTTTCGGTCCGGGATCGTGGAACGCCTTCGTCGGCGAGGTGAGCAACGGGGCCCTCTGAGCCCCGGTGCGCGCACGCCGTCACCAGCAGTACGAGAAGAGCCCTCTCGACCGGTCCGCCGTCCTGGCCGAGGGGGCTCGGCCTTTGCCCGGAAGCCTCGGAGCCACCGGGTCTCCGGGTCTCCGGGTCTCCGGGTCTCCGGGCCACCGGGCCACCGGGCCACCGGGCCACCGGGCCACCGGGCCTCAGTGAAGCTCGCTCTCGGTGGAACCCGTCCTCAGCGGAGCTCGTCCACATAGCGGTCCGTGCCCGGGATCGTCGGGATGAAGGGGGCCACCAGTTCCACCCGGCCGCCCGGGGACGCCATGGTCTCCAGGTCCGTGAAGTGCTCCGTCCAGCACGCGCGGGGGTCCTGCTCCAGGAACCAGAGCAGGGTCAGCCGGGTGTCGACGCCCTCGACCTGCTTCACGTACGTCATGCGGTCGCCGGGCAGCGGAGTCGGGCGGAAGAGGGTCACCAGCGCCGCCGGTGAGCCGGCGAGGCGGCGGGGCAGTTCCCGGTCGCGCAGCCGGTCGAGGAGTTCCGCCCGCTGCCGCAGGCCCTCGACGTCGATCACCTGGAGGATCAGCCCGGCGTAGGGGTGGTCGAGGGCGTGGAAGTCGCGCGGGCCGGCCGCCCCGTCGCGGTAGACGGTCGCCTCGTGGTCCTGGAACGAGGTGAAGACGTGGGTGCGCTCGTGGTGGACGCGGGCGTCGCGGTTGAGCCGCTTGTTGATGCCGACGGTCCACTTCATGTGGTCGTCGTAGCGGCCCTCGGTGATCCAGTACGTGGAGAGGTAGCAGCCGGCGGTGACCGGCTGGGCGACCGCGGACTTCTCCGGGCGCCGCAGCTCCTGGAGTTCGCGGGTGGCGACCCAGCGCCGACCGGCGTACATCCAGGGCATGGCCATGGCGCCCGCGTAGTAGTGGTCGTCCTCGTACCAGCGGTTGTAGGCGTACTCGTGGCCCGGGTGCGGTTCGACCATGGTGATCAGCGCGTGGCCGGGGCGCACGCCGTACGGCCCGAGGGCCGCCAGCTCCGCGTACGTCTCGCTGCGGGTCTCCTCGCTCACTCTCGTACCCCTTCCCGTGTCTTCCCTTGTCGTTGACAGGCACCTACTCTGACGGACCGTCAGATACTTGGCCAGGGTCGAGGAGGATCCGGATGCTGCTCCAGGGGAAGACGGTCGTCGTGTCGGGGGTCGGTGCCGGGCTCGGGCACCGGATCGCGGAGACGGTGGTACGGGACGGGGGCAACGCGGTGCTCGGCGCCCGCACCGAGGCCAACCTCGCCAAGTCCGCCGCGGAGATCGACCCGGAGGGCCGCCGCACCGCGTACCGGGTCACGGACATCACCGACGAGGAGCAGTGCGAGGCCCTCGCCGCGGTCGCCGTCGAGCGCTTCGGCGGAATCGACGCGGTCGTCCACGTCGCCGCCTGGGACTCCTACTTCGGGGGCCTGGAGGACGCCGACTTCGGGACCTGGCAGGGGGTCCTCGACGTCAATCTGCTCGGCACGCTGCGGATGACCCGGGCCTGCCTGCCGGCGCTGAAGGAGCGCGGCGGCTCGGTGGTCCTCATCGGGACGCAGTCGGCGGTGGCGGCGCCCTCGCAGGTGCGGCAGGCGGCGTACGCGGCCTCGAAGGGGGCGCTGACCTCGGCCATGTACTCGCTCGCGCACGAGCTGGGACCGCACCGGATCCGGGTCAACACCGTGCTGCCGGGCTGGATGTGGGGGCCGCCGGTCCAGGCGTACGTCCAGTTCGCCGCGCACACCGAGGGGGTGCCGGAGGCCGAGGTGCTCGCCCGGCTCACCGAGCGGATGGCGCTGCCCGAGCTCGCGACGGACGGGGACGTGGCGGAGGCGGCGGCCTTCCTCACCTCGGACCGGGCGCGGGCCATCACGGGGCAGTCGCTGCTGGTCAACGCCGGGGAGCTGATGCGCTGAGCCGCTCCCCCAAGTGACGCCATAAGTTCATGGACATGAACAAGGGTCAGTGAAGCGAACGATTTTACTGCCCCTTGACTCTCCCCTGCATTGTCCGGGCCTTCCAACTCCCCACACCATGAACCGCGTTCACAAGGCGGACCGGACCTCATGGAGGGGCGCAATGAACAGTCTCGACTGGGCCGTGCTCATCGGCTACTTCGGCGTCATGGTCGCGATCGGCGTCTGGTCCCACAAGCGCGTGGACACCGTCTCCGACTTCTTCACCGCCGGCGGCCGGATGCCCTGGTGGCTCTCCGGCATCTCCCACCACATGTCGGGCTACAGCGCCGTGATGTTCACCGGATACGCGGGCATCGCCTACACCTACGGCGTCACCTCCTACGTCACCTGGTCCTTCCCCATCGCCATCGGCATCGCCATCGGCGCCCACCTCTTCGCGCCCCGCCTCAACCGGCTCCGCTCCCGCCTCCGCGTCGCCTCCCCGCTCGAATACCTCAAGGACCGCTACAACCTCCCCACCCAGCAGGCCCTCGCCTGGTCCGGCGTCCTCCTGAAGATCGTCGACGTCGGTGCCAAGTGGGCCGCCATCGCGACCCTGCTCTCCGTCTTCACCGGGATCTCCCTCAACCAGGGCATCCTCATCACCGGCGTCGTCACCGGCGTCTACTGCACCGTCGGCGGCCTCTGGGCCGACGCCCTCACCGAACTCGGCCAGTTCGTCATCCAGCTCCTCGCCGGCGTCGCGATGCTCGTCGCGGTCCTCGGCAAGCTCGGCGGCTTCAGCGCCCTGTGGACCGTGTGGGACCGGCCCGAGCTCCAGGGCCACACCGCGCCCACGGCCGGCCCGTACACGCTGACGTTCCTCCTCGCGTACCTCTTCATCAAGACCTTCGAGTACAGCGGCGGCATGTGGAACCAGGCCCAGCGCTACATGGCCACCCCGTCCGCCCGCGAAGCCACCCGCTCCGGCCGCCTCTCCGCCGTCCTCTGGTTCGTCTGGCCGCTCGTCCTCTTCTTCCCCATGTGGTGCGCGCCGCTGCTCGTCCACCCGAAGAAGCCCGACGGCTCCGACGCGTACGCCCTCATGACCGAACAGCTGCTGCCGCACGGCCTCCTCGGGCTCGTCGTCGTCGGCTTCTTCTCGCACACCATGGCCATGTGCTCCTCCGACGCCAACGCCATCGCGGCCGTCTTCACCCGGGACATCGCCCCCGTCCTCAGCAAGGCCGCGCGGAGCTGGACCCAGCGGGCCGGGCTGCTCGCCGCGCGCTGGTCGACGATCGCCTTCCTCGGCCTGTCGATGGCCGTCGCCACCCAGGTCAACTCCCCCGCCTTCAAGGACATCATCACCGTCGTCATCAAGTGGGTCGCCGGACTCATGGGACCGATCGCGATCCCCTTCATGCTCGGCCTGCTGCGCCCCTTCCGGAAGTCGGGCCCCACGGCCGCGCTCGCCTCCTGGGCGGCCGGACTGTTCGTCTTCTGGCTCACCAACTACGGCCTCGACGGCGTCGAGCTCCAGATCCAGATCGTCTCGCCGCTCGCGACCTCGCTCGTCCTCTACGTCCTCATCGGGTACGTGAAGCCGGAGGACACCCCGGAGCGGGACGCGCTCCTCGACCGGATCGGGTCGGACGGGGACGGTGTCGCGGCCGTCCCCGCACAGGGCGGCGCGCGGACCGATCAGCCCCTGGGTTGACTTCCACTCCCCCACCTGGTGTGGGGGATTCCTGCCACGGCCGGTCGGCCGTCTCGGTGGGTTCCTGCTTCTTCGCGCTGTGCCGGGACCTGGGGTCCGGGTCTTGCCTGCGCTCCACAGGCCGTCACCGCCGGTCCGACGGCCCTGGCGACGTTGACCGCCGCGTTGACGCCCCGATCCAGGACCGCCCCGCAGCCCGGGCACTCCCACACGCGGACGTGCAGCGGCTTGGGGCCGTCCTTGGTCCCGCACACGCAGCGCCCCCGGCTGGTGGGCTCGAACCGGTCGATCCTGATGAAGGTGCGACCGTACAGGGCGGCCTTGTACTCCAACATCGCGACGAACGCGGCCCAGCCCGCGTCGTGGACGGACTCGGCCAGACGCGTCCGGGCGAGCCCCTTCACCGCTGATGCGCAGGATGGACCGTAAGATCGTTCAACAATTCCACAATCGAGGGCGCCCTCACGCGCGCTTCATCACAGAAAGACCGCATTTCCGTGAACGAGCCCCGCCCCCATGCCCTGTTCTCCTTTGGAACTCTCCTGGACGAACGCGTCCAGGAAACCCTCTTCGGACAGGCCGTCCCGCAGACGCCGGCCGCGCTTGCGGGGCACACGACGCGGCCCCTCCGGATCACCGACCCCGAGGTGATCGCCACCAGCGGTCTCGACGTCCACCTCACGCTGGAACGCCGGATCGGCGCCGAGGTCCAGGGCGCCATACTGCACCTCACGGACGCCGACCTGGCCGCCGCCGACGACTACGAGGTCGACGACTACGTCCGCCGCCGAGCACGACTCTCTTCGGGCGCGAGCGCATGGGCCTACCTCGACGCGCGGCCGCTGCGCTCCGCATCTCGCATCGTGATCGTCGGCGACAGCATCGCGTACGGCCGCTGCGATCCGCAGGGCGGCTGGGCGGCCCGCCTGGCCGCCGGCCACATCGCTCTCGACGAGACCGACCACCGTGTCTTCAACCTCGCCGTTCCCGGCTCCACCCTCGCCGAGGTCGCCGAGCAGACCCCTGCCCTGCTGCCGGCCCGCCGCCCCGACACCCTCGTGGTCGCGGCAGGCATCAACGACGTGGCCGTGGTCGGCAAGGGCCCGGCCCGCCTGGAAGAGAGTCTCGACGCGCTGGCGGCGACGGCCCTGACCCACGGCGCGCGGCTGGTGGTCGTCGGACCCACCTGGCTCGACGAGGACCGTGCCCCCGACTATGACGGTCTGTCCTTCACCCGTGAACGCGCCTCGACCCTCCGCGAGAACCTGCGTTCCTGGTGCACCTCACATCGCATCGATCACCTCGACCTGTGGGAACCGCTGCGTGACCGCCCCGACCTCCTCGCCGACGGTCTGCACCCCACGCCCGAGGGGCACGCCATGCTTCACCGGCACCTCATGGGCGTCGCCCTGTGAGTGCCACGAGCGCCGACCCGGACTCCACGTCTCCACCGCCCGAGCCGCACGATCCGCCGGGCAGGCCCTAGTCACCCCTCGGGTAGCGGGCCAGCCAGCCCGGGGAGGACTCCGTCGCGCTGTGCAGGGCGGCGCCCTGGGTCATCTCCATCGCGAAGTCGTCCGCGAGCTCCAGGACCGTCGCACGGCCCTCCAGTTCGGCCAGCCAGGCCGGCGGGAGGGCCGTCTCGCCGTGCAGGGCACCGAGCAGCGCGCCCGTGAGCGCGCCCGTCACCGACGAGGGCCCGTCGTGGTTCACCGCGAGCCGCAGCCCGTGCCGTACGTCCTCGCCGACCAGCGCGCAGTAGACCGCCGCCGCCAGCTGCCCCCCGGCCCGGTCCTCACCGGCCCCCAGAGCCGTCACCCGGTCCGCGTCCGGCGCCCCCTCCCGTACGGCTCCGAGGGCCCGGCCCAGCGCCTCGGTCACCGGCTCGTGACCGGGGCGCACCGCGAGCTGCTCCAGGGCGCGGGCCACCGCCGCCTCCACCGAGCCGCCGCGCGCGAGACCGTGGACGGTGACCGCGAAGGCGCCCGCCGCGAGACCCGCCTCCGGGGCGCCGTGCGTCTGCGCCGCGCACTCCACCGCCAGCTGGCAGACGAGCTGCGGCTCCCAGCCGACGAGCAGCCCGAAGGGGGCGGAGCGGGGCAGGGCCCCGGAGTCCCGCGCGTCCGGGTTCTTCGGCCTGTCGAGGGTGCCGAGGACGTCGTCGCCGAGGCCGATGAGGCAGGCGCGGGACGGATTGCGGCGGGCGTAGAGCCACTCCTCGCGGGCCAGCCAGCCGTTGTCCTTGCGGCGCTCGTCCGGGCCCCAGTCGCGCTGGGTGGCCGCCCAGCGCAGATGGGCCCGGTGCACGTCGGTGGGCGGATGCCAGGCGCCCGTGTCCCGGCGGACCTGGGCCCTGATGAGGCCGTCCACGGTGAACAGCGCCATCTGGGTCGCGGCGGTGACGGCGCCGCGGCGGCCGAAGGCGGGGACCGGGTCCGTGAGTCCGTCAGGTCCATGGGCCTCGCGCAGCTCCGCGAGCGTGTGGCCGTCGGCGGCCGCGCCCAGGGCGTCGCCGAGGGCTCCACCGAGCAGACAGCCCCGTACGCGGGCCCGGAAGTCCTGCTGCTCGGCGCGGCCCCACACGGCTGCGGCTGTCGTGGCCACGACGTGCCCTCCCCCCGTCGGCGGTCTGCGCAGCACTGTAATCGACCGGGTATGCGCGTTCGGGGTGCGGAACGTTATGTGATCGGACGCCCTTCAGGCCACGTTTGACCGCGTTGCGCCCACCCCTCGCGCCCCGTTGAGGGCGCGCCCGCCGGGGCGGTGCCCCGCCCGCCCCCGTTGTGGGCATGCGTTCCGCCGGGGCGGAACGGGTGGGCACAACGGAACGGCGCCCTTGCCGGCGCCAGAGGCTCCCGAGCCCGAACCCGCACCCCTAGGTGCGCCGCACACGGGGTGCGGGTCAAGGCGCGGAACGCGGAGGCGCCGCTGAAGGGCGCCGTCCCGTGTGCCCACCCGTCCCGCCCTGCGGGACGATTGCCCACACGGGCGGGGGGGGCACCGCCTCGGCGGGCGCGCGCCCACAGGGCGGGGGGGGGCGGGGGCATCGGCCCACACGGGCGGGGGCGCCTGCCCGGCGGGCGCAGCCCGCACCGGGGGGCGCAGCCCGCACGGGCAGGGGGCGGGTTACTCCTGGGGCAGGACCGGAAGGAGTTCCGGGAGGTGGCCGTCCGAGGCGCGAGCCGTGCGCTGCCGTTCCTCCGGGACCTCGCCGTACAGCGTCGTCCGTGGGCGGGACGGTCGCCCCGCCGCCTCCGCGATCGCCTCCAGGTCGCGGATCGAGCGGTACGAGCCGTAACCGGAGCCCGCCATCCGGGAGATGGTCTCCTCCATCAGCGTCCCGCCGAGGTCGTTGGCTCCCGAGCGGAGCATCTCCGCCGCGCCCTCCGTGCCCAGCTTCACCCAGCTGGTCTGGATGTTGGGGATCCAGGGGTGCAGCAGCAGACGGGCCATGGCCGTCACCGCGCGGTTGTCGCGGGCGGTCGGGCCGGGGCGGGCGATGCCCGCGAGGTAGACGGGTGCGTTGGTGTGGATGAAGGGGAGGGTCACGAACTCGGTGAAGCCGCCGGTCTCCTGCTGGATGCGGGAGAGCGTGCGGAAGTGGCCGAGCCAGTGCCGGGGCTGGTCCACGTGCCCGTACATCATCGTGGAGGAGGAGCGGATGCCCAGCTCGTGGGCCGTTTTGATCACCTCGGTCCACGTCGCCGTCGGCAGCTTGCCCTTCGTCAGCACCCAGCGGACCTCGTCGTCGAGGATCTCGGCGGCGGTGCCGGGGATCGAGTCGAGGCCGGCCTCCTTCGCCGCCGTCAGCCACTCCCGTATCGACAGGCCCGTGCGAGACGCGCCGTTGACGACCTCCATCGGCGAGAAGGCGTGCACGTGCATCCCGGGCACCCGTTCCTTCACCGCGCGCGCGATGTCGAAGTAGGCCGTGCCGGGCAGGTCGGGGTGGATGCCGCCCTGCATGCAGACCTCGACGGCGCCGACGTCCCAGGCCTGCTGGGCGCGGTCCGCGACCTGGTCGAGGGAGAGCGTGTACGCGTCGGCGTCGGTGCGCCGCTGGGCGAAGGCGCAGAAACGGCAGCCGGTGTAGCAGACGTTGGTGAAGTTGATGTTGCGGGTGACGATGTACGTGACCTCGTCGCCGATCACGGACCTGCGGACGTCGTCCGCGATCCGCGTGAGGGCGTCGAGCGCGGGGCCGTCCGCGTGCAGCAGGGCGAGCGCCTGGGCGTCGGTGAGCCTCGTCGGGTCGCCGGCGGCGACGGAGAGCGCCTCGCGGACGTCGGCGTCGACGCGCTCGGGGAGCATGCCGGGGGCGGCGGCCTCGCGGAGCGCGTCCCAGTCGCCGTACACGTCGTCGAAGTCCTCGCGCCGGTCGGACGTGCGGCCCTCGGTGTCGATGGTGGTGTGCAGGTCCGTGCGGCCGGTGGCGGTGAAGGCCTCGTCGGGCTCCTGCCAGGGCAGGCCGCGCACGGGCGCGTCGGGGTTCGCGAGACCGGTCTCGGGATCGGCGAGGGCGCGGACGTGCGGGAGGAGCCGGGGGTCGAGCCAGGGTTCGCCCCGGGTGACGAACTCGGGATAGACGCAGAGCCGTTCGCGCAGCTCGAAGCCGGCTGCGGCGGAGCGGGCGGCGAGCTCCTCGATCCGCGGCCAGGGGCGCTCGGGGTTGACGTGGTCGATGGTGAGCGGGGAGACGCCGCCCCAGTCGTCGATGCCGGCGGCGATCAGCCGCTCGTACTCGGAGTCGACGAGGTTCGGCGGGGCCTGGAGGCAGGCGGAGGGTCCCATGATGAGCCGGGCGACGGCGACGGTGGCGACGAGGTCGTCGAGCTCGGCGTCCGGCATCCCGCGCATCGCCGTGTCCGGCTTGGCGCGGAAGTTCTGGATGATCAGCTCCTGGATCGAGTGGTACGCGCGCGCGACGCGGCGCAGCGCGAAGAGGGACTCGGCCCGCTCCTCCAGGGTCTCCCCGATGCCGAGCAGCAGCCCCGAGGTGAAGGGGACGGAGGAACGTCCGGCGTCCTCCAGCACCCGCAGGCGCACGGCGGGTTCCTTGTCGGGGGAGCCGTAGTGGGGGCCGCCGGGCTCGGACCAGAGGCGGGTCGCGGTCGTCTCCAGCATCATGCCCATGGAGGGCGCGACGGGCTTGAGGCGCTGGAAGTCGGTCCAGGACAGGACGCCGGGGTTGAGGTGGGGCAGCAGCCCCGTCTCCTCCAGGATGCGGATCGCCATGGCCCGTACGTACGCGATGGTGTCGTCGTACCCGTGGGCGTCGAGCCACTCACGGGCCTCGGGCCAGCGGTCCTCTGGCTTGTCGCCGAGGGTGATCAGGGCTTCCTTGCAGCCCGCCTCGGCGCCGCGGCGGGCGATGTCGAGGACCTCGTCCGGCGACATGAACATCCCGTGCCCGTCCCGGCGCAGCTTGCCGGGGACGGTGACGAACGTGCAGTAGTGGCACTTGTCCCGGCAGAGCCGGGTGAGCGGTATGAACACGCTCTTCGAGTACGTGACGACCCCCGGCCGCCCGGCCGCCTCCAGGCCGGCGTCCCGCACGCGCCCCGCGGACGCCACCAGGTCCGCCAGGTCCTCCCCCCGTGCCCGCAGCAGCACGGCGGCCTCGGCGACATCGAGCGCGACCCCGTCCCTGGCCCGCTTGAGGGCACGGCGCATGGCGTTCTCGGTGGGTCGTCCTGCCTGGTGATCCGTCATGAACCGAGCATACGAGCGCTCCCCGGCGCAGCGGTTCGGGTCCCCGCAGGAACCCGAACCCGGTCGCTCCTCAGAGGTACCGCGCGTACCCGTCCAGGACGGTCAGGACCTCCGACTCGTCGCCCGGCGGGAGTTGGAGGACGACCTCGTCGCAGCCCAGTTCCTCGTAGTGGGCGAGCTTGCCGGGGCTCGGGAGGACCGCGTACGGGACGAGCCGGAGGGTCTCCGGGTCACGGCCGGCCTTCTCCCAGGCCTCGCGGAGGACGGGGAGGGACTCCGTCAGGCCCCGGCCGCCGATCGGCATCCAGCCGTCGGCCTGCGCGGCGATCTGCGCGAAGAGCTTCGGGCCCGCCGCGCCGCCCAGGAGGACGCGCGGGGCGCCGCCGGCCGGCTTGGGCCAGGCCTCCGAGGCGCGTACGGAGTCGCCGGACTCCCCCGCGTACGCCGTCGGTTCGGGCGCCCACAGGGCCCGCATCAGGTCCAGCCGGTCGCGGCCGAGCTCGCGGCGGGTGGACCAGTCGACGCCGTGGTCGGCGGCCTCCTCCCTGTTCCAGCCGAAGCCGACGCCCAGGGTGAACCGGCCCCCGGAGAGGTGGTCGAGGGTGGCGATCTGCTTGGCGAGCACGATCGGGTCGTGCTGGGTGATCAGGGTGATGCCGGTGCCGAGGCCGAGGCGTTCGGTGACGGCCGCGGCCTGTCCCAGGGCCACGAGCGGGTCGAGCGTCCGGGCGTACTCCCGGGGCAGCTCCCCGCCCGCCGGGTAGGGCGTCTCGCGGGAGACGGGGATGTGGGTGTGCTCGGGGAGGTAGAGCCCCGCGAAGCCGCGCTGCTCCAGCTCGCGCGCGAGCCGCACGGGGCCGATGGTCTCGTCGGTCAGGAAGATCGTGGTCGAGATCCGCATAGCGGCACGGTAGGGGGTGGGGCGCGGTTTTCCGAGGCGTACGACGCACCGGCCGGCGTACGACGCACCGGCCGGCGTACGACGCACCCGCTGGCATACGACGAACCGGCCGGCATACGACGGCCCGGCTCACGGACGAGGCACCGGCCGTCAGGAGCGGGCCGGGTCCATCGCCCGCTGCCGCGCCGCCAGGTGCCCGTACCCTCCGTGCTCCCAGACCCTCTCGCGGAAGCGCTGGAGCGTGAGCGGGGCGCGGTCCTCGCCGGGCGCGTCCTCGAAGTGGACCGTGCCGCAGCGGTGGCAGTACCAGCCGTGCGACCAGAGTTCCTCGGCGCGGTGACGTCCGCGCGTCAGACTCGCGAAGGCGGCCCTGCGCCGCCACAGCTCGACGAGAGCGAGGAAGGCGACGCCGAGGGCGAGGGCCGCGACCCAGCTCAGGAACCCCAGGTCCGGGCCGGGAGAGGCCGGCGGCGCGAACGCGAAGTCCGGCATGGGATCGGAGCCGCCCTCCAGGGCGCCCTCGACGAACATCCAGCCCATGAGCGAGGCGACGCCCACGAACCCGGCGGCGAGGCCGACGCCGCCGATCGCGTTCGACGGCGGCGCGGGCACCGGCGCGAGCGCGTCGGAGAGCCCGGTGGTCACCGCCCGGGTCACGGTCCGCATGTCGCCGTCGCGGTTCCGTTCCCGGCTGGTGACGGCGTCCCGGCCCGCGAGGTACACGGCGGGCACGGCCTGCACCCGGTCGTCGCGGTCACAGCCCGGGCAGGTGGTTCTCGTGCGGCTCATGGGTCCCCCTGTTTTTCGTGGTCGCGCTGTGTGACGGGTTCATGACCTCGCCGGTTCCCTCCGTGACCCGGCCGGTTCCCTCCATGCCCTCGCCGGTTCCCTCCGGCCCGTTCGAAAACCGCCTGCGGCTTCCCGCCCCGCCCCCTACCGTGACCGGGTGCTGAACCGAATCGAGACGTACTACGACGCCGTCCCCCGCCCCGCCGCCCGCACCGAGGACTTCGGGCCGCTGACCCTCTTCGTACGGGAGGGGCAGGGCTGGCCCTACTACGCCCGCCCGGCGCTCGGGCACGAGGGCGAGGTGTCCCCGGAGGCCGTGGAGAAGGTGCGGGCCCGGCAGCGGGAGCTGGGGGTGCCCGAGGCCTTCGAGTGGGTCGCGGAGACGACCCCGGGGCTGCGGGCCGCCGTGGAGGCGACCGGCCTCGCCGTGCACGAGCACCCGCTGATGGTCCTGGAGGGCGAGCCGCTCGCCGTGCCGGAGCCCGAGGGCGTCACCGTACGGATGGTGGGCGTGGACGACTCCGCCCTGGAGAGCGCCGTCGCCGCCCCGTACGCCGCCTTCGGGATGGAGCCGCAGCCCGGCAGCACCGCCCAGGTCGCGGAGCGCCTCGCGGCGGGCCTGACCCGGCTCGCCGCGGCCCTGGACGCCACCGGGAGGGCCCTCGCGGCCGGCCAGCACCAGCCCGTCGGGGGCGTCTCCGAGGTCGTCGGCGTCGGCACCGTCCCGGCGGCGCGGCGCCGGGGCCTCGGGCTGGCGGTCACGGCCGCGCTCGTCGCGGACGCCCGCGCCCACGGCACGGAGCTGGTGTTCCTCACGGCCTCGGATGCGGACGTGGCCCGGCTCTACGGCCGGCTCGGCTTCCGCACGGTGGCGACCGCCCTGATCGCGGAGTCCTGATCCTGGGGCCTGATCCGGGAGTCTGATCGCGGAGGTCTGGAAAAGAATCCCGGAAAAGTTCTCCGGTCGTGTCACATCCTCGGCGCGCGGTCCGTCAGTGCAGTGAAAGCGACGCACGAACGACACCGCACGACGCTGCTGAGGAGCTGTCACCATGGCGCACACGCCCCAGGCCCGCATGACCAACCCCGCCTACGTCCTGGCCGACGCCGGTCCGGCGATCCAGAACCTGCTCAAGGCCACCCGTCAGGGCGGGGTCGACGAGTCGATCCTGGAGCTGGTGCACCTGCGGGCCAGCCAGATCAACAACTGCGGCTTCTGCGTCGACTACGGCGCCAAGAGCGCCAGGAAGAACGGCGTCAGCGACGAGAAGCTGTTCGCGGTCGCGGCCTGGCGCGAGGCGCCGTACTTCTCCGACGAGGAGCGTGCGGCCCTCGCCCTCGCAGAGGCCGCGACCCGGCTCGCCGACGCCTCGGACGCGGTGCCGGACGAGGTGTGGGACGCCGCCGCCGACCACTTCGACGAGAAGCAGCTCGCCGCGATCGTGCTGATGGTCGCCGTCACCAACCTGTTCAACCGGCTCAACGTCACCGTCCGGCAGCCGGCCGGCGTGGGCCTGTGACGGTCCGGGCCTCCCGCACCATCAGCACGTCCACCGGGTCCTCGGACTCGAGCCTGAACCCCTCCCGCTCGTAGAGACGGCGGGCCGCGCTGCCCTGCAGGACCACGAGGCGGACGGGTACGCCCGCCGCGTCGGCCCGGTCGAGCAGCCCGCGCAGCACCGCCGTCCCGAGGCCCCGGCCCCGGGTCTCGGGGGCCAGGTAGAAGTGCTCCAGGTAGAGCCCTTCGCCGTTCTCGTACGGGCGCACCGTGACGCACCCGGCGAGGGCGCCGTCCAGTTCGATCACCGAGGTGTGCGCGGCCGAGAAGCCGTCCCGCAGCCGCTGGCGCACCCGGTGCTCGTCGTAACGGCCGAGGCGCGTCAGGTCCTCGCGCATGACCTCGGCCCGCAGCTCGGCCATCGGCTCGACGTCCTCGGCACGGCCGGGGCGCAGGGCCCAGTTCGTTTCCCGATACATGTACGCATCCTAAGGAGAGCTCCGTGTCCGCACGCATGCCCAACCCCGCCGCCGTCCTGCCCGAGGCCATGCCGGCGGTCCTCCGGCTCGTCAAGGCCGTCACCTCGGGCGGCGACGTGCCCGGCAGCACCCTGCACCTGGTCCACCTCCGGACGAGCCAGATCAACGGCTGCGGGTACTGCGTGGTCGGCGGGGCCCTGAAGGCGCAGGAGGAGGGCGAGACGGACGAGCGGCTGCACGCCGTCGCGGCCTGGCGCGAGGCGCCGTACTTCACGGAGGCGGAGCGGGCGGCGCTCGCCCTCGCCGAACACGCGACCCGGCTCGCGGACCGCCCGGACGCCGTGCCGGACGCGGTGTGGGACGAGGCGGCCCGGCACTACGACGAGAAGCAGCTGGCGCAGATCGTGCTGTGGATCGGGGTCAGCAACCTCTTCAACCGGCTCAACGCGACGACCCGGCAGCCGGCCGGGGCGACCTGGTAGCCGCCGCAACGGGGGACCGGCGACCGGCGACCGTGACCGGATCCGCCCCGGGGCCGACCCGCCCCCGTCGGGCCGGTCGTAACCGGATCCGCGTCGTCCGCGTTGGAGCGGGCATGAAGAGGATCCTCACCGCAGCCGCCCTGACCGTCTTCGCCGCCGCCGGTGCCGCCGGCGCGGCCGCCGGGACCGCTGCCGCCGACACCGGCGGCCTGAACCTTCCCTCGGTCGTCCCGCTCAGCGGCGTCCTGACCCCCAAGGCCAAGCCGGCCGGCACGCCCGACCTGCCGCCCGCCAACGCGGCGGTGGAGCGCCTGCTGCCCGGGCACCACTGACCGGTACGGAGAACCACGAAGGTGGCGGGACCCCCCACGGGCCCGCCACCTTCGCGTTTCCGGGACGCCTCGGGAGGGCGTCAGTCCGCGACCACCAGCGACGGGGTCTCCTTCGTCAGGATCTCGCCGCGGAAGAACGCGGGGCTCCTGCGCTGCATGACCAGCATGATCACCACGCCGAGGAGCAGCAGACCGACGCCGATCACGAAGACCGAGCCGACGCCGAGGACCGCGGAGCCGGAGCCGTAGGCCGGGTCCCACATGTCGTAGAGCGTCTTGCCGAAGACGGCGGTGAGCATCAGGCCGCCGAGGAGCGGGATCACGCCCTTGAAGGCGAGGTCGCGGACGGAGCCGAAGAGCTCCCTGCGGAAGAACCAGACGCAGGCGAAGGCCGTCAGCGCGTAGTAGAAGCAGATCATCAGGCCGAGCGCGTAGATGGTGTCGACCAGGACGTTCTCGCTGACCAGGGTCATCACCGTGTAGAAGACGCCGGTGGCGACGCCGGCCACGATCGTGGCCTTGCCGGGCACCTTGAAGACGGGGTGGACCCGGGCGAAGGACGGCGGCAGCGCCTCGTAGCTGGACATGGCGAGGACCGTGCGGGCGACCGGGATGAAGGTGGTCTGCAGGCTCGCGGCGGCGGAGGCGAGGACGGCGACGAAGAGCGCGATGCCGAGGACGGGGCCCATGACGGGGCCCGCGAGGGCGGCGAAGACGTTGTCGGAGGTCTCCGGGTTGGCGAGGCCGAGGCCCTTCTCCCCGGAGCCGACGACCATCTGGGCGGCGACGCCGGTGGCCAGGTAGGAGCCGACCAGGACGACCATCGAGATGAGCGCGGCGCGACCCGGGGTCCTGTCGCTGTCGGTGGTCTCCTCGTTGGCCGTGAGGCAGGTGTCCCAGCCCCAGTACATGAAGATCGACAGCGAGAGGCCGGCGGTGAAGGCCGCGAAGGAGCCGACGGAGAAGGGGTTCAGCCAGGACCAGGAGAAGGAGGCGCCGGTCGGGAAGTCGACCGAGCCGGCCTTCTGGAAGGCCATCACCACGAAGACCGCGAGGACGGCCAGCTGGAGGCCGACGAGGGTGTACTGCACGCCCTTGGTGGCGGTCATGCCGCGGTAGCTGATCGCGGTCGCGGCGGCGATCAGGGTGAGGCAGGTGAGGATGTGGACGGCCTTGTTGTCGTCCAGGGCGGCGATCGAGGGGTTCCCGGTGATCTCCCCGGCGAGCAGCCAGAAGTACGAGGTCGCGACGCCGGCCAGGTTGGACAGCACGATGATCGTCGCGATGACCAGGCCCCAGCCGCACATCCAGCCGACCTTGGGGCCGAAGGCCTTCACGGTCCAGGTGAAGGAGGTGCCGCAGTCCGGCATGCGCTTGTTGAGCTCGCGGTACGCGAACGCGACGAGCAGCATCGGCAGGAAGCCCGCGAGGAAGACGGCGGGCATCTGCAGTCCGACCTCGCCGGCGGTGGAGCCGAGCGTGGAGGTCAGGCAGTAGACGGGGGCGACGGTCGAGATGCCGATGACGGCACTGCCGAGGAGGCCCACGGAGTTGCCGCCGAGGCCCTTGGTGCGCACGCCGGGGGTGCCGCCCGGGGCGTCGACGCCCCCTGCCGTGTCTCCGGCCTGAGGCCGCACGTCCACCTGAGTCATGAACTCGACGTTAAATGCTGCGGTTTCCATATCCGGAGTGATGGACTCCGCTCAATTGATCGATCATCGCCTTGCATTGCGAGGGTCGAATCGGACACTCGCCAATGATTGAAAGATCGACCAACCGGGCGGGCCGGGCAACCGACAGGTCCGGTGGCGCGTGTCCGATATGCGGGAACCGCAGCTGTGCCCCAAATGTCCGTTTAAAAATTTTCCCGAGAAATTTTCGAGACGGCTCTCACCCCGGTCATCCGCCGATCATCCGCCGGCCGTCACCCCGGCCAGACGACCGCCTGGAGCTCGCTGTACGCGTGCAGCGCGTACGAGCCCACGTCCCGTCCGACACCGCTCTTCTTGAAGCCGCCGAACGGCGCCTCCATGTTCCGGCCGATCGTGTTCACGCCCACCCCGCCGGCCCGCAGCCGGGCCGCCACACGGAACGCGCGGGCCACGTCGCCCGACCACACGTAGTCGATCAGCCCGTAGTCGCTGTCGTTGGCGAGCGCGATCCCCTCCTCCTCGTCGTCGAAGGGGACGACCACGACGACCGGGCCGAAGATCTCCTCCCGCACCACCCGCATCTCGTTGGTGCAGTCGGCCAGCAGCGTCGGGGCCACGTAGAAGCCCTTCGCGAAGTCCGGACGCTCCCCGCCCGCGACGACCCGCGCCCCCTCCTTCCTCCCGAGCTCCACGTACGACTCCACCCGGTCACGGTGCGCCGCCGAGATCACCGGGCCGACCACCGTCCCCTTCTCCGCCGGATCCCCCACCTTCATGAAGGCGAGGTAGCCGGTCAGCCTCTCGATCAGCCGCTCGTAGATCCCGCGCTGGGCAAGGACCCGGGTCGGGGCGGTACAGATCTGCCCGCTGTAGAAGGCGAAGGTCGTCCCGATCCCCATCACCGCCGAGTCCAGGTCGGCGTCGTCGAAGACGAGCGCGGCCCCCTTCCCGCCCAGCTCCATCAGCTGCCGCTTGAGCGAGCGGCCGCAGACCTCGCCGATCGCCTGCCCGACGGCCGTGGAGCCGGTGAAGGAGACCATGTCGACGTCCGGGGAGTCGACGGCGGCCTCGCCGACCGCCTGCGCGGAGCCGGTGACGACGTTCACCACGCCCGCCGGGACACCGGCCTCCTCCAGGGCCCGGGTCATCGCGTACACGGAGAGCGGGTCCTGCGGGGCCGGCTTCACCACGACCGTGTTGCCCATCGCGAGCGCCGGGGCGATCTTGCCGGCCGGATTGGCCCAGGGGTTGTTGTACGAGGTGATGCAGGTGACCACACCGACCGGGCGGCGCACCGCCACCGCGCCGAACACCCCGGCCCTCCCCATCGGACCGGCCTCGTTGATCTGCGGGGGCAGCGCCTGCTCGACCGGTTCCATCGCCCCGCGCGCGTACCGGCGGAACCGGGAGGCGCCGACCGCGACCT
Organism: Streptomyces sp. TLI_105; assembly: GCF_900105415.1. GTDB lineage: Bacteria > Actinomycetota > Actinomycetes > Streptomycetales > Streptomycetaceae > Streptomyces. The sequence goes on along the minus strand of NZ_FNSM01000001.1, from coordinate 4,731,353 downwards.
GCATCCCGCGCGCGGTGCCGGTGGTGGCGCCGGTCTCGGCCCGGGCGAGGAGCGTGTTCGCCTCGGCGTCCCGGGCCATCAGGTCCGCTGCCCGGTCGAGGATCGCCGCCCGCTCCTCCGGTCTCGTACGGGACCAGGTCGCGAAGGCCTCGCGGGCGGCGGCGGCGGCCTCGTGCACCTGGGCCCTGGAGGCCTCGGGCGCGAGCCCGACGACGTCCTCGCTCGCCGGGTCGATCACCTCGTAGTGGCCGCCGTCGGGCTCGACCCACTCTCCCCCTATGTAGAGGCGCTCGATCCGGGTCATCGCGTGCTCACCGTCCTCGTGTCACGGCCCGAGCGCAGGACGCGCCCCGGGATCGCGCCGGTCACCTGGTCGTCCCGTACCGTCTCCACGCCGTTGACCCGCACCGACACGATCCCGACCGCCCGCGAGTCGAGGCGCGGGCTGTCCCCCGGCAGGTCGTGCACCAGGGTCGCCGGTCCGGCGTCGATCCGCTCCGGATCGAAGAGGACCAGGTCCGCGTGGAAGCCCTCCGCGATCCGGCCGCGCTCCCGGAGCCCGAAGAGCCGGGCCGGGTCGTCGCTCAGCATCTTCACCGCCCGCTCCAGCGGGACCAGCTTCCGCCCGCGCAGACAGTCGCCGAGGAAGCGGGTCGTGTACGGGGCGCCGCACATCCGGTCCAGGTGCGCGCCCGCGTCCGAGCCGCCGAGCAGCACGTCCTCGTGGTCCCAGGTCTCCCGGCGCAGGGCCCAGGAGGCCGGGTCGTTGTCACTGGGCATCGGCCACAGCACGGTCCTCAGGTCGTCGTTGGCGCAGATCTCGACGAGGGCCTGGAAGGGGTCCTGGCCGCGCTCGGCCGCGATGTCCCCCACGACCCGCCCGGTGAGGCCCTCGTTCTCCCGGCTGTACGTGTCCCCTATGACGTACCGGCCGAAGTGCGCGAGCCGCCGGAAGACCCCGGCCTCCTTCGAGTCCGCGCGCCGCAGCATCTCGGCGCGTACGTCCGGGTCGCGGAGCTTCGCGATCCGCTCGGGCACGGGAAGGCCGAGGACCTCGCCCCACCCCGGGATGAGGTTGAGCGCGCAGAAGGTGCCGAGGGACATGTTCATGGGGGTGAGGATCGGCATCGTGAGCGCCACGATCCGGCCGCCGGACTTCCGGGCCCGCTCGGAGGCGGTGAGCTGACGCGGGACGCGCTCGGGGACGGCGGCGTCGATGGTGAGGACGTTCCAGTTGAGGGGCCGCCCGGCCGCGGCGGTCATCTCGACGAACAGCTCGATCTCGTCGTCGGAGAACTGGTCGAGGCACCCGGCGAGGATCGCCTCGATCTGGGTTCCCTCGTGCTCCCCGACGGCCTTCGACAGGGCGATCAGCTCGGCGGGCGTGGCGTGCCGGGAGGCGACGGGGGCGCCGTCGCCGTCCGAGTGGGTCGAGGACTGGGTGGTGGAGAGCCCCCAGGCGCCGGCGTCCATGGCCTCCTTGAGGAGGGCCACCATCCGCGCGAGCTGGTCGGGCGTGGGCTGCCCGCCGACCGCGTCCGCGCCCATCACGTACCGGCGCAGGGCGCAGTGGCCGACCATGAAGCCGGCGTTGACGGCGATCCGGCCGTCGAGGGCGTCGAGGTACTCGGCGAAGGACGACCAGCTCCAGTCGACGCCCTCCTCCAGGGCCTTGAGGGCCATGCCCTCGACCTTCGACATCATCCGGCGCGTGTAGTCGGCGTCCTCGGGGCGGTCGGGGTGGAGCGGCGCGAGGGTGAAGCCGCAGTTGCCGCCGGCGACGGTGGTGACGCCGTGGTTCATGGACGGGGTGGCGTACGGGTCCCAGAAGAGCTGGGCGTCGTAGTGGGTGTGCGGGTCGACGAAGCCGGGGGCGAGGACGAGGCCGGTGGCGTCCTCGGTGGTACGCGCCGTGGCCCCCCGCTCGGGGAAGACGATCCGGCCGTCACGTATGCCGACGTCGGCGACGCGGGCGGGGGCGCCGGTGCCGTCGACGACGGTGGCGCCCTTGATCAGGTGGTCGAGCATGACGGTCCCTCTCTGTCCGTGGACGTGGGTGTGCCCCGGACCGGGGCCGCCGCGGAACGGCCTCCGGCCGGGGCCGGTACGGGGCGGCGATCCGGGAAGACACCACCCCGCGCTTCAGTACCGCCCCCGTTGTGGGGGCACTCCACGGGGCCCTACCCCGCACCCCCGTCGCGGTCCCGCCGACTGGGCGGTGCCCACCCCTCGCGCCCCCCGTTGTGGGCATGCGTTCCGCCGGGGCGGAACGGGTGGGCACAACGGAACGGCGCCCTTGCCGGCGCCAGAGGCTCCCGCGCCCGAACCCGCACCGACAGGTACGGCACACAACGTGGTGCGGGCCACGGCGCGGAACGCGGAGGCGCCGCTAAGGGGCGCCGTCCCGTGTGCCCACCCGTCCCGCCCCAGCGGGACGATTGCCCACACGGGCGGGGGCGGGGGCACCGGCCCGGCGGGGGCGCCCGCGCACGGGGGCGGAAGGGCGCCGTCCAAGTCGGCGTGCCCCGTGCGGGGAGTGCGTCAGGTGCCCGCCGACTGCCGCATGCGGGTCGTGCGGTGGACCGGGTCCGTGTCGATCTTCGGGATCACGTGCTCCCCGATCAGCTTGATCGAGTTCATCGTGTCCTCGTACGAGATCCCGATCGGCAGCCCGAAGGACAGCTGGTCGGCCCCGGCCTGCTCCCACCGCTTGCACTGTGCGAGGACCTCCGACGGGTCGCCGCAGATCATCAGCTCCTCCTGGATGAGGAGTTCGATGATCTCGGCCGAGTACTCGGGGAGGAGTTCGGGCCACTCGGGGATGCCCTCGGGGCGGGGGAAGGTGTCGTGGTAGCGGAACAACAAGGACTGGAGGTAGTTCAGTCCACCGCCCACCGCGATCTCGACCGCCTTCTCGTGCGTCTCGGCGCAGATCGCCGTCGACGTCACCATGACGTTGTCGTTGACGAAGTCGCCGACCGCCTTGGCCTCCTTGATCGCGTTCTTGTAGGACTCGACGACCCACTCCATGTCGGAGACCTTCTGGACGCTGAAGCCGAGGACGCCGAGGCCCATCTTCCCGGCCATGGCGTACGAGGAGGGGGAGCCGGCCGCGTACCACATGGCGGGGTGGGACTTCCCGTACGGCTTGGGGAGGACCTTGCGGGGCGGCAGGGACCAGTGCTTGCCCTGGAAGCCGGCGTACTCGTCCTGGAGCCACATCTTGGGGAACTCGGCGATGGTCTCCTCCCAGATCTCCTTCGTGTGGTTCATGTCGGTGATGCCCGGCATGAACCCGAGGATCTCGTGGGAGCCCGCCCCGCGCCCGGAGCCGAACTCGAAGCGGCCGCCGGACAGGTGGTCGAGCATCGCGACCTTCTCGGCGACCTTGACCGGGTGGTTGACGGGGGCGAGGGGGTTGAAGATGCCCGAGCCGAGGTGGATGCGCTCGGTGGCGTGGGCGAGGTAGCCCAGGTAGACGTCGTTGGCGGAGAGGTGCGAGTACTCCTCCAGGAAGTGGTGCTCGGAGGCCCAGGCGTACTTGAAGCCGGACCTGTCGGCCTGGATGACGTACTCGGTCTCCTCCATGAGGGCCTTGTGCTCGGCTTCGGGATCGGTCTCGGCGCGCTTGCCGACGTATCCCTGTACGAAGATCCCGAATTCCAAGGGGGTTCACCGTCCTCGTCTTATCTGACGATGCGTCAGATTCCTTGATGTGCCCGACTCTCGCACCGCGGCGCAGGAGCGTCAATACCTGATGAGCCGTCAGAAAAGGCTGACGCCCGCCAGCCAGCCGCCGTCGATCACGAACGGCTGGCCCGTGATGTACGCCGAGTCCGCCCCGGTCAGGAAGAGCACCAGGGCCGCCACCTCCTCCGGCCGGCCGATCCGCCCGAGCGGCACGAGCTTGCGGTACAGCTCGGCCGTGGCCGCCGGCTCCACGCCCTCCGGGTTGCTCATGGGGGTGTCGATCGCGCCCGGGCAGACCGCGTTGACCCGGACGCCCTTCGCGGCCAGCTCCAGGGCGGCGACCCGGGTCAACCCGAGGACGGCGTGCTTGCTCGCCGCGTAGGCGCCGACCCCAGCCATGCCGGTCAGCCCCGTGTACGAGGCGGTGTTGACGATCGTCCCGCCACCGGCCGCCGCGATCACCGGCGCGACCGTACGGATGCCCAGGAAGCAGCCGGTCTGGTTGACCGAGACGATCGCCCGGAACTCGTCGAGCGGGGTCGACACCAGCTCGTTGAAGCGGAGGATGCCCGCGTTGTTGACGAGCCCGTCGATCTTCCCGAAGCGCTCCTCGGCCGCCGCCACGGCCGCCGTCCAGTCGCCCTCGCTCGTCACGTCCAGGTGGACGTACGCGGCCCGGTCCTCCCCCAGGTCCTTGGCCAGCGCCTCGCCGGCCTCGTCCAGGACGTCCCCGAGGACCACCTTCGCGCCCTCGGCGGCGAACAGCCGCGCCTCCTGCTCGCCCTGCCCGCGCGCCGCCCCGGTGACGAGGACGACCCGCCCGTCGAGCTTTCCCATGTCCGACTCCCTAGAGGTGGGGTGCGACCTCCGTGCCGAAGGCCGCGATCTGGTCGATGAGTTCGGTACGGCTCCGGGAGCGGAACCGGACCTGTATCTGGTGCACGCCCATCTCCCCGTACGCGCGCAGGGAGGCGGCGAGCTCCTCCGGCCGGCCACTCAGGGTGCGCCGGCCGACCTCCCAGCCGGGCGTGCCGACGTACAGCGCCTCGGTGATCGCGCCGACGGTGATCGGCTCCGCGATCCCGGCCTCCGCGCGGAGCCGCAGCAGCTTCCGGATCTGCCCGGCGAGCTTCTCGCGCGGGTCGCCCTGCGGCAGCCAGCCGTCGCCCTTGAGCGCGGCCCGGCGCACGGCGGCCGGCGAGGAGCCGCCCACCCAGAGCGGGACCCGCTCCTGCGCGGGCCGGGGCAGCTGCCCCAGGTCCTTGAAGGCGAACCGCTCCCCCACGTGCTCCGGGTACTCCTCGGGCCCGAGGGCCGCCCGCAGCGCGTCGACCGTCTCGTCGAGCACGGCGCCCCGGCGGGCGAAGTCCACGCCGAGCGCCTCGAACTCCTCCTGGACGTGCCCGGCGCCGACCCCGAGGACCAGGCGGCCGCCGGAGAGGTGGTCGAGCGTCGCGTACGCCTTGGCCGTGACGAGCGGATGCCGCAGGCCGACGACGGCGACGTGCGAGAGGAGCCGGACGCGCTCGGTGGCCGCGGCGAGGAAGGAGAGCGTGGCCACCGGGTCGTACCAGACGGTGCTCATCGCTCCGGCGAGGCGGCGCGGGACGGCGACGTGGTCACAGCTCGCGAGGTAGTCGAAGCCGTGTGCCTCGGCGGCCCGGGCGACGGCGAGCAGGTCCGCCGGGCCCGCGGCCGCCTCCCAGGGCTCGGCGTAGAGGGTGCTCTGCGACTGGACCGGCAGCTGCATGCCGTAGACCACCATGGAAAACCCCCTTGCGCCCCGGGCACCGGGCCCGTATCTGACGGATCGTCACTTCAGCGAGCAGGGCCCATGCTCGTACCTGACGATCCATCAGGCAAGGGGTAGGGGATCCGGGACTCCGGGCCGAGCCCGTGAAGCGAGCCGCCCGGCCGGCCGTCCCGACATGCCCACGCTCGGGCGGCGGAGCCGCCCGAGCGGGGGAACGAACTTCGTACTCCGGTGGGTCAGGTGCTGTCCGCCGCGCCGGTCGCCCTCGCATGGCGCACCAGGGCCGAGCCGGCCAGACAGACGATGCCCACGGCGCTCAGGAGCGCCAGCGCCTTGGCCCAGGCGAAGGTGGTGCCGAGACTGCTGCCCAGCAGGTCGCCGTCGCGCGCGCTCGCCACTCCGTGGAGCGCGATGACGACGATGGCGAGGCCCGCGCCGGCGGCCCAGACGATCAGGGTGTCCCGGGCCGCCAGCCACACCGCGCACGCCAGGCAGAGCACGGTGACGACCGCGGACACCGCCTCCGCGTCGCCGCCCGAGCGCAGGCCCGCGAGGTCCACCGGCAGATGGAGGAGGCCGCAGGCGAACAGCGCGAGCGCCGCGGGCCAGCGCAGGGCCGACCTCAGCGCGGGCGAGGCGGTGTGGCTGCCGGGACCCGAGGCCAGTGCCCCGTCCAGGGCGGACTTCCGCCCCTTGGCGGCGCGCCGGACACGCTTCGGGGCGGTGGCGGCCGGTGCGGCTCCCTCGCCGACGCGCGCGCGGTCCTCCTCGCCGCCGGGTTCGGCCTGCCGCGCCCCGCCGTCCCCGCCCGCTGCGGTCTGCCAGTCGCTGCTGTCGGCGCCGAGGATGCCGACGAGCCGGACCACGTCCTCGACCGGCCGGCCCACCGCCGCGGCGCGCAGCGTGGTCTCGGCCTGGTGGAGGTCGTATCCGGAGGCGTTCAGCAGCGCGAGGAGCTGACGCACTTCGTCCAGCGGGCGGGTGACGGCCGCCGCGCGGAGCGCCACGTCCGCGGGGCTGGAGAGTTCGCCGGTCTCCTGGAGGCGGGCCACCAACGCGGCGACCTCCTCCACCGGCCGCTCGGTCGCCGCCGTCCGCAGAAGCGTGTGAACCGCTTCGTCACCGGCCTCGTCGTGGGCCGCCACCGGCTCGGGAGAGGCATGCGCCTGCGGGTCGGCCGGGGCCTCCGGGTCGTGCGGGGCCTCCGGGTCGTGCGGGACCTCCGGGTCGTGCGGGACCTCCGAGGCGGCCGAGGGCCCGGCATGGGCCGAGGGCTCGGTCTCGGCCGCGATCTCCGGCTCGGCCGGGAGCTCGGAAGCGGCCTGGGACTCCGGACCGGCCGAGGACTCCGGGCCGGCCGAGGACTCCGGATCGGCCGGGGCCTTCGGATCGGCCGAGGACCCTGAAGCAGCCCGCGCCTTCGGATCGGCCGGAGACTCCAGACCGGCCAGAAGCTCCGAGGCGGTCGGGGCCTCCCCCGCAGCCGGGGGCTCCACGGAGGCCGGGAACCCCGGTTCGGCCGGGGCCTCCGGGGCGAGCGGGGCCTCCGGTTCGGCCGGGGACCCCGGTTCGGCGAGGGACCCCGGTTCGGCCGGAAGCATCGTCGCCGCCGGGACCGCTGATCCGATCGGAACTGTCGGTACGACCGGAACCGCCGGCACGACGGGGGACGTCGTCGGCCGGTCGGGGAAGGGAGGCGCGCCGAGCGCCGGGGACGAGGAGACAAGCGGCTGGCGGGACGGACCCGGGCGAGGCTCTGTGGTCGGTTCTATGTCGTCGTCCGCCGGTGGGATGTGCGGGAGGTCGGGGGTCATGTCACAGGCTCCGTTCGTGAACATCGTGGGGGGACGTCCACCGTGGCTGTCTCGTGAATGTGCAAGAAACGCACACTTGACTACTATTTGTGCGCAGTCCATGACACGCCGCCATCAGGGGGCGGCCTGGTTGGGCCGATGGGGCGACAAGCGGCCCGAACCAGGGCGTACGACGGAGCCCGCACGGATGCGGCCGGGCCCTCCGGAGAGGACCCGGCCGCATCCGGAGGGCAGGCTCTACGGCCGCCAGAGACCGTCCGGCGTCAGCCCGAGGAGCTCGATCGCGTTGCCGCGGACGATCCGCTCGACGACGTCCGCCGGCAGGTGGCCCATCTGCGCCTCGCCGACCTCCTTCGACTTGGGCCAGGTGGAGTCCGAGTGCGGGTAGTCGGTCTCGTACAGGACGTTCCCCGCCCCGATCGCGTCGAGGTTGCGGAGCCCGAAGGCGTCGTCGAAGAAGCAGCCGAAGACGTGGTCCGCGAAGAGCTCGGAGGGCGGGCGGGTGACCTTGTCGGCGACGCCGCCCCAGGCGCGGTTCTCCTCCCAGACGACGTCGGCGCGCTCCAGGATGTACGGGATCCAGCCGATCTGCCCCTCCGCGTACATGATCCGCAGGTTCGGGAACCGCTCGAACTTGCCGCTCATCAGCCAGTCGACCATCGAGAAGCAGCAGTTCGCGAAGGTGATGGTGGAGCCGACGGCCGGCGGCGCGTCGGCGGAGGTCGACGGCATCCGGCTGGAGGAGCCGATGTGCATCGCGATGACCGTGCCGGTCTCGTCGCACGCCCGGAAGAAGGGGTCCCAGTGGTCCGTGTGGACCGAGGGGAGGCCGAGGTGCGGCGGGATCTCGGAGAAGGCGACGGCCCGGACCCCGCGCGCGGCGTTGCGGCGGACCTCGGCGGCGGCGAGCTCGGGGTCCCAGAGCGGGATGAGGGTGAGCGGGATCAGCCGCCCGTGCGCCTCGGGCCCGCACCACTCCTCGACCGTCCAGTCGTTGTAGGCGCGGACGCAGAGCAGGCCGAGCTCGCGGTCGTTCGCCTCGGTGAAGGTCTGCCCGCAGAAGCGGGGGAAGGTGGGGAAGCAGAGCGCGGACTGGACGTGGTTGACGTCCATGTCGGCGAGCCGGTCGGGCACGGAGTGGGAGCCGGGCCGCATCTGCTCGTACGTGATGACTTCGAGGCGTATCTCGTCCCGGTCGTAGCCGACGGCGGTGTCGAGCCGGGTGAGGGGTCTGTGCAGATCCTCGTACACCCACCAGTCGCCGATCGGCCCGTCGTCCCCCTGGGCGCCCATGACCGGGGCGAACTTGCCGCCGAGGAAGGTCATTTCCTTGAGCGGGGCGCGGACGATCCGGGGTCCGGTGTCGTGGTACCGGGACGGGAGCCGGTCCCGCCAGACGTGCGGGGGCTCCACGGTGTGGTCGTCCACCGAGATGATCTTCGGGAAGGTCTCCATGGCTTTCACGGTAGCGCCGATCTGACGACCCGTCAGCTATCGGGGGCCAGAACGACCGGGTTACCGGCGCACAACGGCTTCACAACGACCGACCCGATGCTGACGGACCCCCTCCGGACAAGGCAGACTGTCTTGGGCGAAACCAGCGGCAGCGGCAGGGGGAGCGATGGACCGTGAGAACGGGCCGCGAGTTCCGGCACAGCGGGCTCCGAAGCCGGGCCCGGCAGCCCCGGTGGGCGAAGCGACGTCTGCCGACGGGACCACGGACACCGGCATGCGCCCGGACACGGGCGCCGGCACGAGCGGGGGCTCCCCCGGCTCGCTCCGCTTCGGCGTGCTCGGACCCGTCCGCGCCTGGCGCGACGGCGCACCCGTTCCCACCGGCTCCCCGCAGCAGCGCGCCCTGCTCGCCGCGCTGCTCCTGCGCGGCGGCCGCACCGCCACCGCGCACGAGCTGATCGACGCGCTCTGGGGCGAGGAACCCCCCTCCCAGGCGCTCGCCGCGGTCCGTACGTACGCCTCCCGGCTCCGCAAGGCCCTCGACCCGAACGTCCTCGTCAGCGAGTCCGGGGGCTACGCGCTCCGCACCCCCGCCGACGCGCTCGACGTGACCGCCGCCCAGGAGCTCGCCACGGAGGCCGATAAGCTCCGCGCGGCCGGGAACCGGACCGCCGCCCGGGCGAAGCTCGCCGAGGCGCTGGACCTGTGGGACGGCGAGGTGCTGGCCTCCGTACCAGGCCCGTACGCCGAGACCCAGCGGACCCGCCTGGAGGAGTGGCGGCTCACCCTCCTCGAAACCCGCCTGGACATCGACCTGGAGGTCGGCGCGCACGCGGAGGCCGTCTCCGAGCTGACCGCGCTCACCGCCGCGCACCCCCTGCGGGAGCGCCTGCGCGAGCTCCTCATGCTGGCCCTCTACCGCAGCGGGCGGCAGGCCGAGGCGCTCGCCGTGTACGCCGACACCCGCCGGCTCCTCGCCGACGAACTGGGCGTCGACCCGACCCCCGAGCTGTCCCGGCTCCAGCAGCGCATCCTGCAGGCCGACGCCGAGCTCGCCCGCCCGGTGGAGGAGCCGTCCCCCGCCGCCGCGCCCGTGGCCCGTCCCGCCCAGCTGCCCGCCACCGTCCCCGACTTCACGGGCCGCGCGGCCTTCGTACGGGAACTCGGCGCCCGGCTCGCCACCGCCGAGGGCCACGTCATGGCGGTCTCGGCGCTCGCGGGCATCGGCGGCGTCGGCAAGACCACGCTCGCCGTGCACGTCGCCCACGAGGCCCGGCCACACTTCCCCGACGGCCAGCTGTACGTCGACCTCCAGGGCGCCGGCTCGCGCGCCGCCGCGCCGGAGACCGTCCTCGGCTCCTTCCTCCGCGCCCTCGGCACACCGGACTCGGCCATCCCGGACTCGCTCGACGACCGGGCGGCGCTGTACCGCTCGACGCTGGACGGCCGCCGGGTCCTGGTCCTGTTGGACAACGCCCGTGACGCGGCCCAGATCCGCCCCCTGCTCCCCGGCACGGCGGGCTGCGCGGCCCTGGTCACGAGCCGCATCCGCATGGTCGACCTGGCGGGCGCGCACCTGGTCGACCTGGACGTGATGTCGCCGGAGGAGGCGCTCCAGCTGTTCACGAGGATCGTGGGCGAGGAGCGGGTCCGAGCCGAACGGGAGGCGGCCCTCGACGTGGTCGCGGCCTGCGGCTTCCTCCCGCTCGCGATCCGCATCGCGGCGTCCCGCCTGGCGGCGCGCCGGACGTGGACGGTGTCGGTCCTGGCGGCGAAGCTGGCCGACGAGCGGCGGCGCCTCGACGAGCTCCAGGCGGGCGACCTCGCCGTCAAGGCGACCTTCGAACTCGGCTACGGCCAGCTGGAGCCGGCCCAGGCGAGGGCCTTCCGCCTGCTGGGCCTGGCGGACGGACCGGACATCTCGCTGGCTGCTGCGGCGGCGGTCCTGGACCTCCCCCTGTGGGACACCGAGGACCTCCTGGAGGCCCTCGTCGACACGTCCCTGGTGGAATCGGCGGCGCCGGGACGCTACCGCTACCACGACCTGGTCCGGCTCTACGCGCGTGCGTGCGCGGACCGCGACGAACAGCCCCCGTCGGAGAAGGAGGCGGCGCTCTCGCGCCTCCTGGACTTCTACCTCTCGACGGCGGCGCGGGTGTACGCGATCGAGCGACCGGGCGACCGCCTGGTGGACCACCTGGAGCCCACGTCGTACGAGGGCCTCACCTTCACCGACCGCCACGAGGCCCAGGACTGGCTCTACGCGGAGGCCAACTGCCTCCTGGCCTGCGTCCGCCAGTCCGCGTCGTCCCCGAGGACCCTGCGCCGGGGGGTGGACCTCCTGTGGGCGTCCCTGGACCTGGCGGAGTCGGGCGCGAACTCGAAGGAGTACGAGGCGGTGGCGACGGTGCTGCGGGAGGCGGCGGGCGGGCAGGGCGACTCCCGCGCCGAGTGCCGGGCCTCGATCACCCTCGCGTACGGCCACCACGTCTCGGGCCGCTTCACCCAGGCCGACGAGGAGGCCCACACCGCTATGCGGCTGGCCACCTCGGTGGACGACCCGCTGCCTCTGTGCTGGGCACCGAACATCCTGGGCGTCATGGCGTTCTACCAGAACAACCACGCCGAGGCGGAGCAGCACTTCGCCCGTGCCATCGCGCACTTCCGCAGCTGCGAGGACCTGGCCGGCGAGGCGAGCGCGCTGTGCAACCTCTCCCGCATCCACCTGATCACAGGACGCACGGACAGCGCGGTGCGCCTCGCCCAGCAGGGCACGGACACGTACGACACCCTGGGGCACGCCCTGAAGGGGGCCAACGGGCGCTATGCACTGGGCATGGCCCTGGCCCAGAGCGGTCAGTTCGGCGCCGCCGCCGAGCGGCTCAAGGAAGCTCTCGCCGTCTTCCGTGACAGTCGGCAGCGGCTCTGGGAGGGGATGACGCTGTACCGACTCGCCGAGGCCGAGGTCACGGAAAGGCGCTACGCCCAGGCCGCGTCGAACGCGGAACTGGCCCTGACCGTCCTGCGCGGCATCGGCGGCGAATGGAGGCGGGGCAACGTCCTGACCGTGCTCGGCCGCGCCCTCACCGGCATCGGCCAGACAGGGCGCGCCGAGGTCTGCTGGCGTGACGCGCTGGAGGTATTCGACTCCCTGGGTTCCCACGAGGCCGAGGCCGTACGGGCCTTGCTCGATCCGGCGGCAGTCGCCTGACCTCCTTGGCCTGGGCGTTCATCGTTCGTTTATCGCTGTCCGACATGCTCTGAACCAGTCGATCCGTCGCGTCGGGGGGCAGACGGGTCGCACAGAAGGCCCTCACTCGGACGCACTAGGGTGAGCGGCCCCTGCAGAAGGGTCCCGTCCGGCAGCCCACGGGGGAGCAGCCGGACGGGCCCCTCAGCACCGACTCACCCGATTCTGCGAGAGGTTGCACACCGTGAGCGACACCGTCAACCCCACCAACATCCACATCACCGGTGGCGAGACCACTGATGTGACCACCAAGAACATCCACATCACCGACGGTGAGGACGGCGCCGCGATAGCCGAGAAGATCGGCATCCACGTCGCGAGCGGCGCCGAGGCACCGGCCGCCGACACGGGCACCGCCTCGACCGACAACATCCACATCACGTCCGAGCCGGCCAACTAAGCCACTCCCGACGGGGAACGGCCGCGGCGGCGACTTCGGGGGAGCTGCCGGGGCCGACCAGGGAGGTCCGGTCGACGGGGGAGCACACGGGCTCGGGGGACGCCCGACGGAACCAGGGGGGATCCGTCCGGGCAGGGCCCGTGCGCAACGCGATCGGACCACCGCACCACGGAGGGGCCGGGCAGCTGCCCGGCCCCTCCGCTCTTTCCTGTGCGACGGGATCGTCCTGCTCGTGCGTCAGCGGGCGTAGGAGCCGAGGCCGACGAGGCAGTAGACGTACTCGCTGATGGTGGCGCCGTTCATCGTGTAGCGGTGGGAGAAGGCGTACTCCGTCTTGGGGTTGGAGTTGCAGTTGTTCATGTCCGAGGTGAACGGGAAGGTCTGGATGACCTTGTAGTGGGCGTCGGATGCCGCGCACGACACCTCCTCGACGCCGCTGACGCTCTGCGCCGTCTCCGAGTTCGGAAGGGTGCCGTTGAGGCAGGTGCCCTTCTCGTACGGGTCGGGCTCCTCCTCGGTGGGGGTGGGGGCGAGGTCGGTGGGGAAGGGCTCGTACGAGAAGGTCGGCGCCGCCGTGGGGCCCGCGCTGCCGGGGCCCTCGTCCTCGTCGTGGTTCAGGAGGTACGAGCCGCCGATGACGGCGAGCGTGACCAGGCAGCCGAGACCGCCGGACTTCTTGGGGGCCGCCGGGGCCCCGGCGACCGTGATGCGCAGGTGCACCGTGCCGTCGCCGAGCCTCGCCGCGACGAGTTCGCCGTGGCGGCAGGGGCGGACGGTGATGTGGACGGGTCCGGACGGCAGCTGGACGGTGAGGATCACGCCCTGGGCGGCCTGTTGCGGGGTGAGCGTGAGGGGGATCTCTTGCGTCGGCACCGGCTGCTCCTGAGGTGGGGAGAGGCGAAGGGCTGCTCATATGACGTGTACGCGAAGGGAGTTGGTTGCGCTCCTCGCCGTCAGTTCCCCGCCCGTGCCCTCAGCTCCCCCTTCACCACCTTCCCGCTCGCGTTCCGCGGCAGTTCCGGCACGAACTCGACCTCCCTCGGGACCTTGTAGTTCGCCATCTCCCGGCGCGACCAGGCGATGACGTCGTCGGCCGTCAGGGTCGAACCCGGTCGCCGGACCGCGAAGGCCTTGCCGACCTCGCCGAGGCGGGGGTCCGGGATGCCGATGACGGCGACGTCCGCGATGTCGGGGTGGAGGCCGAGGAGCTGCTCGATCTCGGCCGGGTAGGCGTTGAAGCCGCCGACGATGAACATGTCCTTCAGGCGGTCGGTGATGCGGAGGTTGCCGGCCTCGTCCAGGACCCCGATGTCGCCGGTGCGCAGCCAGCCGTCCGTGTCGATCGCCGCCGCCGTCGCCTCCTCGTCCTCGAAGTAGCCGCTCATCACGTGGTGGCCGCGGACCAGGACCTCGCCGTCGCCGGAGAGGCGGAGTTCGGTGCCGGGGAGGGGGCGGCCCGACGTGGTGGCGATCGTCTCGTCCGGGTCGTCGCGCCGGCACATGGTGACGACGCCGCTCGCCTCGGAGAGGCCGTACGCGGTGAGGACCGTGCCCACGCCCAGCTCGGCGCGGAGGCGCTCGACGAGCCGCAGCGGGACCACGGCCGCGCCCGTCACGACGAGGCGGAGGGTGGAGAGGTCGTGCGCGGGGCGGGCCGGGTGGTCCAGGAGGGACTGGTGGAGGGTGGGCGGGCCGGGGAGGACGGTGACGCGCTCGGCGGCGATGTTGGCGAGGACGGTGTCCACGGTGAAGACGGACTGCGGGACGATCACCGCGCCCCGCATGAGGCAGGCGAGGATGCCGGCCTTGTAGCCGAAGGTGTGGAAGAAGGGGTTGACCACGAGGTAGCGGTCGCCCTCCCGGAGGCCGGCGAGCTCGGACCAGATCGCGTAGCAGCGCAGGGTCTGGGCGTGGCTGATGACGGCGCCCTTGGGGCGGCCGGTGGTGCCGGAGGTGTAGATGATGTCGGAGGGGGACGCGGGGTCGATGCCGTCGGCGCGGGCGCGGACGCGGGCGGCCGGGACGGTGTCGCCCTCCGCGAGGAAGGCCTTCAGGGTCGTCCAGCCCTCGTCGTCGGGGGCGGTGTCGCCGAGGACCACCACCCTTTCGAGGTCGGGGAGTTCGACGCCGGAGCGGCGCAGGGAGGCCACGTACGAGGTGCCGAGGAAGGTGCCGGTGACGAAGAGCAGCCGGGCGCGGGAGCGCTGGAGGACGTAGGCGGCCTCGGTGCCCTTGAAGCGGGTGTTCAGGGGGACGAGGACGGCGCCGGCGGTGACGGCGCCGAGGGCGGAGACGATCCAGTCGAGGGTGTTGGGGGCCCAGATCGCGACCCGGTCCCCGCCGCGTATCCCGGTGGCGAGGCAGGCGGCGGCGGCCCGTTCGACGCGCTCGCCGAGTTCTGCGTACGTGACGCGGACTCGGCCGTCGACGACGGCCTCGCGCTGCCCGTGGCGCTCGGCCGCCGCCCGTACGAGGCCGGGGATCGTGCCCCACTCCAGGTCGCCGCGCGGGTCCCTGCCCGGGTCCGTGTCCACGTCCATGCCCAACCTCCCTGTAGCTGACTATCCGTCAGATTAGTTGTAGCCTGACGCGCTGTCAGCAGTGCTGCCCCATGAGGAGGTTCGGTGCTCAAGGACGCCACGGCCATCGTCGGGATAGGACAGACCGCCTTCGCGAAACAGCTCCACGAGACCGAGAAGACCCTCGCCTGCCGGGCGATCCTCGCCGCCCTCGACGACGCCGGGATCGACCCCGGCGAGGTCGACGCCTTCGCCTCGTACACGATGGAGGAGACCGACGAGGTCGAGGTGGCGAAGGCCGTCGGGGCCGGTGACGTCACCTTCTTCAGCAAGGTGGGGTACGGCGGCGGCGGCTCCTGCGCCACCGTCGGCCACCTCGCCGCCGCCGTCGCCACCGGACAGGCGAACGTCGGCGTCGCCTGGCGGTCCAGGAAACGGGGCTCGGGCCCCCGCCCCTGGAAGAACACCGCCGTCCAGCTGCCCACCCCCGGCCAGTGGACCCGCCCCTTCGGGCTGCTCCGCCCCGCCGACGAGATCGGCATGCTCGCCCGCCGCTACATGCACGAGTACGGCGCCACCCGCGACCACCTCTTCAACGTCGCCCTGGCCTGCCGCAACCGCGCCAACCAGAACCCCGCCGCGATCATGTACGAGCGACCGCTGACCCGCGAGATGTACATGACCGCCCGCTGGATCAGCGAACCCCTCTGCCTCTTCGACAACTGCCTGGAGACCGACGGCGCCCTCGCCTGCGTGATCGTCTCCGCCGAACGCGCCCGCGACTGCCGCCAGAAGCCCGTCTACGTGCACGCCGCCGCCCAGGGCCTGCCCGCCCAGCACCACGGCATGGTCAACTACTGGAACGACGACCCGCTCTCCGGCCCCGCCTGGACCGCCGCCCGCCACCTGTGGAAGCAGGCCGACTTCGGCCCCGCCGACGTGGACGTCGCCCAGATCTACGACGCCTTCACCCCCCTCGTCCCGCTCTCCCTGGAGGGCTACGGCTTCTGCGGACGCGGCGAGGGCGGCGCCTTCACCGAGGGCGGCGCCCTGGAGATCGGCGGCCGACTGCCGCTCAACACCGGCGGCGGCGGCCTCTCCGAGGCGTACGTCCACGGCTTCAACCTCATCAACGAAGGCGTGAAGCAACTCCGCGGCACCTCCACCGCCCAGGTCCCCGAGGCGGCCACCTGCCTGGTCACGGCGGGCGAGGGCGTCCCCACATCCGCCATCCTGCTGAGGAGCTGAACCCGGATGCTGACACCGGTCATCGACGAGGACGGCGCTCCCTTCTGGGAGTACGCCGCCCGGGGCGAACTGCGGATCCAGGCCTGCGCCGCGCCCGACTGCGGCGAGCTCCGCTTCCCGCCCCGCCCCTGCTGCCCGCACTGCCGGTCCTTCGACAGCGAGTGGCGGCTCATGTCCGGACGCGGCCGGATCTGGTCGTACGTCCTCCCCCACCCGCCGCTCCTGCCCGAGTACGCCGCCCAGGCCCCGTACAACGCGGTGCTCGTCGAACTCGCCGACGCCCCCCGCATCCGTCTCGTCGGCAACGTCGTCGCCGCCCCCGACGCCCCCCTGAACTCGGTCGACCCGGCCCGGCTGCGCATCGGCGCCCCCGTGCGGGTCGCCTTCACCGAGGTCGACGGCGTCACCGTCCCCCGCTGGCTCCTGGAGCGGGCATGAGCATCCGGGTCGAGCGCGACAAGGAGACCGGGGTCGCGGTCGTCACCCTCGACCGGCCGGAGAAGCACAACGCCGTCACCCTCGCCATGGCCCGCGAACTGGGCGCCGTCTGGCGGGGGTTCCGGTACGAGGACGAGGTCCGGGCGATCGTCGTCACCGGCGCCGGCGACCGGGCCTTCTGCACCGGGATCGACCGGGAGGACGCCGGAAGGATCCCGCAGCCCTCCTCCCCGTACACGATCGACGACCCCCTCCTCACCCTCGGCCCCAAGGCCAACGACCTGTGGAAACCGGTGATCGCCGCCGTCGAGGGCATGGCCTGCGGCGGGGCCTTCTACCTGCTCGGCGAGGCGGAGTTCGTCATCGCGGGCGAGAACGCCACCTTCTTCGACCCGCACACCACCTACGGCATGGTCAGCGCCTTCGAGACCATCCACATGACACGGAAGATGCCGTACGGAGAAGTCGCCCGGATGGCCCTCATGGGCACCGCCGAACGGGTCTCCGCCCGGCGCGCGTACGAGACGGGCCTCGTCTCCGAGCTGACCGGACCGGGCGGCGCGCTCGACGCCGCGCGGGCGGCCGCCGCCGTCGTCGCCTCCCACCCGACCGAGGCCGTCCAGGGGACCGTACGGGCGCTGTGGTCGGTCGACGAGGCCGCCCGCGCCCAGGCCCTCGCCCACGCCTCGCACCTGGTGACGCTCGGGAACCTGCCGCCGGAACGGCAGGCGGAGCTGTTCACCCGAAGGAATGGCGGCCACCGGCTCCGATAGCAGGTGCGAAGATCTGTTTTAATGAATCATTCTTTCAGTGAGACACCGTCAACAGCGGTGGGACAGCCCCGCGTTCACAGCACGAACGGGCATCGCCCGTCCGCTGTGACCTGCAACGGGGAGCTGTGATGGGACGACGCATCGTCAAGGCGGGACTCGCGGCCGGAGCCGCGCTCATGCTGGCCGGCTGCGGCGGCGGGAGCGACCCGGCGGCGGTCGCGGGCACCGGCGGCGCCGGTGGGGAGGCCGGGCAGGGCGACGGCGACGGCGGCGCCTCCAGGACCGCGTCGCTCGCGCAGCCGGGCAGCCTCACGGTGGCCTTCTGCCAGACCCTGGAGAGCGACGGCGGAGGCCAGTCGTACCAGGTCATCCTGCGCTCCTACGCCGCGAAGGACGGCGCCTTCGTCGGCGAGCATGCCATCGCCATGCGGCACGACGCCGAGCCGGCCGCCGTCTGCGAGGGCGACGGGCCCAGCACCAACACGGCCTTCAACAAGGACCTCACGCTGGTCGCCGCCCTGGTCAACGGCGACCGCGCCGCCGCCTTCGACCTCACCACCGGCCAGGAGGTCGGCGCGCCCGACCCGGACGCCTTCACGAAGCGCCCGGACAACGGCGGAGTCGCCTTCCACCCGGTGACCGGCCGCCTCTGGTACGACATGGGGCGCGTCGACTCCGACGCCACCGGCGCCGTCGCCTCGCGGGACCCCAAGGGCGGGCTGAAGACCGAGGAGAACACCCCCTTCGAGAAGGTCCCCGATCTCCTGAAGAAGGACGGCCCCACGGCGGAGACGGTGCTCGCCACGGACGACATCCACGCGGTGGCGGTCCCCGCCGGCGGCATCGTGGCGACGTACAGCACGGACAACGGCGTCCGCCTGAACAAGGTCGGCCCCGGCAGCGGGGGCATCGGCGCCGGGGTCTACCTGACCGAGATCGCCCCCACGGGCCTCGACGAGGACAACAGGGAGATGTGCGTTCCGTCCTTCTGGCGGAACGCCACCACCCTGGTCTGCGAGTTCAAGCAGCTGACGTTCTCCGCCGACTACAAGAAGCTCCTGAAGACGGAGGACCTCATCCCCGAGAACGACCGGATCAACAGCCAGCCGGTGCTCTCCCCGGACGGCAAGAGTTTCGCGTTCCTCTCCAAGGGCGAGGACGGCCGGCGGAGCCTCTTCCGCGGGGACTTCTCCGGCGGCGCACCGGTGAAGATCACCACCGTGGACGCCCCGGTCGCCGACGAGGACAACCTCCGCACGACGCTGATCCGCTGGAACTGACGGACCGGACGATCAGCTGCTCGGGGAGGCACTCGCCTCCCTGCGCACGTCGTACACGCGGCAGCTCTTCACCTGGCCGACGTTCCCGGGTTTCTTCATCGGGACGTCGTAGATCTTGCCCGCCCCGCTCTCGATCCCGACCACGATCTCGCCGCTGTCGGCCCGCGAGCCGTCGGCCCGCTCGAACTCCAGGACGATGCGGAACGTGCCCGTGACCCCGGTCTGCGGCATGACCCGGACCGTCGCGGTGGTGTCCGCCTTGCCGGCCCGCTTGCCCTTGCGCTTCTTCTCGGCGGGCTCCACGCAGTCGATCACGTCGACGACGACCTCGGCGTCCGTCGCGGTCGGGGCCGGCGAGGCGGTGGCCGTGGAGCCGCCCGAGCCGCTGTAGTCGTCGTTGCCCTGCTCGTCGCTGGAGCAGCCGCCGCCCGAATCGTCGTCGTCGGAGTCCGAGTGGCTCCGGCTCTTGCTCTTGCCGCTCTTGCTCTTCCCGCTGCCGCCGCCACTGCTCCCGTGGCCGCCCTTGCCGGTGTGGAAACCGGTCAGCGCGAGGACCACCACCGTGAGCGTCGCCGCGAGCTTCAAGCGCGTCCGTACCATCGCCGGCTCCGTCCTGTCTGTCGTGTCCGCGCCACCCTAGCGCCGCCCCCGTGCCGCGTGGCGGGGCCCCCTCACCCGGCGTAGCGTCGGGAAAGAGGGCCGGACCGCCGAGGAGGCCGCACCCATGATCCGCGACACAGCCGGCTCCGTCCTGGCTCTCGCCGGAGCGACGGCCGCCGTCTGGAGCCCCTTCCGTGCCTGGTACGACGGCCGTCCCGGGCGTGACTACGCCATCGACGAGCTGTTCACCGGCATCACCGACGCGAAGGCCGACGTCCTGGGCTCGATCCTGCTGCCCTTCGCCTTCGCCGCCCTCGTCACCCTCGTCGGCGTACTGCTCCGCTCCCGCCTGCTCGTCTCCGTCGCAGGGCTCGTCGTCCTCGGCTTCACCGTCCTGTGGATGGTGCGGCTCGGCCAGGTGGAGGGGAGCCTCACGGTCGGCACCGACGGCAAGGGAGTCGGCGAGGGGGTCGGGTACGCCGTCGGCGGCGGGATCCTGCTGCTGCTCGGCGCGCTCGTCATGCCGGGCCGACACCACGCCCCCCGGCCGAGCCGGGTGGACCGGGCGCCCCGGGACAAACACCCACCCCTGGAAGGCCCGCCGAGGGACCGGACGCCGACGGACCAGAGCCCGGGGGACCGACCCCCTGCGGACCAGCCCCCGCCGAACCGGCCCCCATCGGACCGGACCCCCACGGACGGGCCCCGGGCGGAGCCGCCCTCCGCGGCCCCGACCCAGACGTACGACGTACCCGCCCGGGACCGGGAGAGCGACGACGGCGGCCCGGCGGCCCCGCCCCCGCCGCCCCCGCGGCGTTAGCGCCCCGCGGCGTCAGCGCGCCCCCGGTGTTCAGCGCGCCGCGGCGCCCCTGCCCGTCGCCGTGCCCTTGGCCGCGTCGAGCGCGTACACGCAGCGGTCCTTGCTGCACGCGTACACGACCCCGCCCTTGGCCACCGGCGAGCCGGTGATCTCGCCGCCCGTGGCGAGCTTCCAGCGGAGCTGCCCGCCGGTCGCGTCCAGGGTGTACAGGACGTGGTCGGCGGAACCGAAGTGCACCCGGCCGTCGGCGACGACCGGGGAGCCGACCAGCTCGCCGCCCGCCGCGAACCGCCACCGGGGCGTGCCGGTGACCGCGTCGAGCGTGTAGAGCGCGCTGCCGCTGCCGACGTGGACGTTGCCGTCGGCGACGAGCACCGGCTCGGCGGACTGGCGCGGCTCGGTCGCGATCCGCCAGCGGTCCTGGCCGGTGGTGGCGTCGAGGGCGTACACGGTGCCGAGGTGGTCCGAGAGGTACACCCCGCCGCCCGTGACGGCCGGTCCCGGCGCGAAGGCGGGCGGGGAGAGGAAGACCGCCGGCGCCTCGAAGTGCCAGCGGACGTGCCCGCCGGCGATGTCGATCGACAGGACCCGGGTCCCGGCGGAGACGTACACGCAGCCGTCCTCGGCCGGGGCCACCCGCACCGGCACGTTGGCACAGGAGGCCGCGTCGCCGATCGGGTACGACCAGCGCTCCACGCCCGTGCGGGCGTCGAGGGCCTGGAGCCGGGCGTCCCGCCACACGTACACGGTGTCGCCGTGCACGGCGGGCCCCGCCTCCGGGGTCTCGAAGTCGGTCTGCGCGCCGGTGAGCTCCCACAGCTTGGCGCCGTTGGAGGCCTCCCAGCCCTGCACCCCGCCGCCGCGCGTGCCGGTGACGACCGTGCCCCGGTCGACCTTCAGCGAGTACACCCAGGCGTCCGTGTGCAGCCGCCAGCGCTCGCCGCCGTCGGTGGCGTCGAGGGCGTACAGGGTCGGGCCGTCGGAGGCGTGGATGCGGCCCGAGGCGACGGCCATCGACCAGGCCACGTCCCGGGTCTTGAACTGGCGCCGGCCGCTCCCCGTGTCCAGGGCGTGCACCTCGAAGGAGGTCACGTACAGCAGGTCGCCGTCGACGACCGGGGTGCCCCACACGTCGTTCGACATCCGGAAGCGCCAGGGCCGCCAGTGGCCGGGCTCCGGCGGGGGCTGCGGGGCCGCCGTCTGGTCGGTGCCCTGCGAGGGCACCGACGCGGGACGGGAGCCCTGCTGCGGAGCCTGCTCGGCTCCGTGCGGGCCGCCGCCGGGCGGGCGGATCCAGCCGGTCGCGGGGCCCGCGTCGGTGCCCCGGCCGACGGCGAGCGCCGCCCGGGTGTCGGCGACCCGGGGGCCGGGGCCGATCGGCACGGTCGCACCGCCGAGGCGCACGGGGCCGCCCGCGCTCTCGGCGGGACCGGCGTGCCGGCCGCCGACGGGCGCGTGCTCCGGCGCCCGCTCCGGGAAGCGGGGGTCGGGGCGGGGGCCCGGCGGGTCCGCCGGGGGCCGCGGCGGCGCCACCGGGGCGGGCAGCTGGCGGCCACCGCCGCGGCGGTGCTCGATCATGGCGGTGGCGCTCTGCGGCAGCCAGGCGGAGGCCGTGCCGCTGTCGTCGCTGCCGGGGCCGAAGAGGTGCGGGGCGAGCTGCGCCTGGAGGTCGGCCGGGGTGGGCCGGCGGGTGACGTCCATCTGCATGCAGGACTCGATGAGGGGCCGCAGCTCCTCGGGCAGGCCCTCCAGGTCGGGGCCCTCGCGGAGCAGCATGAAGACGGTCTCGACCGGGTTGGCGCCGTGGAAGGGCGCGTGGCCGGTGGCGGCGAAGACCAGCATCGAGCCCAGCGAGAAGACGTCGCTGGCACCGGTGACGCTGCGCGAGTCGCGGGCCTGCTCGGGCGACATGTAGGCGGGCGTGCCCACGGCGACGTTGGTCATCGTCAGCCGTGTGTTGGAGACGCCGGACGCGATGCCGAAGTCGATCACCCGGGGGCCGTCCTCGACGACGAGGACGTTGGACGGCTTGAGGTCGCGGTGGACCAGGCCCGCGCCGTGGATGGACTGCAGGGCCTCGGCGACGCCCGCGGCGAGCCAGCGGACGGCCTGGGCCGGGAGCGGCCCGCACTCGTTCACTATCTCTTCGAGGGAGGGCGCCGGCACATAGGCGGTGGCCAGCCAGGGCACGGCGGCGCGCGGGTCGGCGTCGACGACGGCGGCCGTGTAGAAGCCGGAGACCGCCCGGGCGGCCTCCACCTCCCGGGTGAAGCGGACCCGGAACAGCTGGTCCTCCGCGAGCTCCGTGCGCACGGTCTTGATCGCCACGCGCCGGCCCGAGGCCGAGCGCGCGAGATAGACCAGGCCCATTCCGCCCGCGCCGAGCCGGCCCAGCACCTCGAAGGGCCCGATGCGTCTCGGGTCGTGCTGCGTCAGCTGTTCCACTTGCCTGCCACCTCCCCGTACGGGCCATGAGGGTACGGCCCCGTGGCCCTGATTCTTCCTGTCCGAGGGCCTGGTTGCGAACCCGGGGGCGGATCGGGGTGTCACACGTCATAACGGGGTGCTGCGGTACGGGGTGCACCGGCCGGTACGGCCGGGGACGGATCAGTCCGTAGCGGATGGTTTCGGCTCCGCGCGGACGGCGAAGCGGGCGCCCTGGTTGTCGTGGAGGACGGCGACGCGGCCGTGCGGGGAGTCGAAGGCCGGGGTGGCGATCCGGCCGCCGAGCCGGACGGTGGTCTCGCAGGCCTCGTCGCAGTCGGCGACGGCGAAGTGCACGAGGACGTGGCCGGGCATCTCGGCGGGGAAGTCGTCGGTGATGACGGCTCGCCCGCCGAAGGCGTCGGCGCCGCCGGGCCGGGAGCCGGGCGGGGACCAGACGCGGTAGTCGAAGTCGGCGTCCCTGCCCTCCTCGGCGGCGTCGGCCTGGCGGCCGAGGTAGCCGAAGACGGTGGCGTAGAAGGTGTCGACGGCGTCGGGACGGCGGGTGTAGACCTCCATCCAGCAGAAGGTCCCCGGCTCGTCCGTGACCTCGAAGCCGTCGTCGTCGCCCTCCTGGCGGAGGCCGAAGACCGCGCCGCCGGGGTCGGCGGCGAGGGCGTAGACGCCGAACGGGCCGACGGGGTAGGGCTCCATGACCATCTGTCCGCCGGCGGCCTTGATCCGGGTGGCGAGGGTGCCTGCGTTCTCGGTGGCGAGGTAGAGGGTCCAGGTGGTGGGCATGCGCCCGTCCCGCTTGGGGACGAGTCCGGCGACCCGGCGGCCGTCGAGGAGGGCCTCGTCGCGGTCGGGGTCGAAGGTCCAGCCGAAGAGCTCGCCGTAGAAACGCTTGCCCGCCTCGAGGTCGGGAAGCTGTGCGTCCACCCAGCAGGGGGTGCCCTCAGTACGTACGGCCATGTCCCCACGCTAGGGCTGCGGGGGCGGCCCCGCACGCCCCGAGATGCGAACAAAGGGGCGATTCGGCGGGTCGGAGCCCTTGTGGCGCTTGAGTTGTCCACCGGCCTTGTCCACAGCCTGTCCATAAGCCTATTCGGGTACGGGACTCCCCGCGCCGGCCTCGATCGGCCCCGGGCGCCGCCGGCACGTCCGGCACCGCGTCCGGCACCGTGCCGGGAGCCGCGTCCGACCCCGGCGTCCGGCACTGGCTCGATACCGCCCCTGTGCCCTCGGGCCACGCACCCGCGTCGACCTCGCGGAACGGCGGTGTGCCGGGGGTGCACCCCATTTGCAGTCGGCCGAATCGCGCGCTGATCCCCCCTCGGTAAGCTGACGGCATGACAGGACAAGTACGCACCGTCGACGGCCGCGTGGCCGGACGACGCGGTCAGGCGACGCGGCAGAAGCTGCTCGACTGCCTCGGTGAGATGCTCAGCTCCTCGCCCTACCGGGACGTCAAGGTCATCGATGTGGCCCGGAAGGCGGGTACTTCACCCGCGACGTTCTATCAGTACTTCCCGGACGTCGAGGGAGCGGTCCTCGAGATCGCGGAGGAAATGGCCAAGGAGGGCGCCGCGTTGACCGAGCTGGTCAGCGGTCGCTCCTGGGTCGGCAAGGCCGGATGGCAGACCTCGGAGGAACTCGTCGAGGGATTCCTGGACTTCTGGCGGAAGCACGACGCGATCCTGCGGGTCGTGGACCTCGGCGCCGCCGAGGGCGACAAGCGGTTCTACAAGATCCGCATGAAGATCCTGAACTCGGTCACCAACTCCCTCACGGACGCGGTGAAGGAGCTCCAGAGCAAGGGCAAGGTCGACAAGGACGTCAGCCCCGCCGCGATGGCCGGCTCCCTGGTGGCGATGCTGGCCTCGGTCGCCGGCCACCAGAAGGGCTTCCAGACCTGGGGCGTGAAGCAGGCCGAACTCAAGCCGAACCTGGCCCTGTTGGTACACCTGGGCATCACCGGCAAGAAGCCGACCAGGTAGCGCCGGCCCTCCTTCACCCGTCCTGTCCTCGACGCCGACGGCGACCCGCCCCCGCGAGACCGGGGCCGGGACCGCCGTCGGCGTCGCCGTGTCCGGGCGCTGTGACGTGCCGGTGGCCGCCCCGGCCCGGCGCGGTGCGGCCGCTATCTGCGCGTGAGGCGGAAGAGCCGGATCTCGCGCTCGATCCGTGCCTGGTACGTGGCGTACGGCGGCCAGAACTCCAGCGCCGCCTTCCAGGCCGCCGCCCGTTCCTCGCCCGCGAGCAGCTCCGCCCGTACGGGCACGTCCTCGCCCCGCCAGTTGATCTCGACGTCCGGATGGGCGAGCAGGTTCGCCGTCCAGGCGGGGTGGCCCGGGCGGCCGAAGTTGGAGCCGACGAGGAGCCAGCGGCCGTCCCCCTCGGGCATGCAGGCGAGCGGGGTGACCCGCGGCCGGCCGCTCCTCGCGCCCCGGGCGGTGAGGATCACGCCGGGCAGCATCCGTGCGCTGAGCAGCACTTTTCCCCTGGTCAGCCGGTGCACGGCCCGGTCCATGGCCGGGATGACGCGCGGGGCGACCTTGGCGAAGGTCCGGGTCGAGGACACCTTCTGCACGAGCTTCCGTCCGGTGGGCATCTACGCCGCCTCCTCTCCGAAGAGTCCGGTCCGTTCCGCCGCCCGGGCGCGCAGCCGGCGGGCGGGGCCGAAGAGCAGTTCGTCGGAGGCGGCCCGCTCGAAGTACGGGTGTCCCTCCTCCTCCCGGGCGAGGGACTCCTCGGCGGTGGCGCGCAGCGCCTCCAGGGCGTGGGCGAGGGCGAGCGGTCCGCCGTCGGGTCCGGGGCCGGGTTCGCGGGCCGCGCAGTAGGTCAGCGAGCGGGCCGTCCCGACCTGGACGCAGAGGTCGGCGAGGCGGTGCCGGGCGGCGTGGACGGGGCCGGCGGGGCGGCCGGGCCGTTCGCGGGAGCCGAGGTGCTCGACGGCGTGGTCGAGGGCGGCCGCGGCGGCGCCGACGGCCTCGGCGGCCAGCATCACGGCGGCGGCTCGGCCGGTGGCGGCGAGGGCGCCGAGGACGTCGGCCGGTTCCTCGCCGAGGAGCTCGGCGCCGGTGTCCCGGAACTGGACGGTGGCCCGGGGCCGGGTGGGGTCGAGGGCGGGCTGCCGGGTCCGTACGAGTCCGGGGGCGTCCGCGGGGACGAGGAAGAGGAGCGTACGGCTGCGGGCGAAGCCGCCGGCGTGGGCGGCGACGAGGAGCAGTCCGGCGCTGTGCCCGTCGATGACCTGGGCGGCCTCGCCGTAGAGGCGCCAGCCGCCGTCCGCCGCGCGCGCGGCCTGGATGCCGCCGGCCCGGCCGCCGCCCGACCAGTCGCCGTCGGTGTTGTCGCCGGTGAGGCCGAGGGCGAGGGCGATGCCGGAGGGGGCGGCGAGGGCGCAGGTGAGGGTGGAGTCGGCGACGCGCGGGAGGAGTTCGGCGCGCTGGGCGGGGGTGCCGAGGGCGGTGAGGAGCGGGGCGGCGAGGACGGTGGTGGCGAGGAGCGGGGAGGGGGCGAGGGCGCGGCCGGTCTCCTCGCAGGCGAGGGCGAGCTCGACGGGGCCGCGGCCGGCGCCTCCGTACTCCTCGGGGAGGGTGAGTCCGGCGAGGCCGAGGGTGCCGGTCGCGCGGGTCCAGAGCGCGGTGTCGTCTCCCTCGGCCGCGGTGGTCGCGTGGTTCCCGTGCGATCCGGCCCGTTCGGCGAGCAGGTCCCGCAGGGCGCGGCGGATCCCCTGCTGCTCCTCGGTGAGCGGTTCCGCCGACGGGGCGGATGGCGAGGTGTCCATGGAGCTCCCTCCGTATCTGACGGTGCGTCATGCTAGGGCGGCGTGGGGTCGGTTGCCCAGAGAGGCGCCGGTCCCGATTCAGGAAATCTGATGTACCGTCAGATTCATGCCCACCACCACACGCAGCTCCCGCCGCGTCGCCGTCGTCGGCGTCTCCCTCTCCGACTGCGGCCGGGTCGACGAGGCCACCCCCTACGCCCTGCACGCCCAGGCCGCCCGTCGCGCCCTCGCGGACAGCGGCCTCGACCGCTCGCTGATCGACGGCCTGGCCTCGGCGGGCCTCGGCACGCTCGCCCCGGTCGAGGTCGCCGAGTACCTGGGCCTGCGCCCCCGCTGGGTGGACTCGACCGCCGTCGGCGGGGCCACCTGGGAGGTCATGGCCGCGCACGCCGCCGACGCCGTCGCCGCCGGTCACGCGAACGCGGTCCTGCTGGTGTACGGCTCCACCGCCCGCGCCGACATCCGCGCCCGGCGCCGCACCTCGAACCTCTCCTTCGGCTCGCGCGGCCCGCTCCAGTTCGAGGTCCCGTACGGGCACACCCTGATCGCCAAGTACGCGATGGCCGCCCGTCGTCACATGCACGAGTACGGCACGACCCTGGAGCAGCTCGCGGAGGTGGCCGTCCGGGCGCGGGCGAACGCGGCGCTCAACCCGGAGGCGATGTTCCGCGAGCCGATCACCGTCGACGACGTCCTGGACGGGCCGATGATCGCGGACCCGTTCACCAAGCTGCACTGCTGCATCCGCAGCGACGGCGGCTGCGCGGTGCTGCTCGTGGCCGAGGAGTACGTCCAGGACTGCCGCAAGGCCCCGGTCTGGGTGCTCGGCACGGGTGAGCACGCCTCGCACACCACGATGTCGGAGTGGGAGGACTTCACGGTCTCCCCGGCGGCCGTCAGCGGCCGGCTGGCCTTCGAGCGGGCGGGCGTCCGGCCCGCCGACGTCGACCTCGCCGAGATCTACGACGCCTTCACCTACATGACCCTGGTGACCCTGGAGGACCTGGGCTTCTGCGCGAAGGGCGAGGGCGGGGCGTTCGTCCAGGAGAAGGACCGGCTGCCGGTGAACACGGACGGCGGCGGGCTCTCGGCCTGCCACCCGGGGATGCGGGGCCTGTTCCTGCTCGTGGAGGCGGTGCGGCAGCTGCGCGGGGAGGCGCCGGGGCTCCAGGTGCGCCGGCCGGACGGCTCGCTGCCGGAGCTGGCGGTGGCGTCGGGGACGGGGGGCTGGTTCTGCTCCTCGGGGACGGTGGTCCTCGCCCGCGCCTGACCGACCACCGGAAAGATCTATACAAGCGTCATAGACAAGCGTGTAGGACATCCGTATAGTCATGTCTGCGGGCAGGGGAACGGCCCGCAGACACCGGACAAGGAGTCCTGCCATGACCAGCACCACGAAGACCGCCAAGACCGTCCTGATCTCCGGCGCCTCGATCGCCGGCCCCGCCCTCGCCCTCTGGCTGCACCGCTACGGCTTCGTCCCCACCGTCGTCGAGCGCGCCCCCGAACTCCGCACCGGCGGCTACAAGGTCGACATCCGCGGCACCGCGATCGAGGTCTGCCGCCGGATGGGCGTCCTCGACGAGATCCGCGCCAACTCCACCGACATGCGCGGCGGTTCGTACGTCGACGACGCCGGCCGCACCATCGGCGAACTGCCCGCCGACATCTTCGGCGGCCGCGTCGAGGAGGACGACGAGATCATGCGCGGCGAGCTCGCCCGCATCCTGTACGACCGGACCCGCGAGGACGTCGAGTACGTCTTCGGCGACTCGATCGCCGACATCGCGGACGACCCCGAAGACACGGCCGGCGTCACCGTCACCTTCGAGAGCGGCACCGTCCGCCGCTTCGACCTGGTCGTCGGCGCCGACGGACTCCACTCGAACACCCGGCGGCTCGCCTTCGGCCCGGAGGAGCGGTTCAAGCGCCACCTCGGCGCGTACATCTCCATCTTCACGGCCCCCAACCACCTGGGCCTGGACCGCTGGGAGACCTACCACGCGCTCCCCGGGAAGCTGCTCTGCGTCTACAGCTCCGCCGGCGAGACCGACGCCAAGAACCTCTTCATCTTCTCCTCGCCCCAGGAACTCCCCCACGACCACCGGGACGTCACCGCCCAGAAGCGCCTGCTCACCGACACCTTCGCGGGCGACGGCTGGGAGATCCCCCGGCTCCTCGGACACGCGGCGGCCGCCGACGACTTCTACCTCGACTCCATGTCCCTCGTGGAGATGGACCGTTGGTCCACCGGCCGCGTCGTCCTCCTCGGCGACGCCGCCCACTGCTCCTCCCCCGCCTCCGGCCAGGGCACCGGCCTCGCCCTCATCGGCGCCTACGTCCTGGCGGGCGAACTGGCCCGGGCGGGCGGCGACCACACCGTGGCCTTCGCCCGCTACGAACAGCACATGCGGCCCGGCGTGGAGCAGAACCAGCGCATGGCGGAGGGCTTCGTCAAGGAGATGACCGTCGGCTCGAAGTGGAAGATCGCCCTGCGCATGCTCATGGTGCGGACGCTGCCGAAGACCCCCTGGAAGAACCTCATCGCGAAGAAGATCCGCGACGGCATCCAGTCGGCGGCCAACGCGGTCCCGCTCGCGGACTACACGGTGCCGGCCACGAACGCCGCCGCACGCCCTACCGTGACCGCATGACCGACTTCCACCACGCCCTGCGCTCCCTCCGGGTCTGGGACACCGAGCTCCCGTCCTTCGACCCGGCGAGCGCCCCGCCCGAGCCGCTCCCCCTCTTCCACGACTGGTTCACGGCGGCGGCCGCGGCCGGTCAGACCGAGCCGCACACCCTCTCCCTGGCCACCGTGGACGAGGACGGCAGGCCCGACGTCCGTACGGTGATGCTGCACGACGCCGACGCGCGCGGCTGGCACTTCGCCTCCCACGCCACCAGCGCCAAGGGCCGCCAGCTCGCCGCCCGCCCCGAGGCCGCGCTCGGCTTCTACTGGCCGGTCCAGGGCCGCCAGGTCCGGGTCCGGGGCCACGTCCTCACCTGCTCCCCCGAGGAGGCGTACGAGGACCTCCACGCCCGCACCACCGGCGCCCTCGCCTCGGCGCTCGTCGGCCGGCAGAGCGAGGTCCTCGACTCCCCCGACACCCTCGCCGAGGCGAGCGCGGCGGCCTGGCGCCGGGCCGAGGAGGAACCGGACGCGCCCGCCCCCACCTGGACCCTGTACGTCGTCGAACCGGCCGAGGTCGAGTTCTTCCAGGGCGACGCCCGCCGCCGCCACATCCGCCTCCGCTACCGCCGCGACCCGTCGACGGCCACCGGCTGGCTGCGCGAGCTGCTCTGGCCCTGAGGGCGCACCATGGAAGGTGGAGGTGTGAACCATGGGTACGTACATGGACGTGCACCGGGGCATGGTGGGGATCACGGCCGAGCAGCTCGAAGAGGCCCACCAGGCCGACCTCGCCATCGAGAAGGACGAGGGGGTCCACTTCGAGCGGGCGTGGGCGGACCCGGAGTCGGGGACGGTCTACTGCCTGTCGAGCGGCCCTTCGGCCGAGGCCGTCCAGCGGGTCCACGCCCGCACGGGACACGCGGCGGACGAGATCCACGAGGTGCCCCTCATGGTGTAGGCGAAGCACGCCGGGAGATGAACGGGGCCCATCGGGCCGACCTCACGGCGACGGCTCCCCCGCCCCGTACATCTCCTCGACCTCCCGGGCGAAGTCCCGCAGCACCGCCCGCCGTTTGAGCTTCAGGGACGGCGTCAGATGGCCGGAGGCCTCCGAGAACTCGGTGTTCAGGACGCGGAAGGCGCGGATCGACTCGGCGCGTGAGACCAGCCGGTTGGCGCCGTCCACCCCCCGCTGGAGCGCGGCGAGCAGCTCCGGGTCCCGGGCCAGCTCCCAGAGTGCCAGGTGGTCCTTGCGCCGCATCCGCCGCCAGTGCGTCAGGCCCTCGTGGTCGAGGATGATCAGGGCCGTGACGTACGGGCGGTCGTCGCCGACGACCATGCACTGGGCGACCAGCGGGTGGGCGCGCAGCCAGTCCTCCAGCGGGGCGGGGGCCACGTTCTTGCCGGCCGAGGTGACGATGATGTCCTTCTTCCGGCCGGTGATCCGCAGATAGCCGTCCGCGTCGAGCGAGCCGAGGTCCCCGGTGGGGAACCAGCCGTCGTCGGTGTACGGCAGAGCCGCCCCGCGCTGGGCGTCCCAGTAGCCGGCGAAGACGTGACCGCCCTTGAGCCAGACCTCTCCGTCGTCGGCGATCCGGACGGCCGTGCCCGGCAGGGGCCATCCGACGGTGCCGGTGCGCGGCCGGCGCGGCGGGGTGACCGTGGAGGCGGCCGTGGTCTCCGTCAGGCCGTACCCCTCGAAGACCTCGACGCCGGCGCCCGCGAAGAACTCGGCGAGCCGGGCGCCGAGCGGGGAGCCGCCGCAGATCACGTACTTCACGCGGCCGCCGAGCGCGCTGCGGATCCGCCGGTAGACCAGCGGGTCGTACAGCGCCCGTGCGGCGCGCAGGGAGAGCGAGGGCGAGGCCTCCCGCCCGTACCGGCGGGCGATCCGGGCGGCCCGGTCGAAGGCGGCGGCCTTCCCGCCGCGCTCGGCGGTGGCGCGGGCCCGGTCGAAGACCTTCTCCAGGACGTACGGGATGGCGAGGAGGAACGTGGGCCGGAAGCCGGCCAGGTCGGTGAGGAGCTCCTCGCCCTCGACGGAGGGCGCGTGCCCGACCCGGACGCGGGCGCGGACGCAGCCGACGGCGACCATCCGCCCGAAGACGTGGGAGAGCGGCAGGAAGAGGAGGGTGGCGGCGGGCTCCTTGCTCTCCGAGACGAAGACGGGGTGGAGGAGCCGGACGGCGTTGTCGACCTCGGCGAAGAAGTTGGCGTGGGTGAGGGCGCAGCCCTTGGGCCGGCCGGTGGTGCCGGAGGTGTAGACGAGGGTGGCGAGGGTCGCCGGGGTGAGCAGGCCCCGGCGGGCGGTGACGGCCTCGTCGGCGACCCGCGCGCCCGCCGCGCGGAGCTGGTCGACGGCGCCGGCGCCGAGGACCCAGAGGTGGGCGAGTCCGGGCAGCTGCCGCCGCTCGGCGGAGACGAGCCGCGCCTGCTCGGCGTCCTCGACGACACAGGCCGCGGCCCCGGAGTCCTGGAGGATCCAGCGGGTCTGGAAGGCGGAGGAGGTGGGGTACACGGGGACGGTGACGAGTCCGGCGGCCCAGGCGGCGAAGTCGATCAGGGTCCACTCGTAGGTGGTGCGGGCCATGAGCGCGAGCCGGTCGCCGGGGCGCAGGCCGGCGGCGATGAGGCCCTTGGCGACGGAGTGCACCTCGGCGGCGAAGCGGGCGGCGCTGACGTCGTACCACTCGCCCTCCGCGTCCTTCCTGGAGAAGAGGACGGCCTCGGGGTCCTGCCGGGCGTTGTCGTACGGCAGGTCGGCGAGCGAGCCGCGGGCCACCCGGGGAACGAGCGCGGGGACGGACACCTCCCGCACGCGTCCGTCCACCACCACCTTCCGCGGCTCGTCCGGCTCGGTCTCGGATGCGGCGGTGACGACGGACACGTGCGGCTCCTCGGTCTGCGCGATGAACTGAGGTCGTGCGTCGGTACGTTGAGCCCTGAGTTGTCCTGACTGCCCGGACTAGCCGGTAACCTTACTGCCCGGTAAGCGCTAGCGGGGAGACCAGCGTTCGCTTTTCATGAGGTTTCCGAGCCCGGCCCAGGCGAAGTTCATCAGCGTCGCGGCGGCCTCCTTCGCCGCCACCCCCGGAGTCTCGTTCGCCCAGCTGGCCAACGACTCGGCGGACCCGACCAACGCCTGCGCGAGCGCGTCCACGTCCCGCCCGGTGATGACCACGTCCGCCTCCCCGGCGGCCTCCCCGATCAACCCCGCCACGAAGCCCACGATCTCGTCCCGCATCCGCGCCACCTCACCGGCGAACGGCTCTCCCTGCGTCCGCGCCTGCCGGCTCAGCACCACCCATGAGTCCGGGTGCTCGGCGGCGTACGTGAAGAAGGCGAGCAGCCCCGCCCAGAGCCGCTCGTCCGGCGGCACCTCCGGCCCCCCGACCCCGGCGTCCACGGCCGCGAGCAGGGCCCCCGCCTCACGCCGGATGCAGGCGGTGAACAGCTCCTCCTTGGACCCCAGATACAGATAGACCAAGGGCTTGGAGACCCCGGCGAGCTCGGCGATCTCGTCCATGGACGCCGCCTGGTACCCGTGCCGGGCGAAGCACCGCACGGCCGCGTCCACCATCTGCCGCTCCCGCACCACCCGCGGCAACCGCCGCGCCTTCGCCCCGCCGGCCATGGCGCCCCACCCCTGCTTCCAAGATCCACTGGATGCCCCGCGAAAGCGTACGTGCCCCCTGCCCGGTCCGGGCAGGGGGCACGTACACGCTTGACGAGGATCAGGCGGCGGGCTCGACGAGGGTCAGGCGGCGGCCGTGACCGCGACCTTCCGGTCGCTGTCCGCGCCCTCGGCCAGGTCGTCGATCGGGGACGACGAGGCGTGCTCGTACGCGGTGAGGTCGAGGATCTTCTCGCGGGCCGAGACGATCACCGGGATCAGGGCCTGGCCGGCCACGTTCGTGGCCGTCCTCATCATGTCCAGGATCGGGTCGATCGCCATGAGGAGGCCGACGCCCTCCAGGGGGAGGCCCAGGGTGGAGAGGGTCAGGGTGAGCATGACCGTGGCGCCGGTGAGGCCGGCGGTGGCCGCCGAGCCGATGACCGAGACGAAGGCGATCAGCAGGTAGTCGCCGACGCCCAGCTGCACGTCGAAGATCTGCGCGATAAAGATCGCGGCGAGCGCCGGGTAGATCGCGGCGCAGCCGTCCATCTTGGTCGTGGCGCCGAACGGGACGGCGAAGGAGGCGTACTCCTTCGGGACGCCGAGGCGCTCGGTGACCTTCTGGGTGACCGGCATGGTGCCGACGGAGGAGCGGGAGACGAAGGCCAGCTGGATGGCGGGCCAGGCGCCCTTGTAGAACTGGAGCGGGTTGACCTTGGCGACCGTGGCGAGCAGCAGCGGGTAGACGCCGAAGAGGACCAGGGCGCAGCCGACGTAGATGTCGGCGGTGAAGGTCGCGTACTTGCCGATCAGGTCCCAGCCGTAGTCGGCGATGGCGAAGCCGATGAGGCCGACGGTGCCGAGCGGGGCGAGGCGGATGACCCACCACAGGGCCTTCTGGAGGAGCTCCAGGACCGACTCGGAGAGGGTGAGGATCGGCTTGGCGCGGTCGCCGAGCTTGAGGGCGGCGATGCCGGCGACGGCGGCCATGAAGACGATCTGGAGGACGTTCAGCTCGGTGAAGGGCGTGATGACGTCCGTCGGGATGATGCCGGTGAGGAAGTCGATCCAGGAGCCCTCGTGCTTGGGGAGCTTGCCGTCCTTCGGCGTGAGGCCGGTGCCGGCGCCCGGGTCGGTGATCAGGCCGATCGCGAGGCCGATGCCGACCGCGATGAGCGAGGTGATCATGAACCAGAGCAGCGTGCGGGTGGCGAGGCGGGCGGCGTTGTTCACCTTCCGCAGGTTGGTGATCGACACCAGGATCGCGAAGAAGACGAGCGGCGCGACGGCCAGCTTGAGCAGCTGGACGAAGATGTCGCCGATCTGGCCGAGGGTCTCCTTGAGCCAGGAGACGTCCTGGCTGCGGGCGACCCAGCCGAGGAGGGCTCCGAGGGCCAGACCGGCGATGATCTGGGCCCAGAAGGGGACCTTGGGTATCCGGGGCTTCGTCTCGGGCGTCACGGACGCGGACACGGGCACACTCCACAGGTGCGTATCGGGAAATACGGGACGGGGGTGCGGCACACACGCGCTGGGCGCGGGCCGCTGCATGATGCCGGATCAGAGCGCGCGGCAACAGACCGCGGACATACAGCGGCACAGATCGACGTGCAGGCGCGCCACGAGCGGGGTGCTCGTGGCGTCGGAGAAGCGCACTGCCGTCTTCATGTCGAACACGTTAACACTTGAACTTTGAGAACCTCAAAGCTCTCCTTTGGGGTGCAGGAGCGCCCTTTCTCCTCCGAAACACAGAACACCCCAGGCAGGAGCCTTGGAAGGCCCCACCCGGGGTGGACGTCTGTGAGGAAGCTTACGTAGCCCTTATACGACTACAGCGCGTCCTCCTGGGACCGGTTCGCGTCCAGCCGGCCCTTGGCGCGCTCGACCTTCGCCACGACCTCCGCGCTCGCCTCGTCCCGCGCCTTGCGCAGGAGCACGAAGCTGAGGGGGGCGGAGACGACGATGGAGAGGACGAGGACCCAGAGCAGGTTCGAGTCGCCCAGACCGCGCGGCAGCGCGCCGACGTAGACGAGACCCCACAGGGCGAGGAAGCACCCGGCGAAGATCCCGAGCCGCATCAGCGTGTAGCGGAGCATGTCAGTCCAGTCTTCCGTTCCGAAAGATCCCGAAGTTTCCCAGCGGGACGAGCGTCCTCCAGTGAAGCACGCGACGGCACCCGATCCGGGACCGGGCCTCTTGAGCACCGGAGAAGTAATGGATAAAATCCGCCCATGACCCTTACGTTCGAGGTGGACCCGGCCGTCGACCCCGCCCTGCGCGACGGCGTGCTCTCCCTCTGGGCCGACGTCTCCAACGCGGGCGGCGCCGTCGGCTTCGTGCCCCCCGTCACCCCCGACGAGATCCGTCCCGCCCTGCTCAGGCACCTGGTCGCCATGGCCGAGGGCGGCACCCGCCTCCTCGTCGGCCGCGACGAAGACGGCCGGGTCGCCGCCACCGCCTTCTTCACCTTCAACACCCATCCGCTGATGACCCACTGGGCGTGGCTCTACACCGTGATGGTCCACCCCCGGCACCAGGGCCGGGGATACGGCCGCGACCTCATGGCGGCGGTCGAGCACACCGCCCGCACCGCCGCGGGCTTCGAGGCGATCGAGGCGATACGCCTGACCTGCCGGGGCGGCACCGGCGTCGACGGCTTCTACGCCAAGTCCGGCTACAAGGAGGTCGGCCGCGTCCCCGACGCGATCCGGGTCGCCCCCGGCGACGACCGCGACGACATCATCATGCTGCTGCCGCTGAGGTGAGCACGGGGCCGCTGAGGTGAACACGGGAAAGGGCCGGCGGGGACATCCCCGCCGGCCCTTTCTCATGAGTGCGTCAGACCCGCATCGGCTGCGGCGACTCGCGCCGGTCCGCGTCCGGGCCCGGGTACTCGCGGATGATCTCGTACCGCGTGTTCCGCTCGACCGGCCGGAAGCCCGCGTCGCGGATCAGTTCGAGCAGGTCCTCGCGGCCCAGCTTGTTCGGCGTGCCGTAGTTGTCGGCGTCGTGCGTGATCTTGTACTCGACGACCGAGCCGTCCATGTCGTCGGCGCCGTGCTGGAGCGCCAGCTGCGCCGTCTGGACGCCGTGCATGACCCAGAAGACCTTGACGTGCGGCACGTTGTCGAAGAGCAGCCGGGAGACCGCGAAGGTCTTCAGGGCCTCGGCGCCGGTCGCCATCGTGGTGCGCGCCTGGAGCTTGTTGCGGATCTTGCCGTCCTGCATGTCCACGAAGTCGTGCTGGTAGCGCAGCGGGATGAAGACCTGGAAGCCGCCGGTCTCGTCCTGGAGCTCACGGAGCCGGAGCACGTGGTCCACGCGGTGGCGCGGCTCCTCGATGTGCCCGTAGAGCATGGTCGAGGGGGTCTTGAGCCCCTTCTCGTGCGCGAGCCGGTGGATCCGGGACCAGTCCTCCCAGTGGGTGCGGTGGTCCACGATGTGCTGCCGGACCTCCCAGTCGAAGATCTCGGCGCCGCCGCCGGTCAGCGACTCCAGGCCGGCCTCGATCAGCTCGTCGAGGATCTCGGAGGCGGAGAGCCCGGAGATCGTCTCGAAGTGGTGGATCTCGGTGGCCGTGAACGCCTTGAGGGAGACGTTCGGCAGGGCCTTCTTGAGCTCGGAGAGGGAGCGCGGGTAGTAGCGCCAGGGCAGGTTGGGGTGGAGCCCGTTGACGATGTGGAGCTCGGTGAGGTTCTCGTTCTCCATCGCCTTCGCGAGGCGCACGGCCTCCTCGATGCGCATGGTGTACGCGTCCTTCTCGCCCGGCTTGCGCTGGAAGGAGCAGTAGGCGCAGGAGGCGGTGCAGACGTTGGTCATGTTCAGATGCCGGTTGACATTGAAGTGGACCACGTCGCCGTTCTTGCGGGTCCGGACCTCGTGGGCCAGACCGCCGAGCCAGGCGAGGTCGTCGGACTCGTACAGGGCGATGCCGTCCTCACGGCTCAGCCGCTCACCGTCCCGGACCTTCTGCTCAAGTTCGCGCTTGAGTCCCGCGTCCATGTACGGCCGCCTCCCTTGTATCTCCGAATTCAAGCTCTGCCCACCGTACTCTCAGCCCTCCTCCGGGAGCTCCCCGACCCGGTTCTCCCACTTGGTGGAGAGCACGATCGTCGTACGGGTGCGGGAGACGCCCTTGGTGCCGGAGAGGCGGCGGATCGTCTTCTCCAGGCCGTCGACGTCGTTCGCGCGCACCTTGAGCATGAAGGAGTCGTCGCCGGCGATGAACCAGCAGTCCTCGATCTCGGCGAGGTCCTTCAGCCGGCGGGCCACGTCCTCGTGGTCGGCGGCGTCGGAGAGGGAGATGCCGATGAGGGCGGTGACGCCGAGGCCGAGCGAGGCGGCGTTCACGGTGGCGCGGTAGCCGGTGATGACTCCGGCGGCCTCGAGTCGGTTGATGCGGTCGGTGACGGAGGGGCCGGAGAGCCCGACGAGCCGGCCGAGCTCGGCGTACGAGGCGCGGCCGTTCTCGCGCAGAGCCTGGATGAGCTGCCTGTCCACGGCGTCCATAAAGAGGAACCTTCCATTGTCCAGCGATACCGCGAGTATAGGTATAGAATCTAAGGCACACAGGGGAGACACCCTGTGAATCTTTCAGTGGATCGAAGACGATCTTTCAGGAGTGGTGATCACCGTGTACACGATCGAGATGGCCTACGCCCGCATGCGTGAGCTGCAGGAGCTGGCCGGCCGCTCGCGTGCCCACCAGCCGTCCGCCGCCTCGAAGCGCACCGCCAAGAAGGCCGCCAAGAAGCGCTAATCCGTGCGGGAAGCTCCACCGAGCTCTCCCTCCCAACGGCGGTACAGCCGGTGCGGCACCCCTGCCGCGTCGAGCACCCGCCCGGCGACGAAGTCCACCAGATCCTGGATGTGCGTCGCCCCCGCGTAGAACGCCGGAGAGGCGGGCAGCACCACGGCGCCCGCCTCGTCCAGCGTCACCATGTGCTTGAGCGTCTGTCCGTTCAGCGGGGTCTCCCGCACCGCGACCACCAGCGGGCGCCGCTCCTTCAGCGTCACGCTCGCGACCCGCTGCAGCAGGTCCTTCGAGAGCCCGAGCGCCACTCCCGCCACCGCGGCGGTCGAGGCCGGCACCACCAGCATCCCCTTCGCCGGGTACGAACCGGAGGACGGCCCCGCGGCCAGGTCCCCGGCCGCCCAGTACCGCACGTCGTCCAGCCCGCCCGACACGTCGAAGGTGTCCGGCTTCCCGTCCGCACCCCGCGCCAGCCAGGCCGCCAGGTCCTCGCGCCAGTGCGCGTCCCGGAAGGCGATCCCCGTCTCGTCGAGCAGCGTCAGCCGCGAGGCCCGCGACACGACGAGGTCGACGCTCTCCCCCGCCTCAAGCAGCCCCCTCAGCACGGCGGCGGCGTACGGCGTACCCGACGCCCCGGAAACCCCCACGATCCAAGGGGTGCGCTTGCCGTCGTTCATGCCGTCGAGCCTATCCGTCGTCGCGCCGGGGCTACGGGGTGAGCCCGCGGACCAGCAGGTCGAGCAGGGCGCACACGAACAGGCTGATGCCGATGAACCCGTTGGTCGTGAAGAACGCCCGGTTCAGCCGGGACAGGTCGTGCGGCTTCACGATCGTGTGCTCGTAGCCGAAGGCGACGACCACGATCACCAGACCGATCCAGAAGAAGAGGCCCGCGTCCGTCGCCAGGGCGTACCAGACGAGGAGGCCCGTCGTCACGACCGCCGAGGCGCGGGCCCCCCACAGCGCCGCCGGAACGCCGAAGCGGGCCGGCACCGACATCACGCCGTGCGCCCGGTCCGCCTGCACGTCCTGGCAGGCGAAGATCAGGTCGAAGCCGCCGATCCAGACGCCCACCGCGAGGCCCAGGACGACCGCGTCCCAGGACCACTCGCCGGTCACCGCGAGCCACGCGCCGATCGGGCCGATGGACTGGGCGAGGCCCAGGATGGCGTGCGGGAAGTTCGTGAACCGCTTGCCGTACGGATAGACGACCATCGGGATGACGGCCAGCGGCGCGAGCGCCAGACAGAGCGGGTTCAGCAGCGCGGCGGCCCCGAGGAAGACGACGACGGCGATCCCCGCGCCGATCCACGCCGAGCGCACGGACACCGCGCCGGTCACCAGCTCCCGCCCGGCCGTCCGCGGATTACGCGCGTCGATCTCGCGGTCGATGATCCGGTTGCAGGCCATGGCGAAGGTCCGCAGGCCCACCATGCAGACGGTGACGAGGAAGAGCGTCCACCAGTGGATGTTCCGGTCCAGCCGGTACATCGCGGTGAGCGAGGCGATGTAGGCGAAGGGCAGCGCGAAGACCGAGTGCTCGATCATCACGAGTCGCAGGAAAGCCTTGGTACGTCCCGGCTGGGCGCCGGGCACGGCCGCGGTGGTCACAGCCCGTACTCCTTCCAGCGGCGGTCCACCAGGGCCGCCGTCGCCGGGTCCGACTCCACCATGTCCGGCCAGCCGCCGTCCCGGGTGTAGCCCTCCTCGGGCAGCTTCTTCGTCGCGTCGATACCGGCCTTGCCGCCCCAGAACTGCTGGTACGAGGCGTGGTCGAGGTGATCGACCGGCCCCTCGACCACGGTCAGGTCACGCGCGTAGTCGGTGTTCCCGAGGGCCCGCCAGGACACCTCGTGCAGATCGTGCACGTCACAGTCCTTGTCGACCACGATGATCAGCTTGGTCAGCGACATCATGTGCGCGCCCCAGATGGCGTGCATGACCTTCTGCGCGTGCTTCGGGTACTTCTTGTCGATCGAGACGATCGCGCAGTTGTGGAAGCCGCCCGACTCCGGCAGGTGGTAGTCGACGATGTCCGGCACGATGATCTTGAGGAGCGGCAGGAAGAACCGCTCCGTGGCCCGGCCGAGCGGCCCGTCCTCGGTCGGCGGCCGGCCGACGACGATCGACTGGAGCAGCGGACGCTTGCGCATCGTGACGCAGTCGATCTTCAGCGCGGGGAACGGCTCCTGCGGGGTGTAGAAGCCGGTGTGGTCGCCGAAGGGACCCTCCGGCAGCATCTCGCCCGGCTCCAGCCACCCTTCGACGACGACCTCGGCGTTGGCGGGGACCTGGAGCGGGACGGTCTTGCAGTCCACCATCTCGATCCGCTTGCCCTGCACGAAGCCGGCGAAGAGGTACTCGTCGATGTCGCCGGGCAGCGGCGCCGTCGAGGCGTACGTGACGGCCGGCGGGCAGCCGAAGGCGATGGCGACCGGCAGCCGCTCGCCCTTCGCGGCGGCCACCGCGTAGTGGTTGCGGCTGTCCTTGTGGATCTGCCAGTGCATGCCGATGGTGCGCTTGTCGTGCCGCTGGAGCCGGTAGAGCCCCAGGTTCCGCACGCCGGTCTCGGGGTGCTTGGTGTGGGTGAGGCCCAGGTTGAAGAAGGACCCGCCGTCCTTGGGCCAGGTGAACAGCGCGGGCAGCTTGTCGAGATCGACGTCGTCCCCGGTGAGGACGACCTCCTGCACCGGAGCGTCCCCGGACTTCACCTTCTTCGGCGGCACGTGGACCATCGAGCCCAGCTTCCCGAAGGCCTCGCGGACCCCGACGAAGCCGTGCGGCAGCTCCGGCTTGAGAAGCCCGCCGATCTTCTCGCTGATCTCGCCGTACGACTTCAGGCCGAGCGCCTTGAGGAGCCGGCGGTCCGTCCCGAAGACGTTCATCGCGAGCGGCATGGCGGAGCCCTTGACGTTCTCGAAAAGGAGCGCCGGCCCTCCCGCCTTGTTCACCCGGTCGACGATCTCCCCGACCTCCAGGTACGGGTCGACTTCGGCCTTGATGCGCTTGAGGTCGCCTTCGCGCTCCAGGGCCCTGAGCAGCGAGCGGAGATCGTCGTAAGCCATAGGGGCCAGTATCGGTCACGGGCTAGGCTTGACCTGTCACCGGGGCCGCCGCAACCGGCCCCGCCGCTGCTTCCAGGGGGCCGCACCACATGCTCAGGGCACTGATGTACATCCTGCCGCTGGCGCTGACGATCTACGCCTTCATCGACTGCCTGAACACCCCCGAGGACGAGGCCAAGCACCTGCCGAAGGTGGTCTGGGTCATCATCATCCTGCTGTTCTGGATCGTGGGCCCGATCGTCTGGTTCGCCGCCGGCAAGATGCGGCGCGCACCCGCCGGAGGCCGTACGCCTTCCGAGTGGCACCGCAATCACCGTCACGAGTGGGTCGCCCCGGACGACAACCCCGAGTTCCTCAAGTCCCTCAAGGAGGAGAACAAGAGGGACGAGTCCCTCCTCAAGGACTGGGAGGCGGACCTGCGCCGCCGCGAGGAGGAGCTGAAGAGGCGCGAGCGCGGCGAGGACACGGGGACCGAGGGCTGATGGAGCTGCGGCTCCTGGCGACCTTCGAGAAGGTGGCCGACGTCCTCTCCTTCACCCGGGCGGCGGCGGAGCTGGGCTACGCCCAGTCGAGCGTGACGTCCCAGATCAGGTCCCTCGAATCCTCCCTGGGGGTCGACCTCTTCGAGCGGCTCGGCTCCCGCATCCGCCTGACGGAGGCCGGTGAACGCCTCCTGCCGTACGCGCACCGGATGAGGGACCTGGCGGAGGAAGCCCGTACGGCCGTCGCGGCCACGGCGGAACCCTCGGGCCCGATCGCGATCGGCACCATGGAGTCGCTGACCTCCTACCGGCTGCCGCCGCTCCTGGAGTACTTCCACCACCGCTACCCGAAGGTGCGGCTGACGCTGCGGCCCACGCTCGGCGACGAGACCCGGAAGGCGCTGCGGCAGGGCACGTACGACGTCGGCTTCCTGATGGAGCCGGAGACGGAGCACGAGGGCCTGGAGACGGAGGTCCTCGCACCCGAGCCGCTGGTCCTGGTGGCCGGCCCGGACCATCCCCTCGTCGGCCGTACGGATCTGACGAGCGCGGACCTGGCCGGGGCGCAGCTGGTGGGCACCGAACCGGGCTGTCCGTACCGCGACCTCTTCGAGGAGGAGCTGCGGGAGTGGGCGCCGCCGTTCATGGAGTTCGGCACGATCGAGGCGACGAAGCGGGGGGTGGCGGCGGGGCTCGGGGTCGCGCTGCTGCCCCGGGTCGCCGTCTCCGAGGAGCTGGCGTCCGGGGCACTGGTCCCGCTGGCCTGGGAGGCCCCTTTCACGCTCTTCACGCAGCTCGCGTGGCGGCGGGGGAAGCGGCTTCCGGCGCATGTGCGGCTGTTCGTGGAGCAGGCGCGGCGGCTGGTGTCCGAGCAGCGAGGGTGACCTTGAGGCTCGCGAGGACGATCAGCGGGACGCCGAGCGCCTGGACGAGCCCGATGTGATGCCCGTACACCGCCCAGTCGACGCCCATGGCGACGGCCGGGTAGGTGAAGGCGAGGACGGCGATCTTGGCGGTGGGCAGCTTGGCGTAGGCGGCGTACATGAGCACGTACATGAGCCCGGTGTGGATGAACCCGAGCCCGACGAGCCAGCTCCAGCCGCCCCCGCCGACGCCCCCGAAGTCGACGAACGGCAGCAACAGCGGCATCCCCACCAGCACCTGGACGAGCGCGATCAGGTGCGGCCGTACGCCGGTGATCCGCTTGGTGACGAAGGTCGCGAGGGCGTAGAGCACGGCGGCGGCGAGCGCGAAGCCGAGCCCGGCGAGGGAGCCGGTGTCCCCCGGCCTGACCCCGGACACCAGCACGAGCCCGACGAAGGCGAGAGCGAGCCACCCCAGCTTGGCACCGGAGATCCGCTCCCGCAGGAGGACGGCCCCGAGCAGCACGAGGAAGAACGGCTGCGTGTGATAGACGACGGTGGCGAGCGAGATCGAGGTCGCCTGGTAGGCCTCGAAGAGGAACACCCAGTTGAAGACGATGAACACCCCGCCGAGCGCGGCGAGCCCCAGCTTCCCCGCCGTGAACCCGTGCCCGGTGAAGAACCCCCGCACGAGGCTGTAGGCCCCGAGCGCGACGGCCCCGAAGAGGCACCGGAAGAACACCACCTCGAAGGGCGACGCCCCGGACTCGACGACGAAGACGCCGAGGGTGCCGGAGAGCACCATGGCGAGGGTCAGTTCGATGGTTCCCCTGGTCTCGTTTCTCATGGGAACGACGCTACGAACGGGGGCGGGGGCGGTCCACGAGCCAGTGGGGCGTCCTCCCGATGAGGGCGATCGGCGGATCCGATGGGTCCGGCCGGCGCCCGGAATACCTCCGGGAGGGGCCGGGTTGGCACCGGACATGACTCTCGACGAGACCCCCGGCCCGGACCGCTCGTTCCTCTTCGTCCTCGGCAGCTCCCGCGCCGACGGCAACTCCGAGATCCTGGCCCGCGCGGCCGCCGAGCACCTCCCCTCGGACGTCCCGCAGCGCTGGGTGGACCTGAACGAACTGACGCTGCCCGACTTCCAGGACGGCCGGCACGAGGACGCCGACCGACGGGCCGGTGAGGTCGAGGAACTACTCCGCCGGGCGACGCTGGAGGCCACGGACATCGTGATCGTCTCGCCCCTGTACTGGTACAGCCTCTCCGCGCAGGCCAAGCGCTACCTCGACTACTGGTCGGGCTGGCTGAACGTGCCCGGCTCGGACTTCAAGGAGCGCATGGCGGGCGGCACGCTGTGGGGAGTGACGGCCCTGGCGCACGAGGAACACGAGGTCGCGGACGGCCTGGTCACCGGCCTGAGCCACTCGGCGGCCTACCTGCGGATGCGCTTCGGCGGAGTCCTGACGGGAACGGCCTCCCGCCCGGGCCGGATCCGAGCCGACGAGCAGGCGATGATCCGCGCCAAGACCTTCTTCCACCAGGAGGCCCCGCTCGCCCGCTTCCCGTACGAGGAGGCCGACGCCGTCGCGTGAGGGCCCATCCGCCGTCGCGTGAGGGCCCATCCGCCGTCCCGCCCCTTCGCCGGGGTCGTACTCCCACCTCCAGCTCACCCGCCCACCGCCTTGTGCGCGGCACGGATGATGTCCCCGGTCGGCGTAGCCGGCCGGAGCCACAGCCCGCGCCGACCGCGCGTTGATCCAGGCGGAGGCGTGGCCGTTCCGGTGTGACGTCTCACGGGCCGGGCGCCGGATGACACGGGCACCCGCACACCAGGTGACGGACCCCCGGTACGCCGCTGTCGCGGGGTACGTGGTCGCGGCAGCGGTCGTGGCGGCCGACGATGCAGCGCGGCGACCGGAACTCAGGTTCGGGCTCGGCCGTGAGCGTGCGGCTCAGCAGGGACACGGTCACCGCGTCGGCGATCTCCGGCGTCACCCACCAGCCGTCGCCCGCGCGGTCGCGGTGCGGGCCGTCGTGGCCGATGGCCAGCACGCACACCGAGCCGCCCCACACCGGCCGCACCACCTCCGCCACGGCGAACACGGAGCGCCGCGCCCCGCAGCGGCTCATCGGGCGGTCCCGGCGTGGATGTTCCGGTGGTCGAGGTCCACTCCGACCGTGGCCAGCCAGAGCGTCCGGCGGCGCTTGCGCTGCGCGGCGCGGGTGGCCGGGCGGGTGCGGTGCCTGCCGGTGGCCGGCAGGGCCGGCATGAGCAGCCCCAGCAGGACGGGCATCAGCGCCCAGCCCCGTACGCGCGCGATAGGGTTCAGCACGTCATCAACTCCCTTATGAGTTGGTGGCCATGCCCCGGGAGGTCTAGCCACCTCGCCGGGGTCTTCGTGTCACACGACCCTATAAGGCATGCATAGCTCTGCATAGCTCACCAATGGTTCGTACAGGTCTTCGATGCTTACGTTGGTCGTGTGACCGACCACAGCCAGATCCCCGAGTTCGATCCGCAGGGCCCCCAGCTGGTGTACGTCGCGGTGGCCGACCACATCGCCGCCCGCATCGCGGCCGGAGCACTACCTCCCGGCGCCCGCCTACCGGCGGAGCGGGACCTCGCCAAGGAGTACGGAGTCGCCTACCTGACAGTCCGTCGCGCGGCCCAGGTCCTCCGCGAGCGGGGCCTGATCCTGACCGTTCACGGCAAGGGAACGTTCGTCGCCGACCCTCTTCCGGCGGACGAGGGTCAGCCCCAGGCGTGACACCCCCGGTCCATCGGGGAAGCCTCCCCCCATGGACCAGGAACAAGCACGCCGGTGGCTCGTCACCGCCCTCGACGAAGCCCGCACCGGGCTCGCCGAAGGGGGGATTCCCATCGGGGCCGCCCTGTACGGCGCCGACGGGGTGCTGCTCGGGCGCGGGCGCAACCGGCGCGTGCAGGACGGGGACCCGTCCACGCACGCGGAGACCGCCGCCTTCCGGGCCGCCGGCCGGCAGCGCTCGTACCGGGGGACGACGATGGTGACGACGCTCTCGCCGTGCTGGTACTGCTCCGGGCTCGTGCGGCAGTTCGGGATCTCGCGGGTGGTCGTCGGGGAGGCGGAGACCTTCCACGGCGGACACGACTGGCTCGCCGAGCACGGCGTCGAGGTGGTCGTGCTCGACGATCCC
Organism: Streptomyces sp. TLI_105; assembly: GCF_900105415.1. Lineage (GTDB taxonomy): Bacteria > Actinomycetota > Actinomycetes > Streptomycetales > Streptomycetaceae > Streptomyces. Next base: position 4,686,496 of record NZ_FNSM01000001.1, on the reverse strand, counting down.
GAATGCGCCGCGCTGATGCGGGAGTTCATCGCACAGCACCCCGCTCTGTGGAACGAGGACATCGGTGACGAGTGAGGCGAGTCTTCCCACCGTCGACCTGCGGCGCGATCCCGCCCCGCAGCTGGCCGCCGTCGACCGCGCCCTGCGTGAGGCCGGGTTCCTGCTGGTCACCGGGCACGGGGTGGACCCCGGTCTGCGGGCCGCCATCCGTGAGACGGCCCGCGCCTTCTTCCACCTCCCGCCGGCCGTCAAGGAGCCGTACGCCGTGCGGGTCGGCGGGCGCGGGTGGCTCGGGCCGGGCGCGGAGGCCAACGGGTACGCGGAGGGCACGGCGACCCCGCCCGACCTGAAGGAGTCGCTCTCCTTCGCGGCGGAGGAGCCGACCGGGGACCCGGCGGTGGACGCCGAGTGGTTCCTGCCGAACACCTGGCCGGACGAGGTGCCCGAGCTGCGGCCGCTGGTGGAGGCGTATCTGGCGCAGATGAAGGAGCTGTCGGACCGGGTCCTCGACCTGCTCGGCGTGGCGCTCGGCGAGGAGCGGGACTTCTTCACCCGGCACACCGGGCACCCCACGTTCGGCTTCAATATCAACTGGTATCCGGGGCGGGAGCGGACCGGCGAGCCGGAGCCGGGGCAGTTCCGCATCGGCCCGCACACGGACTTCGGCACGGTCACCGTCCTGGACCGGGAGGCGGGCAAGGGCGGGCTCCAGGTGTTCACCGACGCCGGGGGCTGGCAGGACGCCCCGTACGACCCCGCCGCGTTCACCGTCAACATCGGTGACCTCATGGCGGGTTGGACCGGAGGCCGGTGGAGGTCGGGGCGTCACCGGGTGCTGCCGCCGCCGGCCGACGCGCCCGCCGAGGAGCTGATGTCGCTGGTGTACTTCTACGAGTGCACGCCCGGGACCACGATCCACGGCATCGAGTCGCATTCCTACCTGCGGGCCCAGCTCGACGCCATCGCCACGGACTGAGAACAGGTCCACAACAGAGTCGAAAAGCCGACCGCTTTCCCAACACACCGTCGATATCCTTGAGTTGACTGTGACGGGGGTGGCAGGGGCGTGGACAGAGAGCTGTACGGCCGCGAGGCGGCCCTGGACGAGGGCGGGCTCGTCGCCCGGCTCGCCGGGCTCACCCGACAGGGGGCCGCGCGCGTCGCGTACGAGCACGGGGACGACCCGCCCGTGACGGTCTTCACCGGGGGGCGCGGCATGGGGAAGACCGCCCTGCTCAAGGAGGTCCGCAACCGCTACAAGGGCTACACCCCGCTCGCCCTCCTCGACTGCGCCCACATCGAACCGCCCGCCGACCACGGCCCCGGCTGGACCCCGGTCACCGGCGCCCTCGCCGAGCTGGCCGTGCAGCTGTCGCCGAAGGTGCTGGGCGCCCGGCCCGTCCGCTTCCCCCGGCTCTCGCTCGGCCTGGTCGCGGTCGCCTCGCTCGCCTGGTCCCAGGAGGACGACGAGCGGGCCCGGCGCGACCTCCAGCGCCTCGGGCCGCTCCTCGCGACCGTCGACGCGACCAGGGGCGCCGCCGCCAACTGGGTCGGCAAGGTCCTCGCCAAGCTCGCCGCCACCTTCGCCGAGGCCTCCGCCCCGCTCGCCGGGCTGCTCGCCGAGGCGACCGTGGAGACCGTCCTGGAGGAGGTGTTCGGCCGCCTCCAGCGCAGCTCCGAGAGCTGGTACGGCACCTACCGCAACGCCGGCGGGCGCGCCAAGGCCGGCCTCCAGCAGCTCACGATCGACTTCGAGCAGGGCGGCCGGCGGCGCGGCGAGGCCGAGGCCTTCCTCGTCGGCGCCCTCACCGAGGACCTGCGCCACGCCTACACCGGGCTCCAGCGCGGCGCCCGCATCGGCAGGCCCCTGCTCCTCCTCGACAACGCCCACGAGCCGCTCGGCCGGCAGCTGGTCGAGCCGATCCTGCGCGCCCGCGCCGCCGAGGGCCGCCGCGACCGGGTCGTCGTCCTCGCCACCTCCCGGGTCCGCGAGCACGAGGGCCTGCGGCAGGCCACCCGCACCCGGCTGCCGGAGACCGCGCACCGGGCGCCCTGCCCGCGCGGGACGAGCGTCGGCTCGGGCATCCTCGCCGTCGAGCTGACCCCGCTCTCCCCCGCCCAGACCCGGTCCGCCTTCGACCGTCACGAGCCGGCGGGCCGCACCCCCGCCGAGCTCGCCCGCGCCGTCCACCGGCTGACCGGCGGCCGCCCGCTCGGCGTGGCCCTCCTCGGCCGGGCCGCCGGCGAGGCCCCCGCGCGGCTGCGGGCCGACCTCACCCCGGGCCGGCTGCTCGACCTGACGGTGGAGCTGCGCGAGGACGCCCCGCCGGTGCCCGTCGCCCCCACGCTCCTCGCCGAGCTCCTGCCGGTGCGCAGACCGGGGCCGTACGCCGTGCTGGCCGCGACCCACGACGAGGAGTCCGCCCGGATGCTCGCCCACGCCCGGCTCCAGGCGGAGTCCCTGGACGGGGACGTGGCGCTGCGGGTCCGCGACCAGCTGCGCGCCGAGGACTGGGGCGAGGGCCCCGGCCACTTCGTCGCCGACCCGCTGCTGCGCGCCCTGCTCCTGTACCGGCTGCGCTTCGAGGACGACGACCATCCCCACTACGCCTCCTGGCACGCCGTCCACGAGACGCTGTACCGGCACTACGGCCCGGGCCCCGGCCCGTACCGCCTCCACCACGGTCTCGCCCTCGGCCGCACCGAGGAGGCCGTCACGCACCTGCGGGAGACCTTCCCCGGGCAGGACGTCCTCGGCTGGCTCGGCCGGCTCCGGTTCATCGCCGCCGCCCCGTACCCGCGCGAGCGGAACCGGCCGGGCCCCGACCCGCGCCGGGCGGTCGCCCTCGGCCAGGAGCCGCCCGGCGCCCTCCCCGCCGGTCTCGACCCCGACACCACCGAACTCCACCTGTCCGTACGGCGGCTGCTGCACGCCCTGTGGCTGCTCACCGATCCGCTCGCACTGCCCGACGACGAGGTCGCCGACCGGCTCGCGCACGAGCTGCGCCGGCTCTCCGGCCGTCATCTGACGGGCAGCGGTTCACTCTGGGACGCGGCGAGCAACTGGCCGCGCGACATCCGTGCCTGGCGGGAGCCGTCGCTGCCGCCCGGCCGTGAGAACGGAGCCTGACGCCATGCCCGATCGACTGGCCCTCCGGCTGCGCCGGCGCGTCCGCACCCCCCGCCAGAAGCTCGTCGCCTCACTCGTCACCGCCGCCGTCGTCCTCGGTCTCGGCGGCTACGGCATCTCACGGCTGACCACCCCGGAGGACCGTTCCTGCGCCGCCGGCGTGGCCCGCCCCGCCGGCAGCTCCGAGTGCGTCGGCGTCAACGGCGACGGACACGCCTTCGGCATGCCGGACCTCGGCGAGGTCGCCGGGGCCATCGGCCGCGAGAACGCCACGCTGAAGGCCGGCGAGTACGCGACCGTCGCCGTGCTCCTGCCGCTGACCTCCACCGACGGCGGCATGCGGGAGAAGGTCCTGCACGAGGTCCAGGGCGCGTACGCCTACCAGTACCGGGCCAACCACGAGTCCAACAGCGAGACCCCGAAGATCCGCCTGGTCCTCGCCAACACCGGCAAGGGCAACGCCCACTGGCGCGAGACCGTCGACCGGCTCATCGGCATGACGGACGCCCCCGACCGGCTGCGGGCCGTCTCCGGCGTCGCCACCTCCTCCACCGAGGTACGGGAGTCGGTGGCCGCCCTCACCGCCGCCGGGATCGCCGTCGTCGGCACCACCATCACCGCCGACGACATCGCCAACGGCCCCGGGGCCGGCCACAACCGCTACCCGGGGCTCGCCCGCGTCTCCCCCACCAACACCGACGAGGCCAAGGCCCTCTCGCACTTCGGCCGGGTGGACGCCACCAAGGCCTTCCTCGTCCAGGACACCCGGACCGGCGACCACTACACCGACACCCTCAAGGCCGCCTTCACCGCCAACCTCAAGGGCGCCCCGCACGAGCCGGGGCTCTTCACCTCGCCCGCCGACCCCACCGAGGAGGGCACCACCGCCAACACCTTCCGCCAGATCACCCATCTGATCTGCGACACCGGCGCCGAGACCGTCTTCTTCGCGGGACGCCACACCCAGCTCCGGCAGTTCATCAACGCGCTCGGCTCGCGCGGCTGCACCGACCGCGCCTTCACCGTCCTCACCGGCGACGAGGGCTCCTACCTGGGCGCGGACAAGAAGCTCGACCGCAAGGCGCTGAAGGCGAAGCTGACCGTGCGGTACGCCTCGCTCGCCCACCCGGACGCCTGGAAGCCGGCACCGGGGCGGCGGATCCCGGCGACGGGCGGTTCGGTGGTGGCGTACTCGACGTTCCTGACGGACATCGCCCGCGCCGCGAAGGGGCCGGTGGCGCTCGCGGACGGGCAGGCGATCATCGCGTACGACGCGATGGCGACGGCGGTCCACGCGATCCGCCAGGCCACCCCGGACGGCGCGGTCTACCCGGCGAAGGAGGACGTGGGGACCCAGTGGCCGCAGGTCAAGGGCTCCCTGCGGGTGGAGGGCGCGAGCGGCTGGATCTGCCTGGACAACTACGGCAACCCGTACAACAAGGCGGTCCCGATCGTGGAACTGACCCAAGACGGCACGCAACGCTTCGTCCAGACGGCCTGGCCGGAGGGCCACCCGCCCACAGAAACGTGCCTGCCGCCGAAGAAGGGGTGAGGGCCCGTTGTGGGCATACGTTCCGCAAGGGCGGAACGTATGCCCACAACGGAACGGCGCGCCAAGACGCGCCCGGGCTCCCGCCCCTACGGCACCCACTTGGGCCAGGGAGCCTCGTCGCGCTCGTACAGCTCCCGCAGATGCCGCCACCGCTCCGGGGACCAGTCCCGCCAGTCCGTAGGGTGACCGTCCAACGCCGCCACGAGCCGCTCGAAGTGGTCGTGCCACCCCGCCAGACAGTCCAGCCGGTACTCGGCGGACCCCCGCACCTCGTTGGTGAAACGCAGCACGGTCGACCCGCCGCCCCCGGACCCCGGTTCCAGGTGGAACCGGATCCGGCCGTGCGTCGGGCCGACCGTGTACTCGGCCACGTAGTCGGGGTCCCAGGCGGTCACCCGCCCCGAGACCTCGGTGTCGCTGTTGAGCCAGCGGAGGGTGACCCGGCCGCCGAGCCGCGGCTCCAGCGGGTCCGCCTCGCAGAGCCAGGCCGGCAGGCCCTCGGGCGAGGCGACGGCCGCCCAGACCGCCGGCATCGGCTGCGGAAGGTCCACGACGAAATGCAGCAGGTGCCGGTCACCGTCGTGGGTCTCGCTCCTGCCCCGGGAGATCTCGCTCATGCCTCCAGCGTCACCCCGGGACAGGCCCCGTGCCAGCTCAGACGCCGGCGTAGGAGTGCTTGCTGTTCACGAAGATGTTGACGCCGTAGTAGTTGAAGAGGAAGCAACCGAAGGCGATGAGCGCGATGTACGCGGCCTTCCGCCCCTTCCAGCCGGCCGTCGCGCGCGCGTGCAGGTACGCCGCGTAACCCACCCAGGTGATGAAGGACCAGACCTCCTTGGCGTCCCAGCCCCAGTAGCGGCCCCACGCGTCACCGGCCCAGATCGCGCCGGCGATGATCGTGAAGGTCCAGAGCGGGAAGACGGCCGCGTTGACCCGGTACGAGAACTTGTCGAGCGAGGCCGCCGAGGGCAGCCGCTCCAGGACCGAGCGGGCGAAGGAGCCCGGGTTCCCGCCGGTCGCGAGCTTGTTCTCGTACGAGTCGCGGAAGAGGTACAGCAGGGTCCCGACCGCACCGATGTAGAAGACGGCGCCGCAGAAGATCGCGGTGGAGACGTGGATCCACAGCCAGTACGAGTCGAGCGCCGGGACCAGCTGGTCACTGGGGGTCTTCAGCCAGGTGGTGGCCATGCCCAGGTCGAGCAGGACCGTGGTGACCAGCGGCAGGCCGATCCAGCGGATGTCCTTCTTGGCGAGGAGGAAGCCGAGGTACGCGCCGACCGCCACCGTGGAGAAGGTGGTGGAGAACTCGTACATGTTGCCCCAGGGGGCCCGCTGCACGGACAGCGCCCGGGTGACCACGCCCGCGGCCTCGACCGCGAAGGCGAGGACGGTGAGCGAGACGGCGATGCGGCCGTACAGGTCGCCCTTGACCGTGCCGCCGGCCGCGCCGGGACCGTCCGGCACGTCACGGGTGCCGGCCGCGGAGCGCGTGACGACCTTCGGCTTGTCGAGGACGGCGGTGCCCCCGGCCTGCTTGACCTGGACGGTCACGGCGGCGGCCGGGGCGGCCGAGGCCCGCTGCGTGAGGGCGGCGGCGGTGCGGCCGACCTTGCTGCGGCTGCCGAACACCCACTCGGCGATGTGGGCGAAGAAGGCCAGGGTGTAGACGGCCATCGAGGAGTAGACGAGCAGGTCGCTCATCTGCGCCAGGCTCTCGTTGGTCGTGGCGGCGAGGATCACTTGTCGGCCTCTCCAGAAGGGGCAGGGTCTTCTGCGGGTTCTTCCGCGGGTTCCGGTACGTCTTCCTTCACGGCGTCCGCCGCGGGCGGGGCCTCCGCCGTGAGCGCGACCGCGAGGTCGCCCAGCTCCTCCGGCAGCTTGGCGGACTCGCTGCGGCCGAGTCCGGCCATCTCGACGACGGTGACGCCGTCCTCACCGCGCACGGCCCGGACCCAGACCCGGCGGCGCTGGATGAAGAGCGAGCCGGTCAGACCGGCGATCGCGGCGATCGCGCCCGTGAGGGCGAGACCGTTCCCCGGCTGCTGCGAGATCTGGAAGCTCGCCCACTCCTTGATGTCCTTCTCGAAGGTGATCGAGCCGGCGCCGTCGGGGAGCGTCATGGTCTCGCCGGCCAGCATGCGCTGCGCGACCCCGGTCCCCTTGTCGATCTTGAACTGCTTCATCTTGGAGGTGTCGAGCTGGTACACGTTCTGCGGCAGACCGGAGTTCACGCGCAGGTCGCCGTGGTAACCGGTGAGCGCCATGACCGGGAAGTCGAGCGCGGGGAACTGCGAGAACATCGTGCCCTTGCCGGCGCCCGCGAAGGTCGGCACGAAGAGCGCCGTGAAGCCGAGCTGCTCCTTCTTGCCGTTCTTGTCGCGGTAGCCGTCCATCACCTTGATGGCGCCGGTCGACGTGATGTTGTTGTCGATGGGCAGCATCGGTACGGCGCCGTGGAAGACGGTCTTGCCGCGGCCGTCCCTGACGGTGACGACGGGCGCGTAGCCGTGGGCGATCAGATAGACCTTGGAGTCGCCCACCTTCAGCGGCTCGTTGACCCGGATGACCGTCTTCTTGTCCGCGCCGCCCTGCGAGTAGGTGACGGCCGCCTCGAAGGTGCGCGGGGTGCCGCGCTGGGGGCCGTTCTTCTCGTACGTGCCGGTGAAGGAGTCCAGGGTGAAGCTGAACGGCTCCAGCTCGTCGGTGCCGAACTGGGAGCCGGACTTGAAGTCGTCGTACTGGGTGAGCGTGTTGGAGAAGCCGTCGCCCTCGACGATCAGCTTGCCGCCCTCGGACTTGAAGAGCTGGCCCCAGGCGAAGGCGACGAGCATCACGATCAGGGCGACGTGGAAGGCCAGGTTCCCGGCCTCGCGCAGATAGCCCTTCTCCGCGGCGACCGCGTTCCCCGCCGTATGGGCGCGGAAGCGGCGGCCCTTGAGGACGGCGAGCGCGGCCGCGCGGACCTGCTCGGGCTCGGCCTCGGTGCGCCAGGTGGTGTAGGCGGGGAGCCGGTCGAGGCGCCGGGGGGCGCCCGGCGGGCGGCTGCGGAGCTGGCCGACGAACTGCCAGCTGCGCGGCACGATGCAGCCGATGAGGGAGACGAACAGCAGGATGTAGATCGCGGAGAACCACACCGAGCTGTAGACGTCGAAGAACTGCAGCTTCTCGTACAGCGGCGTCAGGGTCTCGTGGGCGTCCTTGAACGCCCGCACCTTCAGCTCGTCCGCGCTGTTCTGCGGGATGAGGGAGCCGGGGACGGCGCCCAGGGAAAGCATGAACAGCAGGATCAGCGCGACCCGCATGGAGGTCAGCTGCCGCCAGAACCAGCGGAACCAGCCGATGACCCCGAGGGCGGGGCCGCCGATGGCGGTGTCCTCCTGGGGGGCGGTCGACAGCTGTGCCCCGGCGCTGCCGAGGCCCTCCTGCTGCTCCGTCGTGTCGGTCTTGCTCATGGAACTCAGATCCCCACCGTGAAACCGCCGGACCAGCCCTGCATCGTGGCCACCATGCTGTCCCACGCGCCCGTCAGGAGCAGAACACCGGTGACGAGCATCATGCCGCCGCCGATCCGCATGACCCACACATAGTGCTTCTTGACCCAGCCGAACGCGCCGAGCGCCTTGCGGAAGGCGACGGCGGCGAGCACGAACGGGACGCCGAGGCCGAGGCAGTACGCAAAGGCGAGCACCGCCCCGCGGCCGGCGCTGGCCTGCTCCAGGGCGAGGGCGTTGACCGAGGCGAGCGTCGGGCCGATGCACGGGGTCCAGCCGATGCCGAAGAGCGCCCCGAGGAGCGGGGCGCCGATCAGTCCGGCGACGGGCTTCTTGTGGAAGCGGAACTCGCGCTGCGTGAACCAGGGCATCAGGCCCATGAAGAACACGCCCATGAGGATCATGAGCACGCCGAGGACCGTGGTGAGCGTCTCGCGGTACTCCTGGAGCGTCGACCCGAAGTAGCCGAAGAGCGCGCCGCCGGAGACGAACACGGCGGTGAAGCCGAGGACGAAGAGGACGGCACCGGCGGTCATCCGGCCGCGGCGGCTCTCGGCGAGGTCGGTGCCGGTGACGCCGGTCACGTACGAGAGGTAGCCGGGGACGAGCGGAAGCACGCACGGCGAGAAGAAGGAGACGAGGCCGCCGAGGACCGCGAGGGGCAGGGCGAGCAGCAGGGCTCCGCTGGTGACCGTCTCGTTCACGGGCTCACTTCTCCTTGAGGAGGGGCTCGATCATCGACCGGAGCTTCTTCTCGTCGAGCGCCATGAGGGAACGGGCGGCGATCTTTCCCTCCTTGTCGAGGACGACGGTGGAGGGGATGGACTGGGGGTTGAGCGTGCCCTTGGGGAAGCCGAAGAGGATCAGCTTGCCGTTGGGGTCGTAGAGGCTGGGGTAGGTCACCCCGTAGTCCTCTTCGAAGGTGAGCGCCTGCTGCTTGTTGAAGTCGCGGGTGTTGAGGCCGACGAACTCGACGCCCCGGCCCTCGAGGTCCTTGGCGACCTTCACGAAGTGCGGGGCCTCGGCGCGGCACGGGCCGCACCAGGAGCCCCAGACGTTGAGGACGACGACCTTGCCCTTGAGGTCGGCGACGTCGAGCCGCTTGCCTTCGAGGGTCTCGCCGGCGATCTCCTTCGGTGCCGTGCGCTCGCCCTTGGCGACGGTGGAGATGCCACCCGTGTTGGTCACGAAGTTGGTGTTGCCACCGCCGCCGGACTTGCCGTTGTTCTCGCCGCCGCAGCCCGAGAGCGCGAGGGCGGCGGCGGACAGCGTTCCGACGGCGACCAGGGTGCGCCGGATGCGTCGGGGGGCACGGCTAAGGCTCATGTGAAAAGTTTCGCATGGGCGTTTGGGGGATCTTGGGCACCCCCCTACGTGCCCGTAAAGCCCCTTGTCAAGATCGCCTAAGCGGTCGGGGTGGAAGTGGGGGAAGCGGGGGAAGTGGGGGTGGGCCTGAGGAAGGCGTTCCAGCCGCCCTCGGGCTTCTGTCCGACTTCCAGCGAGCGCAGCTTCTCCAGGATCTTCGGGTCCTGGACGTCGAGCCAGTCCACGAACTGCTTGAAGGAGACGAGCCGCACGTCCTTCTTTCCGGCCATTCCCTTGAGCGCCTCTTCGACGGCGTCCATGTAGATGCCGCCGTTCCACTGCTCGAAGTGGTTGCCGATGAAGAAAGGCGCGCGATTCGACTCGTACGCGCGCGTGAAGCCGGAAAGGTACGCCTCGGCCGCCTGCTTGCGCCAGCCCGGATAGCGCGAGGGCATGCCCTTGGTCGTGTTGTTCGACTGGTTGGCGAGCATGTTGTAGTCCATGGAGAGGACCTCGAAGGAGTGTCCGGGGAAGGGCACGGCCTGGAGGGGGAGGTCCCAGATTCCCTGGCGCTTCGTCGGCCACGTCTGCCGGCCGCCGGGCGAGCTGGCGTCGTAGCGCCAGCCCAGGCGCTTGGCGGTGGGGAGCAGGTTGTCCTGGCCGAGGAGACAGGGGGTGCGGCCGCCGACGAGCTCCTTGGAGTAGTCGAAGGGCAGCGGGTCGAGGTCGGTCCAGCCGCTGTTGGTCTTCCACTCGGTGACGAACTTCATCGCCTGGTCGATCTCGCTCTGCCACTGGGCCGGGGTCCAGTTGCCGACGGAGCCGGAGCCGCCGCAGAAGTGCCCGTTGAAGTGGGTGCCGATCTCGTGGCCCTCGAGCCAGGCCTGCCGGACGTACTTCAGGGTCTCCTTGATGTGCCCGTCGGTGAGGTAGCCGATGTCGGAGGCGCCGACGCGGTTGTTCGGCGGGCGGTAGAGGTCCTTCTTCGACTCGGGGAGGAGGTAGATCCCGGAGAGGAAGAAGGTCATCGCCGCGTCGTTGTTCTTCGCGAGCTCGAGGAAGCGCGGGAAGAGGCCGTTGCCGACCTCGCCGGCGCCGTCCCAGGAGAAGATCACGAACTGGGGCGGGGTCTGGCCGGGTTCGAGCGGGACGGGGGCGTCGGGCTGGTGCGGCTGCTTGCCGGTGTCGGCGGTGGAACCGTCGCCGATGAGCCGGGCGTCCTCCTTGCTCGGGGTGGGCGTGCCCGGGTCCGCCGAGACGTCGCCCCCCTTGCCGGGTCCGGAACGTCCCGGCCTGTCCTGATGGTCGGTACTGCATGCGGCGAGCCCCATCGCCGCAGCGGCCCCAACGCCCGCTCCGAGCAGCCCCCTTCGACTGATCCCGCTGATCCCGCGCATGACATCCCCATTCGCGCTGACGTATGACCTGAACGTCATCCAAACCGACAATGAGTGAGATGCCGGGAGGAACACGGAGGTTCCGGAAAATCGCACAAAAATTTTAGGGCGGACGGATGACATGAACATCATCCGACCGCCCTGAACTGTGGCCCCTCGACACCGCGCTGTCCAGTGGGGACCGGACGACACTGCCGATGGCGACCGCACGGCGCCGTCCGGGGGCTCTGCACGGCACCGCCCGGGGGCACCGCACGGCACCGCCCGGGGGCGTCGCACGGCACCGTGCGACGGGGCCGCAGGAAGCTCCGGAGTTACGCCCCGAAGGCCTTCGACTTCCCCTTGACCGGCTTCGCGCCCGCGAGGAGGTGCGCCGGGACGAGGTCCCGGGCCGGCTCGCTGTACCCGACCGAGACGATCTTGTCGCCGCGGTACGTGAACGAGGTCAGCGAGGCCAGCGTGCACTGACGACGGCGCGGGTCGTGCCAGAGCCGCCGCTTCTCCACGAAGCTGCGGACGATCCAGATCGGCAGCTGGTGGCTGACGCAGACCGCCTCGTGCCCCCGGGCCGCGTCCTTCGCCGCGTCGAGCGCGCCCATCATGCGCACGACCTGCTCGACGTACGGCTCGCCCCAGGACGGCTGGAACGGGTTGGTGAGGTGCTTCCAGTTGCCCGGCTTGCGCAGCGCCCCGTCACCGACGCCGAAGGTCTTGCCCTCGAAGACGTTCGCCGCCTCGATCAGCCGCTCGTCGGTGGCCAGATCCAGACCGTGCGTCTTGGCGATCGGCGTCGCCGTCTCCTGCGCCCGCTCCAGCGGGGAGGAGACGACGTACGTGATGTCCCGGTCGGCCAGCGACTCGGCCACCCGGTCCGCCATCTGCCGGCCCAGCTCGGACAGGTGGTAGCCGGCCCGGCGGCCGTACAGCACGCCGTCGGGGTTGTGGACCTCGCCGTGGCGCATCAGGTGGACGACGGTGATGTCCTCGTCGCTCTTCGAGCGGCTCGTCGCGTCGCTCATGCCGTGGCCTCCGCGGCGGCGCGGGCCGCGGCCGGGAGGGCGGCGGCGATCCGCTCGATCGCCCGGTCGTCGTGCGCGGTCGACACGAACCAGGACTCGAAGGCGGACGGCGGCAGGTACACGCCGTCCGCCAGCATCGAGTGGAAGAAGGCGTTGAAGCGGAACGCCTCCTGCTTCTTCGCGTCGTCGTAGTTCCGCACCTCGTCGGCGGTGAAGAACACCGAGAACATGTTGGACGCGGTCTGCAGGCGGTGTGCCACGCCCTCCTTGGCCAGCGTGCCCGTGACCAGGCCCTGGATCTCCTCGGAGACCGCGTTCACCTTGTCGTACGCGGCCTCGTCGAGCAGCCGCAGCTGCGCGAGCCCGGCGGCGGTCGCGACCGGGTTACCGGAGAGGGTGCCCGCCTGGTAGACCGGACCGGCCGGCGCCAGGTACCCCATGACGTCCGCGCGGCCACCGAACGCGGCCGCCGGGAAGCCGCCGCCCATGACCTTGCCGAAGGTCATCAGGTCGGGCTTCACGCCGTCGACGCCGTACCAGCCGGCCCGCGAGGTGCGGAAACCGGTCATGACCTCGTCGGAGATGTACAGCGCGCCGTTCTCCCGGCACAGGTCCGCGAGGCCCTGGTTGAAGCCGGCCGCCGGCGGGACGACGCCCATGTTGCCGGGCGAGGCCTCGGTGATCACACAGGCGATCTCACCCGGGTGCGCGGCGAACGCCGCCCGCACGGCCTCCAGGTCGTTGTACGGCAGCACGATCGTGTCGCCGGCCTGGGCGCCGGTCACGCCGGGCGTGTCCGGCAGGGCGAAGGTGGCCAGACCGGAACCGGCCGCGGCGAGCAGCGCGTCCACGTGGCCGTGGTAGCAGCCCGCGAACTTGACGACCTTGGCGCGCCCGGTGAAACCGCGGGCGAGGCGGATCGCGGACATCGTGGCCTCCGTGCCGGAGGAGACGAGCCGCACCTGCTCGACCGGCTCGATCCGCGCGACGATCTCCTCGCCGAGCGCGACTTCGCCCTCGCCGGGCGTCCCGAAGGAGGTGCCGCGGGCCACGGCGGCCTGCACGGCGGCGGTGACCTCGGGGTGCGCGTGGCCGAGGATCATCGGTCCCCACGAGCAGACGAGGTCGACGTACTCACGACCGTCCGCGTCGGTGAGGTACGGACCGGAACCGGACACCATGAACCGGGGCGTTCCGCCCACGGCCCGGAAGGCACGCACCGGTGAGTTCACGCCGCCGGGCGTCACGAGGGAAGCGCGGTCGAAAAGCGTCTGTGAGACTGGGGCTTCGTATGAATACGGCACTGTGATCCTGACCTGCGAGAACGACTTCGGGCACGACATCGGGAACGGAGGGACGGCGGTGAGCATCCTGTCTGTTACGCCGAGGCGCTCCCCGTCCGCGTCTGCGAAACTGGGGCGTCATAGGGATGACTCACGGAATCCATGGTGTCAGAGGCCACGGCGTTCTTGCGGACAGGTGTTTCACCGTACGAACGCGGGGGAGGTCACTGACACGATGATCGGGTTGCGCGGCGGGGTCGTGTTGCCGAGAAAAAGCAGTCGGGTGGAGATATGCATCGCGGTGGCGGACCGGGCGAGGGGACGGACGACCTGGGTCCGGAGTCTGCCCGGCGGGGAAGGCACCGGCGCAGGCGATCCGAGGAGCCGACCGCTTCGGAAAACCGGCCGAAGCCGGAGCCCGTCGCGGATTCGGCCCCTACGACCGGGGGCCGGAGCTTGGGGGTGACGTACAAGTACTTCGGCGCGCCGAACAGCGCCACCGCGGCCCAGGTCCCGATCTCGATGCGCCCCGAGGAGCTCGGCGGGGATGAGCTCGGCATGGGCGGCATGTTCACCAAGATCAAGCCCGAGACGATAGCGGCCATGGTCCTGACCGGCATCCAGGGGATGCCCCTGCACAAGGTGCCGCCGCTGGAGCTGGTGGTGCTGCACCCGGACTACGCGGTGGTGAAGCTGCCGATGACCGTGGTCGACCCGCTGCGCGGGATCGGCGAGGAGTCGGTCGGCGCCGCCGCCTTCATCTGGTCGACGGTCCCGGACCGCGGCGGCCCGCGCGACGCCTTCGACGTCTACCGGCTCCTCCACGAGTGGCAGGACTTCTCGGTCCGCCTCCACGAGGCGGGACACCAGCCGTACTGCCTGGTCTGGCCGTGAGCCGGGCGAGGCGCGCGGGAGGTTCGTCGGGACCTTCGCGCGCTTGGCGACGGGCGCGCGGGCGTTTCACCGCATTTTCACCCCTCATAGGTGCTGAAATTAGGACGAATGCTATGGAATGCGCGGAAGTCGCGCCCTGAGGGGAGCCCGTACGCCCTGGTGACTCCCCGTACGAGGAAGGAGCCAGACGCGTGAGCGCAGTACGCATGACCGGCCGGCCCATGCAGATCGGCGAGGTCGCCGCACGGACCGAACTGTCGCTGCGGACCATCCGGCAGTACGAGGACAGCGGCCTGGTCGCCCCGTCCGCGTCCTCGCCGGGCGGCTTCCCCCTCTACACGGACGCGGACGTCTCCCGGCTGATGGTGGTCCGCCGGATGGGCCCCCTCGGTTTCACCCTCGACGAGACCCGCGAGCTCCTCGGCGCCGTGGACCGGCTGTCCGCCGACCGCCCGGGCACGGACACCGAACTCGAACCCGCCGAGCGGGCTGCCCTGGTGACCCGCGTCCGCCGCTACGAGGAGGCCGCGGCGGAACGCGTCGCCGAACTACGGGCCCAGCTCGCCCGTGCCGAGGAGTTCGCCGCCTCCCTCCGCGCCCGCCTCGTATAGGGCCCGGCTTCCGGACCGGGCCCGCTCAGGGGGCCTGTGCGGCCAGGGCCTCGGCGAGGTCGCGGAAGAAGCGGGCGTACGCGGCGGGGCTGGGCGGCGTCTCGGGGTTCCAGGGGGCGAGTCGGACCCCGGAGGGGAGCTCGTACGGCGGGGTCGCGTGCTCCCGGTCGTCGAAGAGGACCAGGTCGGGACGGAGTTCGGCGACCCTGGCCCAGTCGCCGGTGAGCCAGTTGGCCCCGGGCCCGGGCCCGGGGTCGAGCAGCCGCACGCCCAGCCCGGCGAGGTGCGCCAGCTCGGGCCAGGCCTGCGGCCGAGCGAGGTGCACCTGCTCGGCCCCCGCCCCGGAGAGCGCGAGCACGGCGACCCCGGACCTGACGGCGACGCCCCGAAGAAGAGCCTCGGCGGCGGCGAGGTCGACGGCGGGGGTGGGCTCGGCGGGCTCCGCGCCGGAGACGGCGGGGGCGGGGACGGCGGCGGCCTCGGCGCCGGAGACGGCAGGCACGGGCCCGACGGCGGACTCGGCGCCGGAGGCGGATCGCGCCGGCTCGGCGGCGAGGCTCGCCGCCAGGGTGGCGAAGCGGTCGAGGATCGCCGGCAGGGTGAGTTCGCTGCCGACGGAGAGCGCGACGAGCGGGATCCCGAGCCGCTCGGCGACCGTCTCGTCGAGCGCGTACGGGCTCTTGCCGTCATAGGTCACGTCGACGATCACGTCCGGCCGCAGCTCGCTCAGCGCCTCCTCGCCCAAGGCCCGGCCCGGTCCGAGGTACGACACTCCGGCCGCCCGGAGACCACCGGACTTGGCCGGATCGAGCGCCTCGCCGTCGTGCCCGGAGCCGTACACGGCGACCGGCGTCACCCCGAGGTCGAGCAGCGCCGCACCGGCCCGTACGTAGGCGGCGACGCGCAGCGGCACGCGGGCCGCCCCCAGTTCCGTACCCCTGTCGTCCGTGAATCCCCATCCCTCTGTTCCGGACATGCGGCTGCTCCTCCCCGGCCGGAATCTCCCTCGTCCGTCACCTTGGAGGGGTTCCCCGGACCGCACAAGAGGGCCTGTCGCCCGCCGCCGACGGGCCGGGACGGGACTTCGGCACAGGTCCCCCCTGCCGAAAATCCCCCAGGGTGGTGTTAACTGAACGAGTCGGGAGGAAGCGGTAGGAATCACCAGCGCCGTCATGCACGCGCGCGCCACCTGCCGGGGCGCGCCGGATACGGGCGGCCCTCACGCCCTGGAGTGAGCCATGTCCTTGCCCGGCCCGTTCTCGGACCCCCGCGTGATCACGTTCTTCGGCCTGCTCGCCGTCTCGACGGCGGCGTGGCTGACGCTGAGCCTGCGGGCCCGGGCCCGCGCCCGCCGCGAGCCGGCGGACACCCCGCTGGAGCGGGTCTGGCACCCGCAGGAGTCGGTGCCCCTGACGCCCGAGGAAGAGCATGCTTTCGGCCAGGTCGTCTCCCGGCTCTCCCCGGGCCCGGCGGACCGCCTGCGCTGACCGGCCCGGGGCCTCGGGGCCCTGGGGCCCCGGGCCTAGCATGCGGACCATGTCCGCCTCCGCGCCCCGCCCCCGCCGGGACACCCGGGGCATCGTCGACCCCGCCGAACTGCTCTCCCGGGTCCGCTTCCGTCGCCATGTCCCGGCGCCGGAACTGCGGCCGTATCTGGAGCACTACTGGCTGATCGACTGGGAGCTGCCGGAGCCGTACGCGAGCCATCTCGTCCCGCACCCGTCGGTGAACGTCGTCTTCCAGCGGTACGGGCAGCCGGGTGCCCCGGCGGCGGAGGCGAGCGCGTCGGCCGAGGTGTCGGGGGTGGGCCTGGGTCTGTTCACGCAGAAGCTGACGGGGGTGGGCCGGGTCTGTGGGGTGCAGTTCCGCCCGGGCGGCTTCCGGCCCTTCGCGCCCGCGTGGCCGGTGTCGACCTGGACGGGCCGACGGGTGCCGCTGGGGGAGGTCTTCCCGGACGAGCACGTGGACGGGGACGAGGGCATCGGCACTCCGGCGGCCGTACTGTCCCCCGACGACGACCACGCGCGCGTGGCGGCGCTCGACGCCTTCCTCCTGGCGCACGGGCCGGAGCCCGACCCGGCCGCCGGGCAGGCGATGGAGCTGGTGGACCTGATCCGCTCGGACCGCACGGTCCGCAGGGTGTCCCGGCTGGCCGCCGCGAGCGGCCTGTCGGCGCGCTCGCTCCAGCGCCTTTTCGCCGGCCATGTCGGCGTCGGCCCGAAGTGGGTGATCCTGCGCTACCGGTTCCACGAGGCCCTGGAGCGGGCGGAGTCGGCGGCCGAAGCCGACTGGGCCGCGCTCGCCGCCGAGTTGGGGTACAGCGATCAGGCCCATCTCGTAAGGGACTTCACGGCGACGATCGGGGTGCCGCCCACCGCGTACGCCCGCGCGGTGTCAGTGCTCTGACCTACCGTACGGGCATGGACGACGACACCTCATCCGTACGCCTGGAAGCCTGGTCCGAGGGGGACGCCGCCCTGCTGCGCGCCCTGAACGCACCGGAGTTGATGGACCACCTCGGCGGTCCGGAGACCGAGGAGCAGCTCGTCCGGAGACACCGGCGGTACGTGAAGCTGAGCGCCGACGAGACGGGCGCGGGGCGCATGTTCCGGATCGTGCTGCTGCCGGAGGAGGTCGTGGTGGGCAGCATCGGCTTCTGGGGGCAGACCTGGGACGGCGAGCCCGTGTACGAGACGGGTTGGGCGGTGCTGCCGGGCTTCCAGGGCCGGGGCCTGGCGACGGCCGCCACGCGCGCGGTGGTGGCCGAGGCCCGGGCCGCGGGGCTGCACCGCCATCTGCACGCGTTCCCGTCCGCGGACAACGCCGCGTCGAACGCGGTGTGCCGCAAGGCGGGGTTCGAACTGCTCGGCGAGCGGGACTTCGAGTATCCGCCGGGGAACCCGATGCGCTGCAACGACTGGCGGTTCGACCTCGGCTAGGGGGTGTCCGGCATCACGGCGAGGCGCCGTGCCAGGCGTCACGGCCCCGGCCATGATCCGCCGGACAGGCTCTAGCCGGCGTCCGGGGCGGTGAGCGGCCGGGTGAAGTGGAAGGCCACGATGTCGAAGCGCTCCCGCAGGTAGAAGCGGTGGGCGCCGGTGCGGTGGGTGCCGGAGTCGAGGTTGAGCTCGTGGCACCCGGCCGCGCGGGCGTGGCCCTCCAGGTGGGCGATGAGCGCGTGCCCGACGCCGGTGGAGCGGTCGGCGGCGGCGGTCACCAGGTCGTCGACGTAGAGCTTGCGCAGGGAGCTGGTGTTGTCGACGATCCGCCAGCCGGCCGCGCCGACGCAGCGGCCGCCGTCCGTGTAGGCGGCGCTGAACCGCAGCCCCTGGGGGTGCCCGGCCGCGTAGACCTCGCGGAAGAGTTCCGGGGTGAGGTGGGGGCGGAGCTCGCGGAGGACAGGCAGGAGGTCGCTCTCCAGCCGGGAGTCGCCGGGGGCGAGGTCGATGATCTTCATGTCGGGGACGGTACCCCAGGTTTTTTCAGGGTTGACGGACGAGGCACGATCGCGGATATTTATCTGCACAGCGCAGAGAATGCATCACGCAGAGAAACTCGGAGGCCCCTCATGACCGTCCTCGTCACCGGAAGCCGCGGCCGTGTCGCCACCACCCTGCTCGGCCTGCTGGACGCCGCGGGCGTCAAGGCCAGGGCCGGATCCAAGAACCCCGCGGACCTCTCTCCACCGCCGGGCGTGGACACCGTGCGCTGCGATCTCACCGATCCGGCCACTTTCGACACCGCCCTGAAAGGCGTCGACGCCGTCTTCCTGTACGCCGAGGCAGCGCACGTCGGCACCTTCGCCGACCGGGCCCGCGCCGCCGGAGTCGAGCACGTCGTCCTGCTCTCCTCCAGCTCCGTCCTCGCGCCGGACGCCGCGGAGAACGCCATCGCGGCCTCGCACCTCGCGGCCGAGCGCGCCCTGTCGGCCGCCGCGGAGTCCGGCGCCTTCGAGGCCACCCACCTCCAGCCGGGCGCCTTCGCCACCAACGCCCTGCAGTGGGCGCGGGCGCTCAAGGACGGCCACGGCCCGGCGCTGCCGTACCCGCACGCGTACGGCGACCCGATCCACGAGCGGGATGTCGCCGAGGCCGCCTTCGCGGTGCTCACCGAGCCCCGGCTGCGCGGCTCCTCGTACGTGCTGACCGGCCCCGAGTCGCTGGACTTCACCGAGCAGCTGGCGATCCTGGCGGAGGTGACGGGCCGCCCGGCGCCGTACACGACGGTCACGCCCGAGGAGTGGAAGAACTCAGTGGCGGCCTTCGTCCCGGAGCCGTTCGCGGACGCCCTGCTCTCCTACTGGTCCTCCCACGACGGCCGCCCGACCCCCCTGACCAGAACAATCGAAGACCTGACGGGACACGCGCCCCGCACGTTCACCACCTGGGCGGGAGACCACGCGGACGCCTTCCGCCCATGACCCCGTCCCGGGCAATCGTCCCGCCGGGGCGGCACCCACCCTCCCCCGCACCCCCGTTGTGGGCAATCGTTCCGCTGGAGCGAGGGGGGTTCCCCTGCCCGAGCGAAGCCGAGAGCTTGGGGGAGGGTGGGCACAACGGAACGGCGCCCCTTGTCGGCGCCAGAGGATCCCGCGCCTGGCCCCGCATCCCTTCGCGCGCCGCCCTGGAGGTGCGGGGCCCGGCCCAAGGGACCAGGACCCTTGGCCCGGCCGGGGCCGAATTCCCTGGCCGCCACCCAAGCCGCGATGCCATCCTGGTCCCCGTGAACGGACCGCAGATCCAGATCAGCTTCGCCCCCGCCCTCCACCTCTTCGTCCCGGCGGACCGCCGCTCCGGCCGCACCCCCCTGACCACCGACGGCACCTCGTCGCTCGGCCACGTCGTGGAGTCGCTGGGCGTGCCGCTCACCGAGGCCGGCCGGCTCCTGGTGGACGGGCGGCCCGTCGACGCCTCGCACGTCCCCGGCGCGGGCGAGACCGTCGAGGTGGAGGACGTGGTCCGCCCGCAGCCGGTGCCGGGCGCACCGCTCCGGTTCCTGCTGGACGTGCACCTCGGCACGCTGGCCCGACGCCTGCGACTGCTCGGCGTGGACGCGGCGTACGAGAGCGAGGACATCGGCGACCCCGCCCTCGCCGCGCTCTCCGCGCGGGAGCGGCGCGTGATGCTCTCGCGGGACCGCGGTCTGCTGCGCCGCCGCGAACTGTGGGCGGGAGCCTACGTCTACAGCGACCGGCCGGACGACCAACTCCGCGACGTACTGGAGCGGTTCGCCCCGCCACTGGCGCCCTGGACCCGCTGCACGGCGTGCAACGGGGAGCTGAGCGATGCCGACAAGGACACGGTGCGCGAGCGCCTGGAGCAGGGCACCGAGAAGACGTACGACGTGTTCGCCCAGTGTGTGGAGTGCGGCAGGGTCTACTGGCGCGGCGCGCACCACGCGCGCCTGGAGGCGATCGTCTCCGACGCGGTGAGGGAGTTCGGCGGGGCGGCGACCCACTAGAAGACGCCGACCAGAAGACACCCGCCAGAAGAGGCCCGCCAGAAGGCACCGGCCCCCGGCCCTACCCCCCGTCAGCCGAGGTCGCCCCCGCGCAACCGCTCGATCTGCGCGGCACTGACCTCGACGGTGCGCCGCATGTGGGCGATGAGCAGCGCGACCTCGGCGTCGCTGTAGACGTCGAACATCGTGCCCCAGGTGCTGTTGAGCCTCCGCCAGAGGTCGCCGAGCTCCGCCATCCGCTCGGGGACGAGCGCCACCAGGACCCGGCGCCGGTCCTCGGTGTCGCGTTCGCGGGTCACGTAGCCGGAGCGTTCGAGCCGGTCGACGAGGCGGGTGGCGGAGCCGGTGGTGAGTCCGGTGAGCTCGGCGACGCGGCCGGTGGTCACCGGCCCTTCCTCCAGGCTGAGCAGGTTCAGGCACTGCACGTCGGTCGGGTGGAGCCCCAGGTGGTCGGCGACGGCCTGGTTGAACAGGGCGTAGGCGGCCATGTAGCGGCGGGCCTCCCCGTACAGCTCGCTCATGAGCGCCTCGCGCCGGACGGAACTCTTCTGCGTCATGCAGAGATTGTACGAGCCAGACACCTCCGGGGCACGGACCGGGGCGGCCCCGGCGGGGCCCGGCCGCCCAGGGTGTCAGGGCGTCAGGGCGCCTCGGCGGTGAGGTAGCGCTGCACGGTGGGCCCCAGCCAGGCCACGACCTCCTCGGCGGACATCTCGACGGCCGGCGGCAGGCGGAGCACGTACCGGGTGAGGGCCATGCCGAGGATCTGGGACGCGGCGAGCGCCGCCCGGCGCGGGGCGTCCGCCGGGTCGGGGCAGACGCCCCGGGTGACCGGACCGAGCTGCTGGGCGAAGATCGCCTGCATGCGCGCGGCCCCGGCCTCGTTGGTGACCCCCACCCGCAGCATCGCGGTGAGGACCTCGTCGCTCTCCCAGCGCTCCAGGAAGTGCGTGACCAGGACGGCCCCGACGTGCCGCGCGGGCAGGGCGCCCAGCTCGGGGATGTCGATGTCGACCTCGGAGGCGGCGGCGAACAGCCCCTCCTTGTTGCCGTAGTAGCGCATCACCATCGATGGGTCGATCCCGGCGTCGCGGGCGATGGCCCGGATGGTGGCGCGCTCGTATCCGTCGGAGGCGAAGCGCTCGCGGGCGGCCTCCAGGATGGCGGCCCGGGTGGCGTCGGAGCGGCGGACGGTCGTCATGCCAACAACTGTAGGCCAACAGGTGTTGACACGCCATTCGGGCCACCCTAACGTTGCCAACAAGCGTTGACCAACAGTTGTTGGCAAACGGTCGTGGGCACCCTGGAGGCAGCCATGAGCACCACGGACACGGACGTACTCGTCATCGGCGCGGGCCCCACCGGGCTCCTGCTCGCCGGAGACCTCGCCACCGCCGGCATCGACGTCACCCTCGTCGAGCGCCGCCCGCACGGCCTGGGCAACATGACCCGTGCCTTCGGCGTCCACGCCCGGACCCTGGAGCAGCTCGACGCCCGCGGCCTCGCGGACGAACTCCTCACCACCGGCACCACCCTGACCACCGCACGGCTCTTCGGCCGCCTCGATCTGGATCTGACCCGGCTGCCCACCCGCTTCAACCACCTGCTCGTCACCCCGCAGTACGAGGTCGAGCGACTCCTGGAGCGCCGGGCGGTCGCCGCGGGCGTCACCTTCCGGTACGGGACGGAGCTGCGCGGACTGCGCCAGGACGCCGACGGCGTCACCGCGGAGCTCACCGACCCCGACGGCACCCCGCTCGCCCTCCGTGCCCGCTACCTGGTCGGCACGGACGGCGTCCGGAGCTCCGTCCGCACCGCCCTCGGCCTGCCCTTCCCCGGCCGGTCCGTGATCCGCTCCATCGTCCTCGCCGACGTGCGCCTGGCCGAGGAGCCCGCCGACTCGTTCAGCGTCGCCGGCTCCGGAGACACCTTCGCCTTCCTCGCCCCCTTCGGCGACGGCTGGTACCGGGTGATGGGCTGGACCCGCACCCGTCAGGTCGCCGACAGCGAGCCCGTCGACCTCGACGAGGTCCGCGAGATCGCCCGCAAGGCCCTCGGCACGGACTACGGCATGCACGACGCCCGCTGGATCTCCCGCTTCCACAGCGACGAGCGCCAGGCCCCCGCCTATCGTGTCGGCCGCGCCTTCCTCGCCGGAGACGCCGCCCACGTCCACTCCCCCGCCGGCGGCCAGGGCATGAACACCGGCCTCCAGGACGCCGCCAACCTCTCCTGGAAGCTCACCGCCGCGGAGCGCGGCGAGACACCCGACCCCGAGGCCCTCCTCGACAGCTACCAGTCCGAGCGCCACCCCGTCGGCGCCATGGTGCTCCGCAGCAGCGGCACGATCGTCCGCCTCGCGATGGCCCACACCCCACTCACCCGCGCCGCCCGCTCCCTCGCCGCCCGCTTCCTGAACGCCCTCCCGCCCGCCTCGGCCCGCGCCATGGACATGCTCAGCGGCATCGGCATCTCCTATGCCCCCGCGCCGGGCGCCGACCGCCCCTCGGGCCGCCGCGCACCCGACGTCCACCTGCGCGAAGGCCGGCTCTACGAGCTGCTTCGACAGGGCGAGTTCGTCCTGATCGCCCCGGAGGGGGCGGCCCCGGCACTGCCGGCAAGCGCCCCCGCCACCCCGAAGCACCTCGTGCGGGCCACCTGGACGGACCCGGCGAAGAAGGCCGCGGTACTGGTCCGCCCGGACGGATACGTCCACTGGGCAACCCGCTGAAGACCAGACCGGACCCAGAAGACAGACCCAGAAGACGAACCCAGAAAAAAGACCCAGAGAACAGCCTCGGAGAACAGCTTCAGAGAACGGACTCAGAAGACATAGGGATCCCCGGTGGCGAGCACCAGGACACGGTGCCTGTCGTTCCGGGGATTCCGGTCGGCCACCCCGTCCCGCCAGGCCGTGGTGACCTCGACCGTCATCTCGTCCGGGAGGGCCGCGGTCCGCAGGTCGAGCGCCAGCTCACCCACGCCCCCCGCGGCCCGGAGCGCGCCCGTCCGACAGGACACCACCCGGTCACTGCTCCACAGGCAGGCCGGCGGCAGCTCCTGGCCGCCCGCCATGGGCTCGGAGAAGGCGAGCCGGACCGTCGCCTGGGAGACGTCGGAGGGCCCGTGGTTCTCGCTGACCAGCCAGACCCCGACCCTCCCGTCCCAGAGGGACACGTGCCCGTGATGAGACAGATCCGCCTCGGCCCCGCCCGTCACCGGCCCCACAGCGCCGGCACTGCTCCCCACACCCACCACGACAGCCGCGAGAGCGACCCCGAACACACCTTTCCGCAATCTACGCATAACCCCAAAATACCCACGACTCTTCACATATTCTGACAACCCATCAGCCCGCGTGTCCCCTGACGCCCTGCCCCATGCCGATCGCCCGCTCCATCGCCCCGTTCCTCCTCGCCGCCCACGGCGGAGTGTCCGTCGCCGGCTCCCTCGCCTGGGGCATGGCCGCCGACAGCCACCGCCCCGACCTATCCTGACCGGGCGATCGACGTAATCGACCACCTGCGCGAGGAGCACGTCATGACCGGCCCCGGTACCCCCATCGCCGTCATCACCGGAGCAAGCAGCGGAATCGGCGCCGCCACCGCCCGGCAGCTGGCCGCCGCCGGCTACCGCGTGGTCCTCACCGCCCGCCGCAAGGACCGCATCGAAGCCCTCGCCGCCGAGATCAACGAAGCCGGTCACCAGGCCACCGCCTACGCCCTCGACGTCACCGACCGCGCCGCCGTCGACGACTTCGCCACTGCCTTCCGCACCCTCGCCGTCCTCGTCAACAACGCCGGCGGCGCCCTCGGCGCCGACCCCGTCGCCACCGGCGACCCCGAGGACTGGCGCCGGATGTACGAGGTCAACGTCCTCGGCACCCTGAACATGACCCAGGCCCTGCTCCCCGCCCTCACCGAGAGCGGCGACGGCACGGTGGTCGTCCTCTCCTCCACCGCCGGCCACTCCACCTACGAGGGCGGCGCCGGCTACGTCGCAGCCAAGAACGGCGCCCGCGTCCTCGCCGAGACCCTCCGCCTGGAGATCGTCGGCACCCCGGTCCGCGTCATCGAGATCGCCCCCGGCATGGTCAAGACCGACGAGTTCGCCACCACCCGCTTCCGCGGCGACACCGACAAGGCGGCCAAGGTCTACGCCGGCGTCGCCGAACCCCTCACCGCCGACGACGTGGCCGACACCATCACCTGGGCCTGCACCCGCCCCCCGCACGTCAACATCGACCTCCTGGTGGTCCGCCCCCGGGCCCAGGCCTCCAACACCAAGGTCCACCGCGAGCTGTAGAAGAACGCGAGGAGGGGCCGACGCACCGCGTCGGCCCCTCCTCGCTCTCCCGCCGGGAGCGCCTCAGCCCTTCACGCAGATGACCTGCTTCAGCTTGGCGACGACCTCCACCAGGTCCCGCTGCTGCTCGATCACCTTCTCGATCGGCTTGTAGGCGCCCGGGATCTCGTCCACCACGCCGGAGTCCTTCCGGCACTCCACGCCCCGGGTCTGCTCTTCCAGGTCCCGCGTCGAGAAGCGCCGCTTCGCCGCGCTCCGGCTCATCTTCCGGCCGGCGCCGTGCGAGGCGGAGTTGAAGGACGCCGCGTTCCCGAGGCCCTTCACGATGTACGAGCCGGTACCCATCGAGCCCGGGATGATCCCGAAGTCTCCGGAACCCGCCCGGATCGCGCCCTTCCGCGTGACCAGCAGGTCCATGCCCTCGTACCGCTCCTCCGCCACGTAGTTGTGGTGGCAGGAGATCACCGGATCGAAGGTCACCCTGGCCTTGCGGAACTCCCTCCGGACGACCTCCTGGTAGAGCGCCATCATGATCGCGCGGTTGTACTTCGCGTACTCCTGGGCCCAGAAGAGGTCGTGCCGGTAGGCCGCCATCTGCGGGGTGTCCGCGACGAACACCGCGAGGTCACGGTCGACGAGCCCCTGGTTGTGCGGCAGCTTCTGCGCCTCGCCGATGTGGTACTCGGCGAGCTCCTTGCCGATGTTCCGGGACCCGGAGTGCAGCATGAGCCACACCGCACCGGAAGAGTCGATGCAGAATTCGACGAAATGGTTCCCGGACCCGAGCGTTCCCATCTGCTGACCTGCACGTTCGCGACGGAACTTGACCGCGTCGGCGACCCCGTCGAACCGCGACCAGAAGTCCTCCCACCCCGCCGTCGGGAACTGGTACAGCCGCTTCGGATCCACCGCCTCGCGGTGGAGGCCGCGGCCGACCGGGATGGCCTGCTCGATCTTCGAGCGGAGGCGGGAAAGGTCGCCCGGCAGGTCGTTCGCCGTCAGGGAGGTCTTGACCGCCGACATCCCGCAGCCGATGTCCACGCCGACCGCCGCCGGACAGACCGCACCCTGCATCGCGATCACGGACCCGACCGTCGCGCCCTTGCCGTAGTGCACGTCCGGCATCACGGCGAGGCCCTTGATCCACGGCAGCGTCGCCACGTTCTGCAGCTGCTGCATGGCGCCGCCCTCGACCGACGCGGGGTCGGCCCACATCCTGATCGGTACTTTCGCGCCCGGCACCTCTACGTACGACATACTTCCTCGATTCCCCCGAAAAGACTGATAACGCAAAAACCGGAGCCAAAGCCCGTACAGGTGACAGGGGACCGGCATCAACAGCTGCGTGTGCGATAGACATTGTGTCCATCGGCCGGGTTCGCGCGGCAAACAGTTTTCGGGAAAGACTTCGGGTGAAGGGAGCCTGGGACCGTGCAGCGAAAGAGGTACGCACCCGGCCGCACCGGGTCCACGGCTCGCACCGCCGTCGTCCTCGCACTCGGCCTGGGCCTGGGGGCCGGCCTCACCGCGTGCTCCGCCGGCACCCCCGCGGACGACATCGCCGTCGACGCCAAGGCCGGCCAGGCCGCCGCCCCCGTCGCGCCCCCCGGCCGCTACCGCACCCTCTTCGAGCCCTGCGGCGCCGTCCCGCAGGCCACCCTCAAGGACCTGCTGCCGGGCGCCGCCGCGCTGCCCGACGCCGAGCGCGACAAGGCGTACCGGGGCGTCACGGCCGTCACGTACGACACCGACCGGCGCGTCGGCTGCGCGTGGAAGGCCGACACCCCGGACACCTCGCACCGGCTGTCCCTCGACATCGAGCGGGTGGTGTCGTACGACGCGGCCGTCAGCGACGACGACCGGGCGCAGGAGGTGTACGTCCGCAAGCAGCTCGCGGCGGGCATCCCGGTGCCCACGGCGCCGCCCACCACCACGGGGGTCCCGACGACTCCGGCGACGGGCTCCCCCTCCGCCACGGGCGCGCCGGCCGCGGACGCCACCGCCCTGGCGGGCAAGGCGCCGTCGACGGGCGCCACCCCCACCGGCACCCCCACGGGCGCCCCCACCGGAAGCCCTGGCGGCACCTCCACCGGCGCCCCCACGGGTTCCGCGACCCCGGGCGCCGGCTCGACCGCGACCGGTCTGGAGCCCCGCGTCCTCGAGGGCCTGGGGGACGTCGCGTACCTCGACGACGTCCTCAGCACGGTGGGTGCGAACAGCCACCAGCGTGCCGTCAGCGTGGTGTTCCGCACATCGAACGTGATCGTGACGGTCTGGTACCGGGAGCAGACCACGGGTTCCGTCGAGGCCCCCGACAGCGCGGAACTGCAGGAAAAGGCCCGGAATCTGGCCCGGCAGCTCGCCGAGCGGCTTGAGGAGTAGCCGTTCGCATCCGCTCCGTGAGCGGACGGCGACCACGTAACGTGTCGGCGTACCCGTGGCCGTATCCATGGCCGTGCGCCCCCGACTCCGGCCGGCGGGCCGTCGGCCGGACCGTACGACAAGCGACTGAAGGAACCATGCAGCGATCAGCTCCGCGAACGCGTCTCACCCGCATACTCGCCTGCGCCGCCGTCCCGGTGATGCTCGTGGTCGCGGGATGCTCCTCGGACTCCGGCGACTCCGGTGGCTCCGGCAAGACGCAGGGGCAGGACAAGACGACCGCGTCGGCGTCGGCGACCCCGTCGCCCTCGCAGTCGACGAAGACGGTGGAGCCGGCGAGGTTCGCGAAGCTGCCGGAGGTCTGCAAGTCGATCTCGGCGAAGACGACGGCGGTGTTGGTGCCCAAGGCGAAGACGAAGGGCGGCACGCCGGCGGCCTCCAGTGACCTGACAAGCCGTGGCGGCTGCTCGTGGAACGGGCTCGACGACAAGGGCGTGAAGGGCTCGCAGTACCGCTGGCTGGACGTGTCCTTCTACCGGTACGACTCCGATGCCGTGCTCGGCAGCGGTCAGGACCGCGCGCGGGAGAACCTCGCGAAGGAGCTGGCGAAGGTCCAGGAGACGCCGGGCGCGAAGAACCTCCGGACGGTCACGGGGTCGGGCGTCGGGGACGAGGCGAAGACGGTCACGTACCAGCTGCGCAAGACGGACGAGGACTTCGTGTACACGTCGATCCTGGTGCGCACGGGCAATGTGCTGGTCCTGCTGTCGTACAACGGTGCCGGTTACGCGGGTGCCGAGACCCCGTCGGCGAAGACGATCACGAACGGTGCGGGGTCGGCGGTCAAGGAGGCCGTCGCGGCGGTCGCCGCAGCCAACAAGTAGTCACAAACCAGCGCAGAGCGGCACATTCGCGCGGAGCCCGTCCCTCCCCCCGGAGGCCGGGCTTCGCTCACATGTGCCACTCTGTGCGCGCCGGATGTCGAATGACGGGAGGGGTCGCGGGTGGCCGCGATGCAGCTGACACGCACACACCGAATACTCATCGGCCTCGTCATCGGCGGTGCGCTGATCATCGCGGGGATCGGTTTCGCGGGTTCGTACGCCGCCGTGCGCGAGCTCGCCCTGCAGAAGGGCTTCGGCACCTTCTCGTACTTCTTCCCGATCGGCATCGACGCGGGCATCTGTGTGCTGCTCGCTCTGGATCTGCTGCTGACCTGGCTGCGGATCCCGTTCCCGCTGCTGCGTCAGACCGCCTGGGTGCTGACGGCCGCGACGATCGCCTTCAACGGCGCGGCCGCGTGGCCGGACCCGCTGGGTGTGGGCATGCACGCGGTGATCCCGGTGCTGTTCGTGGTGGCCGTGGAGGCGGCGCGGCACGCGGTGGGCCGGATCGCGGACATCACGGCCGACAAGCACATGGAGGGCGTCCGGATCACGCGCTGGCTGCTCTCGCCGGTGCCGACGTTCCGGCTGTGGCGCCGGATGAAGCTGTGGGAGCTCCGCTCGTACGAGCAGGTCATCAAGCTGGAGCAGGAGCGGCTGATCTACCAGGCCCGGCTGCAGGCGCGGTTCGGACGGGGCTGGCGGCGCAAGGCTCCGGTGGAGGCGCTGATGCCGCTGCGGCTGGCCCGGTACGGGGTGCCGCTGGCGGAGACGGCCGCGGCGGGTCTGGCGGCGGCGGGCATCGAACCGGCCGTGCTGCCGCCGGGGTCTCCTCAGCCGGTCCCGGCGCAGCCGGTGCCGCTCGCGCAGGCGCAGCAGCAGCCGGCGGCGCTGCAGGCTCAGCTTCCGGCGCAGGCGCAGGGCCAGGCGCAGGTGCCGGGTCAGGCGCAGGGCCCGGGTGGGCCGGTGAATCACGAGAGCCCGTGGTTCGACGCCCCGCAGGTCTCTCCGGAGGCGTACGAGGGGACGTACAACCCGCAGATCGTGGAGGGCCTCGAACCCATGCCGGTCCCGGTGCCGCAGGGGCCGGAGGACGTGCCTCCGGCGGGGCCCGAGGAGTTCGTGGAGTACCCGGAGTACGTGGAGCAGCCGGAGCAGCCGGTCAACGAGTTCGAGGACGTCGTCTACAAGGTCATGAGCTCGTACGTGCTGGAGCACGAGCGGTTCCCGGCCGAGGCCGAGCTGGCGCAGCTGGTGGCCGAGCAGTACGGCCTTCCGGAGTTCCCGGCGTCCGACATCGATCTGCTGCGGCAGGCGGTGCCGGGTGTGCAGGAGCGGGTCCAGCAGGCGAGGGCCGACGTGGACGCCCCGTAGGGGTACGAGGAACGCATGTGAAAGGGCCGCCGCCCGGATCCTCCGGGCGGCGGCCCTTTCACATGCTCAGGTCAGACGCGCGGGCGCTCCGCGCCCACCGCGAGCAGCAGCGTCGGCGGACGGGGGCCCGCCCCCTCCTCCACGCCGCCCTCGCGCCGCTCGGCCCCGAGGGGGCCTCTCGGGCTTCGCCCGGCTGCGCCGGACTCCGTCCGTCGGACCCACAGCCGCCCCGAAGCCTCTGACCGCTACGCGCCGAGCAGCTTGCGCACCCGCTCCGCGCCCACCGCGAGCAGCAGCGTCGGCAGACGGGGGCCCGTCTCGCGGCTGACGAGGAGCTTGTAGAGCAGGGCGAAGAAGGCACGCTGGGCGAGCTTCAGCTCCGGGGTCGGCTTGGCCTCGGGGTCGAGTCCGGCCATGACCTTCGGGACGCCGTAGACGAGGGTGGTGAGTCCGTCGAGCGACCAGTGGGTGTCGAGGCCCTCCAGGAGGAGGCGGAGCGATTCGCGGCCCTCGTCGTCCAGGGAGCCGAGGAGCTCGGTGTCGGGCTCCTCGCGGACGATGGTGCGCTGGTCGGCCGGGACCTGGTTGGTGATCCAGTTCTCGGCGCGGTCGAGGCGCGGGCGGACCTCGTCGAGGGAGGTGACCGGGTTCTCGGGGTCGAGTTCGGTGAGGATCCGCAGGGTCTGCTCGTCGTGGCCGGCGGTGATGTCCATGACGGAGGCGAGGGTGCGGTACGGGAGCGGGCGCGGGGTGCGCGGCAGCTCGCCGGCGGCCGTGCGGGTGGCACGGGAGTGGGCGGCGGCGTCGGCGGGCAGGACGGAGCCGTCGGCGACCTTGGCCTCCAGCTTGTCCCACTCGTCGTAGAGCCGCTGGATCTCCTGGTCGAAGGCGATCTTGAAGGACTGGTTCGGCCTGCGGCGGGCGTAGAGCCAGCGCAGGATCTGGGGCTCCATGATCTTCAGGGCGTCGGCCGCGGTGGGCACGCCGCCCTTCGAGGAGGACATCTTGGCCATGCCGCTGATGCCGACGAAGGCGTACATGGGGCCGATGGGCTGGACGCCGTCGAAGATGCGGACGATCTGGCCGCCGACCTGGAAGGACGAGCCGGGCGAGGAGTGGTCGACGCCGGAGGGCTCGAAGATGACGCCCTCGTAGGCCCAGCGCATGGGCCAGTCGACCTTCCAGACCAGCTTGCCGCGGTTGAACTCGCTGAGCTTGACGGTCTCGGAGAAGCCGCAGTTCGCGCAGGTGTAGGCGAGCTCGGTGGTGTCGTCGTCGTACGAGGTGACGGTGGTGAGGTCCTTCTCGCACTGCCCGCAGTAGGGCTTGTACGGGAAGTAGCCGGAGGCGCCGCCGGAGCCGTCGTCCTCGGCGGCGGCGCCGGAGCCCTCCTCGGCTTCCAGCTCGGCCTCGTCGAGGGGCTTCTGGGACTGCTTCTTCGGGGCCTTCTTCGTCCGGTACTGGTCGAGGATGGCGTCGATGTCGCCGCGGTGCTTCATCGCGTGCAGGATCTGCTCGCGGTAGGTGCCGGCGGTGTACTGCTCGGTCTGGCTGATCGGGTCGTACTCGACGCCCAGCTCGGCGAGGGACTCGACCATGGCGGCCTTGAAGTGCTCGGCCCAGTTGGGGTGGGGCGAGCCGGCCGGGGCCGGGACGGAGGTCAGCGGCTTGCCGATGTGCTCGGCCCAGGAGGCGTCGATGCCCTCGATGCCGTTCGGCACCTTGCGGTAGCGGTCGTAGTCGTCCCAGGAGATGAGGTGCCGGACCTCGTACCCGCGGCGGCGGACCTCGTCGGCGACCAGGTGCGGGGTCATGACCTCGCGGAGGTTGCCGAGGTGGATGGGGCCGGACGGGGAGAGACCGGAGGCGACGACGACCGGTTTGCCAGGCGCACGTCGCTCCGACTCGGCGATGACCTCGTCCGCGAAACGGGAGACCCAGTCGGTCTCGGTGCTGCTCTGAGCCACGGTCGTACGTCCTTCTTTCTTGAAGCCTCAAAGCCTTACAGCTCTACGTCTGCCATTGTCCCAGACGGAACGACGCGCTCCGAGGTTGTCCACAGGGGGAGAAAACACGTTGCTCTCCCATGGGACACTTGACAAGCGAAATAGACCTGACGAACTCAACAGGAACGGAAGCTCATGGCCTCGGTCCCTTCCCTCGCTTCGACCGTGCAGCAGCGCCTCGCGGACGGCCTCTCGGCGGCTCTGCCGGACGCCGCGTCCGCCGACCCGCTGCTGCGACGAAGCGACCGGGCCGACTTCCAGGCCAACGGCATCCTGGCGCTGGCCAAGCAGCTCAAGGGCAACCCGCGCGAGCTGGCGACGAAGGTCGTCGAGGCGATCCCGGCCAACGACGTCCTGAAGGAGATCGAGGTCTCGGGCCCCGGCTTCCTGAACATCACGGTGACGGACGCGGCGATCGTCGACACCCTCGCGGCCCGTGCGGCGGAGGCGCGTCTCGGCGTGCCGTTCAACGAGTCGGCGGGCACGACGGTCATCGACTACGCCCAGCCGAACGTGGCCAAGGAGATGCACGTCGGTCACCTGCGGTCCGCCGTGATCGGCGCGGCGATGGTCGAGATCCTGGAGTTCACCGGCGAGACGGTGGTCCGGCGCCACCACATCGGCGACTGGGGCACCCAGTTCGGCATGCTCATCCAGTACCTGATCGAGCACCCCCACGAGCTGGACCACTCGTCGGAGGCCGAGGTCTCCGGCGAGGAGGCCATGTCGAACCTGAACCGGCTGTACAAGGCCTCGCGCGCCCTGTTCGACTCGGACGAGGCGTTCAAGACGCGGGCCCGCGCGCGCGTGGTCGACCTGCAGGCCGGGGACGAAGAGACGCTCGCGCTCTGGCAGCGGTTCGTCGACGAGTCGAAGATCTACTTCTACTCGGTCTTCGACAAGCTGGACATGGACATCCGGGACGGCGACGTCGTCGGCGAGTCCGGGTACAACGACATGCTGGTGGAGACCTGCCGCATCCTGGAGGAGTCGGGCGTCGCGGTCCGCTCCGAAGGCGCGCTGTGCGTGTTCTTCGACGACGTGAAGGGCCCGGACGGCAACCCGACGCCGCTGATCGTGCAGAAGTCCGACGGCGGCTTCGGCTACGCGGCGACGGACCTGTCGGCGATCCGGGACCGGGTGCAGAACCTGAAGGCGACCTCCCTGCTGTACGTGGTGGACGCCCGTCAGTCGCTGCACTTCAAGATGGTCTTCGAGACGGCCCGCCGGGCCGGCTGGCTGAACGACGAGGTGAAGGCCGTCCAGCTGGCCTTCGGCACGGTCCTGGGCAAGGACGGCAAGCCGTTCAAGACCCGTGAGGGCGAGACGGTCCGGCTGGTGGATCTGCTGGACGAGGCGGTGGACCGGGCGACGGCGGTCGTCCGCGAGAAGGCCGAGAAAGTGGGCCTGACCGAGACGGAGATCGTCGAGAACGGCCAGTACGTCGGCATCGGAGCGGTGAAGTACGCCGACCTGTCGACGTCCGCGGCGCGTGACTACAAGTTCGACCTGGACCAGATGGTGTCG
This sequence comes from Streptomyces sp. TLI_105, assembly GCF_900105415.1. Taxonomy (GTDB): domain Bacteria; phylum Actinomycetota; class Actinomycetes; order Streptomycetales; family Streptomycetaceae; genus Streptomyces. The sequence goes on along the minus strand of NZ_FNSM01000001.1, from coordinate 4,653,876 downwards.
CTGAACGGCGACACGTCGGTGTACCTCCAGTACGCGTACGCCCGTATCAAGTCGATCTTCGGCAAGGCGGGCGACCGCACCCCTGTCGCCCACCCGGAGCTGGAGCTCGCTCCGGCGGAGCGCGCGCTCGGCCTGCACCTGGACCAGTTCGCCGAGACGGTGTCCGAAGCGGCCACGGAGTACGCGCCGCACAAGCTCACCGCGTACCTGTACCAGCTCGCCTCGCTGTACACGACGTTCTACGACCAGTGCCCGGTCATCAAGCCGGAACCGGCGAAGGAGGTCGCGGAGAACCGCCTCTTCCTCTGTGACCTGACGGCCCGCACGCTCCACCAGGGCATGGCCCTGCTGGGGATCCGGACGCCCGAGCGCCTCTGACACGCCTGGTACGAAGCCCCCGGTACGGTGCGCCGTGCCGGGGGCTTCGTCGCCACCGGGGCGTCAGCGGATTTCGTGCGAGGTCCGGCCGGACACCTCGTCGATCTCCTTGTGGGCCTTCTGGAGGAGCTGTGAGGCGAGGTCCATGAGGGCGCGTGCGCCGGCGATCTCCTCGCCCACCCGCAGCTGGTCCGGGTCGGAGGGGTGGCGGTTCGCGGTGCCGTGGGCCCGGAACTCGGTGCCGTCGCCGAGCCGGACCATGGCTGCGGCCCGTGTCCGGTCGCCTTCCTCCTGGAACTCCATCTCCACATGCCATCCGACAAGCGTGTGCATCATGAGGACCACCTCCACCGAGGTACCTGTCGGCTACCACTCCAGGGTGCGCCGCCCGGTGCCGCCCCACCACTCGCCCCGTTGTCAGTGGCTCGCCCTACCTTCTGGTCATGGCGATGATCCCGAACCAGCTGCCCAGGCTCGTGTCCGATCCGACCGGCCGTTCCCTCGGCCTCGACCTGCCGCCCGGCGCCCTCACGGGGCTGGCGGACGCCCCGTACCTCTGGTCGGGGCACGGCGCGGCGGGCCCCGCCGCCTGGGCGGCGCTGCGCCCGGCGGCCCGCACGGCGGGGCTGCTGCCCGTCCTGCTGGGCGGTGAGTGGGGCCTGGACCAGTGGGAACTGGAGCCGGGGCGGATGAGTGACCCGGCGGACCACGACGCCGACGAGGTGCTCGCCGGGTTCTGGGAGTACTACGCGGCGGAGGAGATCGAGGCTTCGCCCGCCGCCGACTGGCCGGGCCTGGCTCCGGCGCAACCGCTGAGCACGGACCCCGACCGGGCGGCGGCCGATGTCGCGGAGCTGCTGACGGAGCCGGGCTTCTGGCTGGCGGACGCGCGCCCGGCGCTGGTGCCGGCCCGGCGGAGCGCCGACATACCGGCGGTCATCGGCTGGGGCGGGCCACTGAACCACGAGAACGACGTGGCCCGCCTGTGCGCGGTGCTGCGCTCCTGGGAGGACCGTTTCGGCGCCCGTGTCGTCGCGCTCACCTTCGCCCACCTGGTGGTCTCGGTGGCCGCCCCGCCCCGGACCGTGGCGGAGGCCGAGGCGGTGGCGGCGGAGCACTTCGCGTTCTGCCCGGACAACATCACGCAGGGGAACCACGACGGCCTGCGCGAGTACGCCCGGGGGGCGCTGGTGGACGCCCCGGTGTGGAGCTTCTGGTGGGACTAGGGCCTGTCCGGCGGATCAGGGTCGGAGAAGGCCGCGGCGTCCGGTGCATGGGGCCTCCCCAGGCCCGCCAAGGCCGAGGGGACGCCTCGCAAGGCGCCGGAGCGCCTCGACAGCGGAGGCTGTGGGGGCGTTTCGGCAACGCGGCGAGGGGCCGTGCCAGGCGTCGCGGCCCCGGCCATGATCCGCCGGACAGACCCTAGGTCCCGGCTATCCGCGACCGGCGGACAGGTTCCGCGCGGCCTCGGTCGCCCAGTAGGTGAGGATCATCTGCGCGCCGGCGCGGCGGATGCCGGTGAGGGTCTCCAGGATCGCCTTGTCGCGGTCGATCCAGCCCTTCTCGGCGGCGGCCTCGACCATCGAGTACTCGCCGCTGATCTGGTACGCGGCGACGGGCACGTCCACCGAGTCGGCGACCTTGGCGAGCACGTCCAGGTAGGGGCCGGCCGGCTTGACCATCACCATGTCGGCGCCCTCCTCCAGATCGAGCGCGAGCTCGCGCATCGACTCGCGGAGGTTGGCGGGGTCCTGCTGGTAGGTCTTGCGGTCGCCCTTGAGGGAGGAGCCGACGGCCTCGCGGAAGGGGCCGTAGAAGGCGGAGGAGTACTTCGCGGTGTACGCGAGGATCGACACGTCCTCCTTGCCGATGGTGTCCAGGGCGTCGCGGACGACCCCGACCTGGCCGTCCATCATCCCGGAGGGGCCGACGACGTGGACGCCGGCGTCGGCCTGGACCTGGGCCATCTCGGCGTAACGTTCCAGCGTGGCGTCGTTGTCGACGCGGCCCTCGGCGTCCAGGACGCCGCAGTGGCCGTGGTCGGTGAACTCGTCGAGGCACAGGTCCGACATGATGACGAGCTCGTCGCCGACCTCGGCCTTCACGTCCCGGATGGCGACCTGGAGGATGCCGTCCGGGTCCGTGCCGGCCGTCCCGGCGCCGTCCTTCTTCGCGTCGTCGGGCACGCCGAAGAGCATGATCCCGGAGACCCCGGCCTCCAGCGCCTCCACGGCGGCCTTCCGCAGGGTGTCCCGGGTGTGCTGCACGACCCCGGGCATGGCCTGGATCGGCACGGGCTCGGTGATCCCCTCGCGCACGAACGCGGGCAGGATCAGGTCGGCGGGATGCAGCCGCGTCTCGGCCACCATCCGGCGCATGGCGGGCGTCGTCCGCAGCCGCCGCGGGCGCGCCCCGGGAAAGGATCCGTACGAGTTCATGAATCCGAGGCTACGCCCGTGCGCGCAGTGCCCTTACCGACGCGTTGTGGGCATACACCCCTCACGACCCGCGCCCCCCGTTGCGGGCAGCCGTTCCGCCGGGACGGTGCCCACCCCCTTCGCCCACCCCGTTGTGGGCATGCGTTCCGCCGGGGCGGAACGGGTGGGCACAACGGAACGGCGCCCTTGCCGGCGCCAGAGGCTCCCGCGCCCGAACCCGCACCGGCCTGTGCGCCGCAGTCGTGGTGCGGGTCCAGGTCCAGAAGGCGGAGCGCGCCCGCAAAGGCGCCGTCCCGTGTGCCCACCCGTCCCGCCCAGCGGGACGATTGCCCACACGGGCGGGGACAGGGGCACCGCCCCACCAAGCGCGGGCCCCACACGGCAGGGGGCACCGCCCCGCGGCCGCGCGCCCGCACAGGCGGGCCCAGGAGCGGCAGCCCCCGGAGGGATCGAGGTGCGGGTCCGCGCAGGAGCGGGCCCGCACCCGAGGTGCTACGTCGTCCGACGCCGCCGCGCCCCCGGCCGCCGCTCACTCGGCCGCGTCACCGGATCCCCCGCCTCCAGCGCGGACTCCCGGCGCCGGAGGCCGAAGTCCGCGAGCGCCTCGGCGAGCTTGTGGACGGACGGCTCGGGCGAGAGCACGTCGACCCGGAGCCCGTGCTCCTCGGCGGTCTTGGCCGTGGCGGGCCCGATGCACGCGATCACGGTCACGTTGTGCGGCTTGCCGGCGATGCCAACGAGGTTGCGCACGGTCGAGGAGGACGTGAAGAGCACGGCGTCGAAGCCGCCGCCCTTGATCGCCTCCCGCGTGTCCGCCGGCGGCGGCGAGGCCCGTACGGTCCGGTAGGCGGTGACGTCGTCGACCTCCCACCCGAGCTCGATCAGGCCCGCGACGAGCGTCTCGGTCGCGATGTCGGCGCGCGGCAGGAAGACGCGGTCGATCGGGTCGAAGACGGGGTCGTACGGCGGCCAGTCCTCCAACAGTCCCGCGGCGGACTGCTCACCGGACGGCACGAGGTCCGGCTTCACGCCGAAGTCCACCAGAGCCGCGGCGGTCTGCTCGCCCACCGCCGCGACCTTGATGCCGGCGAAGGCGCGGGCGTCGAGCCCGTACTCCTCGAACTTCTCCCGTACGGCCTTGACGGCGTTGACGGAGGTGAAGGCGATCCACTCGTACCGGCCGGTGACGAGTCCCTTGACCGCCCGCTCCATCTGCTGCGGGGTGCGCGGCGGCTCGACGGCGATCGTCGGCACCTCGTGCGGCACGGCGCCGTACGAGCGCAGCTGGTCGGAGAGCGACGCGGCCTGCTCCTTGGTGCGCGGCACGAGGACCCGCCACCCGAAGAGCGGCTTCGACTCGAACCACGACAGCTGGTCCCGCTGCGCCGGGGCGCTGCGCTCGCCGACCACGGCTATGACGGGCCGGTGTCCCTCGGGCGAGGGGAGGACCTTGCCCTGCTTGAAGACCTGGGCGATCGTCCCGAGGGTCGCGTTCCAGGTCCGCTGGCGGGTGGTCGTGCCGGCGATGGTGACGGTGAGCGGGGTGTCCGGCTTACGGCCAGCCGCCACCAGCTCTCCGGCAGCCGCGGCGACCGAATCCAGGGAAGTGGACACGACGACGGTCCCGTCCGAGGCACCGACCTCGGCCCAGCACCGCTCGTCGGCGGTCCGGGCGTCGACGAAGCGCACGTCGGTGCCCTGGGAGTCGCGCAGCGGCACACCGGCGTACGCGGGCACGCCGACGGCCGTGGCGACGCCGGGCACGACCTCGAAGGGGATGCCCTCGGCGGCGCAGGCGAGCATCTCGGCGCCCGCGTTCCCGTCGAGGCCGGGGTCGCCGGTCACCGCACGGACGACCCGCCTGCCGCCCCGCGCGGCCTCCATGACAAGATTGGCGGCATCCCTCAACACGGGGACACCGGCGGTTGTTGACGCCTCGTCAACGACCGTCAGCTCAGGCGTGCTCACCCCCGCGCGCGCATGGCCGCGAACGACCTCGAGCACCTCCGGCTCGGCGATCAGGACGTCCGCCCCCGCGAGGGCCTCGACGGCCCTGAGGGTCAGCAGTCCGGGGTCGCCCGGGCCTGCGCCGAGGAACGTGACGTGCCCATGGCCCGCGAGGGCCGGGGACAGGGGGCTGGTGGTCGGGCTGGTGGGGCTCAAAGTGCTCGCTCCCCCATAAGACCGGCCGCACCCTTGGCGAGCATCTCGTCCGCGAGTTCGCGTCCGAGCGCCAGGGCCTCGTCGTGCGAGGTGGGTACGGGTCCGGTGGTGGACAGCTGCACCAGCGTCGAGCCGTCGGTGGTGCCGACGACGCCGCGCAGGCGCATTTCGGTGACAACCTGCCCGTGACCGGGGTCGTCGGCCAGCAGGTCGGCCAGCGCACCCACGGGTGCGGAGCAGCCGGCCTCCAGGGCGGCGAGCAGGGATCGCTCGGCGGTCACGGCGGCCCGCGTGTGCGGGTCGTCGAGCGGCGCGAGCGCGGCGACGAGTTCGGTGTTCGACGCCAGGCATTCGACGGCCAGGGCCCCCTGGCCGGGGGCGGGCAGGACGGTGTCGACGGTCAGCGGCTCGGCGGTCAGGCCGTCGAGGAGCTCGTCGGTCCCGCCGATGCGGTTGAGTCCGGCCGCGGCCAGGACGACCGCGTCCAGCTCGCCCTTGCGGACGTAGCCGACGCGGGTGTCGACGTTGCCGCGGATGGGGACGCAGGTGATGTCCAGCCCGTGGCTCCGCGCGTAGGCGTGGAGCTGTGCCATCCGCCGCGGGGAGCCGGTGCCGACCCGGGCGCCCGCGGGCAGCCGGTCCAGCGTCAGGCCCTCGCGGGCGATCAGCACGTCGCGCGGGTCCTCGCGGCGCGGGATCGCGGCCAGCACCAGGTCGGGGTGCTGGGCGGTCGGCAGGTCCTTCAGGGAGTGCACGGCGAAGTCCACCTCCCCGGCGAGCAGCGCGTCGCGCAGGGCGGCGACGAAGACGCCGGTGCCGCCGATCTGCGCGAGGTGCTCCCGGGAGGTGTCCCCGTACGTCGTGATCTCCACGAGCTCGACGGGCCGGCCGGTCAGCTGCCGGACGGCGTCGGCCACGTGCCCGGACTGGGCCATGGCGAGCTTGCTGCGCCTGGTCCCGAGCCTCAGTGCCCTCTCGGTCATACTCGCCCTCGGTTCTTGACGTCGGCGTCATTCAGGTCGGCCCGGCTGACGGAAGCCACCGTCTCCGGGTCGAGGTCGAAGAGTGTCCGCAGCGCGTCCGCGTACCCGGCGCCGCCGGGCTCGCTGGCCAGCTGCTTGACCCGCACGGTCGGCGCGTGCAGGAGCTTGTCGACGACGCGGCGCACGGTCTGGGTGATCTCGGCGCGCTGCTTGTCGTCGAGGCCGGGGAGGCGGCCTTCCAGGCGGGCGACCTCGCTGGCCACCACGTCGGCGGCCATGGTGCGCAGGGCGACCACGGTCGGGGTGATGTGGGCGGCGCGCTGGGCGGCGCCGAAGGCGGCGACCTCGTCGGAGACGATGCCGCGCACCTGGTCGACGTCGGCGGCCATGGGCGCGTCGGCGGAGGCCTCGGCGAGCGACTCGATGTCGACGAGCCGGACGCCGGGGACACGGTGGGCGGCGGCGTCGATGTCGCGGGGCATGGCGAGGTCGAGGAGGAAGAGCGGGGCCGTGCGTCCCCGCGCCGCGTCCTCGACGGCCTCGCCGGTGAGGACGAGTCCGGTGGCGCCGGTGCAGGAGACGACGACGTCGGCACGTGTCAGTTCGTCGCCGACGGCAACCATCTCGACCGCGTGTGCGGCGACCCCCGTGCCCCCGGGCTCGGTCAGGATCTGCGCGAGGCGCTCGGCGCGGGCCAGGGTGCGGTTGGCGATGACGATCTCGGAGACGCCGGAGCGCGCGAGCGTGGCGGCGGCGAGCGAGGACATCGAACCGGCGCCGATGACGAGGGCCTTCTTGCCCTTGGCCCAGGTCTCGACGTCCGTGTCCTGGGCGAGCTGCTCCAGGCCGAAGGTGACGAGCGACTGTCCGGCCCGGTCGATCCCGGTCTCGCTGTGGGCGCGCTTGCCGACCCTCAGGGCCTGCTGGAACAGGTCGTTGAGGAGCCGGCCGGCGGTGTGGAGGTCCTGGCCGAGGGCGAGGGCGTCCTTGATCTGGCCGAGGATCTGGCCCTCGCCGACGACCATGGAGTCGAGCCCGCAGGCCACCGAGAAGAGGTGGTGGACGGCCCGGTCCTCGTAGTGCACATAGAGATAAGGAGTGAGCTCGTCCAGGCCGACGCCGCTGTGCTGTGCGAGGAGCGTGGACAGCTCGGCGACACCGGCGTGGAACTTGTCCACGTCGGCGTAGAGCTCGATGCGGTTGCAGGTGGCCAGGACGGCGCCCTCGGTGGCCGGTTCGGCGGCGAGGGTGTCCTGGAGCAGCTTGATCCGGGTGTCCGCCGACAGCGAGGCCCGCTCCAGGATGGAGACCGGGGCGCTGCGGTGGCTCAGTCCGACGACGAGGAGGCTCATGCCGGCATCACCGCGGGGACGTCCCCGTCGGGTCCCTTGCGACCGGTGTCGCCCGTGGCGCCACGGGGGGCCGGCGGCGCGACGGGCGCGGCGGCCTCGGGCTCGGCGCCCGTGTCGGGGCCCTCCTCGGCGCTCGTCTCCTCGCCGGCCTTGCGCTGCTCGTGGAAGGCGAGGATCTGCAGCTCGATGGAGAGGTCGACCTTGCGCACGTCCACGCCGTCGGGCACGGAGAGCACGGTCGGGGCGAAGTTCAGGATGGAGGTGACTCCGGCGGCCACGAGCCGGTCGCAGACCTGCTGGGCGACGCCGGCCGGGGTCGCGATGACGCCGATGGAGACGCCGTCCTCGCTGATGATCTTCTCGAGGTCGTCGCTGTGCTGGACGGGGATCCCGGCGACCGGCTTGCCGGTCATGGCGGGGTCGGCGTCGATGAGCGCGGCGACGCGGAAGCCGCGGGAGGCGAAGCCGCCGTAGCCGGCGAGCGCGGCGCCGAGGTTACCGATGCCCACGATCACGACGGGCCAGTCCTGGGTCAGGCCGAGCTCGCGGGAGATCTGGTAGACGAGGTACTCGACGTCGTAGCCGACACCGCGGGTGCCGTACGAGCCGAGGTAGCTGAAGTCCTTGCGCAGCTTCGCGGAGTTGACCCCCGCCGCCGCCGCGAGCTCCTCGGAGGAGACCGTGGGTACGGAACGCTCCGAGAGCGCGGTCAGTGCGCGCAGATACAGCGGAAGCCGGGCGACGGTGGCCTCGGGAATTCCTCGGCTACGGGTCGCCGGTCGGTGAGTTCGGCCAGTTGCCACGGTGCTCCTGCGGGATGAGCGGGGCTGCAGGCGGCCATATGTCCCAAGACCGCCCCGTCGAATGCAGGCTATGTCTTTGTGAACGCGTGCACAAAGATGGTGTCCGTTTTGTCCGCCCAAAGTGACCGGGGTCACGCGGCCGGTTCGTATCGTCGTGGAACCGCGGAGCGCGTCGGAGCGTTGAGATCCCGAAGGGGGCAAAGCCGCACACTCTCCTCACGATGCCGCCCCCGGAACCCAACAAAACGTCCACGATGGTAACCGTCCGCCGGTCACGCACCCAGTTCGCGCCGAAGCCGGCCGGCGTCCACGCGCCAGAAGGTGTGCTGCTCGCCGTCGATCAGGACGACGGGGATCTGCTCCCAGTACGCCCGGTGGAGCTCCTCGTCCCGGGTGATGTCCTTCTCCTCCCAGGATGCTCCGGTCTCCGCGCAGACGGCCTCGATCACCGCGCGGGCGTCGTCACAGAGATGACATCCCGGCTTGCCGATCAGGGTCACCACGCGCGAGGCGGCGTCCTTCCCCGATCCGGCGTCCTTCTTCTTCCCACGTCCGAACATGACGCCCATTCTGCGGGGCCCGCAAGCCCCGGGTAACACGGTCGGCGCCGACTGTTCACACCCCGGCATCCTCACAAGTCGGGAAGTACCGAACAGACTGGCTATGCTCAACGACATGGCCGCTCTGGGATGGCTCACCCCCCGTAGGCGCTCCGCCACCGCGCGCAGCGTCCTGGCAGGCGAGGCCGCCGCCGAGGCGGCGCGCAAGTCCTCGCTCCAGCTGGAACAGGAGCGCGAGGAGGCCGCCGCCGCCGAAGCCGAGGCCGCCGAGCCCGAGTTCCCGGTCGTCGGCGACGTCCGCGCCGCGGCCTTCTTCGACCTCGACAACACCGTGATGCAGGGCGCCGCGATCTTCCACTTCGGCCGCGGCCTGTACAAGCGGAAGTTCTTCCAGCGCCGCGAACTCGCGCGCTTCGCCTGGCAGCAGGCCTGGTTCCGGCTCGCCGGCGTCGAGGACCCCGAGCACATGCAGGACGCCCGCGACAGTGCCCTGTCCATCGTCAAGGGCCACCGCGTCTCCGAGCTGATGTCGATCGGCGAGGAGATCTACGACGAGTACATGGCCGACCGCATCTGGCCCGGCACCCGCTCCCTCGCCCAGGCGCACCTGGACGCGGGCCAGAAGGTCTGGCTGGTGACGGCCGCCCCGGTCGAGACGGCCACGATCATCGCCCGCCGGCTCGGCCTGACCGGCGCGCTGGGCACGGTCGCCGAGTCGATCGACGGCGTCTACACGGGCAAGCTGGTCGGCGAGCCCCTGCACGGACCGGCCAAGGCCGAGGCGGTACGGGCTCTCGCCGCCGCCGAGGGCCTCGATCTGAGCCGTTGCGCCGCGTACAGCGACTCGCACAACGACATCCCGATGCTGTCGCTGGTGGGGCACCCGTACGCGATCAACCCGGACACCAAGCTCCGCAAGCACGCGAAGGACCGGGAGTGGCGGCTGCGCGACTACCGGACCGGCCGGAAGGCCGCGAAGGTCGGCATCCCCGCCGCCGCGGGCCTGGGCGCGCTGGCCGGCGGCACCGCCGCCGCGGTCGCCCTGCACCGCCGCCGCCACTGACCGCTCCCGCGGGGTCACGTTCCCGGCGCGCCCGGCCGTTCTGCCGATACGTTTCGGCTGCGATCATCTGCGACAACCCCGGACCAGGGGCGCTCACCCGTCCGTGGTCGAACAGCACCGCACAGGTCGACTCCCGGGCATTCCCGCCCCCTTACCCCGCAGCGGCCCCGTTCACTCACGCGTCCCGGACTTGAGCACAACGCATCGCCCGCGCAGTCACACTCGGAAGCAAACCGATCAACAAACGGTCACGAACCGCGACTTGATGCGACTACAAGCAGTAACAGATACGTCGTAACCGGTGATTTTAGCAACTGGGTGTAGCGCTGCCTGTACGAAGCGTTATTCTCCTCAGACGCACAAAGGACCCCTCACGTCGCCACGACGGGTGAACGGTCCCGCACTGCACGTGATGGAAGCTCTGCCTCTGGGAGTCCCGTGTACCCACACGTCGGGGTTGACACCTCGGGCCTGGCTACGCTGCGCGCAACGGTCCTCGACCACTTGCGCGGCTTCGTCCCCACCGCGTACGCCGGCCCTGTCCCCGCCTTCGCCTTCGCCGCACCGGCACCCGCCGGACCTTGCTATGCCCTGGCCGACGGCGGCGCCGCCGTGGGCAGACGGGGCACCCGCTCCGGAACCTCGACCCCCGCCCGCCGCCCCACCGCGGACAGCGACAGCGCCCGCATGATGGACCTGGTCGAGCGCGCCCAGGCCGGCGAGGCCGAGGCCTTCGGCCGCCTGTACGACCAGTACAGCGACACCGTCTACCGCTACATCTACTACCGCGTCGGCGGGAAGGCGACGGCGGAGGACCTCACCAGCGAGACCTTCCTGCGCGCCCTGCGCCGGATCTCCACCTTCACCTGGCAGGGCCGCGACTTCGGCGCCTGGCTCGTCACCATCGCCCGGAACCTGGTCGCCGACCACTTCAAGTCCAGCCGCTTCCGCCTGGAAGTCACCACCGGCGAGATGCTCGACGCCAACGAGGTCGAGCGCAGCCCCGAGGACTCCGTCCTGGAGTCCCTGTCGAACGCCGCCCTGCTCGACGCGGTCCGCCGTCTCAACCCCCAGCAGCAGGAGTGCGTGACGCTCCGCTTCCTGCAGGGCCTCTCGGTCGCCGAGACCGCCCGGGTCATGGGCAAGAACGAGGGCGCGATCAAGACCCTCCAGTACCGGGCCGTCCGCACCCTGGCCCGCCTCCTCCCGGACGACGCCCGCTGACCGCTCCGCGCCCCCCACACGCACCCCCCTGCCCCGGTCCGCGCCCCCACGCCCGCACCTCCCCCCACATCCCCACGACCCCCGCCCAACTCACAGTCGGTGACGCCCCGATGACGCACTGGTCCGATCATCTTTCGCGCGTAACCCAAGTGCCGCGCCGCTCGTTGTGCGGGATGCAGACTCCCTGTGGTCACGCCATGTCTACAGCCACTCACTCTTTCGTGTGGATGTGCTCAAGGTGTGCAACCTTCCGGACACCCCGGGGAGTCGACCGTCATGACGAGAGGAGGTGCCGCCAGTGATCGCGAACGTATCGGCGCACCGGCGGGCGAACGCCTTCGCCCAGGCCCTGGAGGACCGGGCGTCCGAGGACGCGGCGGCCGAACAGCCCGAGGCCCCGGCGGAGCCGGCCGAACCCGCCGAACAGGGGCGGCTGTTGGCCTTGGCGAACGGCCTCGGCGAGCTGCCCAAGCCACAGCTCGACCCCGAGGTCAAGGTGGTGCAGCGAGCCCAGCTCGTGGCCGCCATGGAAGCGATGCTCCTGGAGGGGAGCGCCGCCGCGGGCCCTACGGTGCCCGAGCAGCGGACATCCACCGGCAAGGGATCCCACCGGGCGTCCCCCCTGAGGAAACTGCGCCCCCGGTCCCGCTGGACCAAGGGCCTCGCCGCCGGCGGTCTCACGGTCGGTGTGGCGGCCGGTGCCTTCGGCGGAGTGGCCGCCGCCAGCTCCGACGCCCTCCCCGGTGACTCGCTCTACGGACTCAAGCGGGGCATGGAGGACATCAAGCTGGGCATGGCGGACGACGACGCGGACCGCGGCGGCATCTACCTCGACCAGGCCTCCACCCGCCTCAGCGAGGCCCGCCGACTCATGGAGCGCGGCCGCGTCGGAGAGCTCGACCACGAGTCCCTCGCCGAGATCCGCCGCGTCCTGGGCGGCGTGAAGCACGACGCCTCCGAGGGCCGTCGACTGCTCCGCGAGGCCTACGAGAGGGACGGCGAGATCGGCCCGATGGCCCGGCTCAACTCCTTCGCCCAGGCCCACCGGAACACCTGGAACGGCCTCCGCGACCGGCTCCCCGTCCAGCTGGCGGACGTCGGCAGCGAGGTGACGGACGTCTTCGACGCCATAGACGAAGACGTCGAGCCGCTCCAGTCGGTGCTGCCCCGCACCCCCGAGAAGGGCGCGATCGGCTCCGAGGGACCGCGCAGCAGCCCCGCCGCCCCGAGGGACACCCAGGGCACGGGCAGCCACCGGCCGTCGGCCGGCCAGGAGACGTCCCCCTCGGGCAGCCACTCCGCCTCGCCCCACCCGTCCGGGTCCAGCGCGGGAGCCACCCCGAGCACGAGCAGCGGCACCGGCTCGACCGAGGACGACGGCCTCCTCGGCGGCAGCGCCGGCGGACTGCTCAAGCCCTCTCCGACGGGCACACCGACGGCCCCCACGGATGACCAGGTGGCCCCGGACGTGCCGGACGTGACGCTTCCGCCACTCCTGCCGGGCCTCCTTCCGGGCCTCGGCATCGACAGCGAGGACGCTCGCTAGCAGGGAGAAGGGGTGCCCCCACGAACGGGGGCGCCCCTTCTTCCTGCCTGCGGGGAACCACCGGTCAGAAGAACTCGGACGAACTCAGAAGAACACCGACCGCCGCTGCACCAGCAGCTTGTAGAGCGTGTGCTGGATCTGCTCCCGCACCTGATCCGTCAGGTTGAACATCAGCATCGGGTCCTCCGCCGCCTCCGGCGCGTACGAGTCCGTCTCGATCGGCTCGCCGAACTGGATCGTCCACTTCGTCGGCAGCGGCAGCGCCCCGAGCGGCCCCAGCCAGGGGAAGGTCGGGGTGAGCGGGAAGTACGGGAAACCGAGCACCCGCGCCAGGGTCTTGGCGTTCCCGAGCATCGGGTATATCTCCTCCGCCCCCACGATCGAGCAGGGCACGATCGGCACCCCGGCCCGCAGCGCCGTCGAGACGAAGCCGCCCCGTCCGAACCGCTGGAGCTTGTACCGCTCCCCGAAGGGCTTCCCGATCCCCTTGAAGCCCTCCGGCATCACCCCGACGATCTCGCCGGCGCGCAGCAGCCGCTCCGCGTCCTCCGCACAGGCCAGCGTGTGCCCCGCCTTGCGGGCCAGCTCGTTGACGACGGGCAGGACGAAGACCAGGTCCGCCGCGAGCAGCCGCAGGTGCCGTCCGGCCGGATGGTGATCGTGGACGGCGACCTGCATCATCAGCCCGTCCAGCGGCAACGTCCCGGAGTGGTTGGCGACGATCAGCGCCCCGCCCTTGGCCGGGATGTTCTCGACGCCCTTCACCTCCACCCGGAAGTACTTCTCGTACAGCGGGCGCAGCAGCGCCATCAGGACCTGGTCGGTGAGCTCCTCGTCGTAGCCGAACTCGTCGACCTCGTACTCGCCGGTGACCCGCCGCCGCAGGAACGCGAGCCCGCTCGCGAGCCGCCGCTCCCAGCCGCTCCCGCCGGCCGCGACCTGCCCCGGCTCCGGCCCCACCGCAGCCTCCGGACCGGACGCACCGGACGCACCGGGCGACCCGGGGACATCGGACGCCCCGGGGACCCTGGACGCCTCAGAGGCTCCGGAGACCCGCTCGGGCCTTCCCGGCTCCCCGGGCTCCCCCGAGGCCTGCTGCGGCCCGGGAAGGGCCCGTACGGCCGCCGCCTCGCCCTCGGCCCTGGCGGGCCGCCGCCGGGCCCGTGAGCGGTCGTCGTCGAACGGAATGACCTTGGCGTCCGCCATCGCAGTCGGGTCTCCTCAGGCGCCGTGGTGAAGGGGGGAGGATTCGGTGGGGTGAGCGGCCGGCGGAGCCAGCCGCGCGGCGAGCCGGTCGACCGCCCCGGCGAGCAGCTCGGGCGGCAGCAGCCCCGGTCCCCGGCTCCGCGCGAAGTCGTCGAGCGCCTCCGCCGTCGAATAGCGCGGCGAGAAGCCGAGGACCTCGCGCGTCTGGGCCGTCGAGACGACCCGGCCGTGCGTGAGCAGCCGGATCTGCTCGGGCGCGAAGTCGGTGATCCCGACCGTGCGCAGCGCGGTGCCCACCCAGGTGACCGCGGGCAGCAGCACCGGCACCGTCGGCCGCCCGAGCCGCCGCGCGCACTGGGAGAGCAGCAGCACCCCGTCCCCCGCGACGTTGAACGTGCCGCTGTTCTGGGTCGCCCTGCGGGGCTCGTGCGCCCCCAGGCGCAGGACGTCGATCACGTCGTCCTCGTGGACGAACTGCAGCCGCGGGTCGTAGCCCAGGACGGTGGGCAGCACCGGCAGCGCCAGGTACTCGGCGAGCGGGGAGTCGATCCGGGGCCCGAGGATGTTCGCGAACCGCAGCACGCACACCGCCACGTCCGGCCGGCGCCGGGCGAAGCCCCGGACGTACCCCTCGACCTCGACGGCGTCCTTCGCGAAGCCGCCGCTCGGCAGGGACTTGGCGGGCGTCGTCTCGGTGAAGACGGCCGGGTCCCGGGGCGCGGAGCCGTAGACGCTCGTACTGGACTTGATCACCAGCCGCCGGATCCGGGGCGACTTCTGGCAGGCACCGAGGAGCTGCATGGTGCCGATGACGTTGGTCTCCTTGACCGACGTCCGACCGCCGCCGCCGAGCGCCGTGCCGGTGACGTCGAGGTGGACCACCGTGTCGACGTCGTGCTCGGCGAGGACCTTGGCGATCTCGGGCCGGCGGATGTCCGCCCGTACGAACTCGGCGGCGCCGAGCTGGTGCGCGGGGTCGACCGCGTCCACGGCGATCACCCGCTCCACTTCCGGGTCCCGCTGGATCCGCCGCACGAAGCGGCCGCCCAGATGCCGGGCGGCACCGGTGACGAGCACGACCTTGCCCAAGATCAGCGCCTTCCGTCCGTCTTCCGTCGGTCGCTTCCGTTGGTCGACACCGTAGCGCCTCGACATTTCCGCGGGATAAAAGCGTGGCCTACACAGAGACGTGGGCCTCCAGCAGAGGCGTGGTCCCCCACAGAGACATGGCCCTCCGCAGAGGCATGCCCCCACGCACAGGCGTGGCCCTCCACCGCGAACGGTGAAGGGCCACGCCCGACGCACTGACGCTGCGAAGCAGCTGTCGCCTTACTTCTTGTTGCGACGCTGAACGCGCGTGCGCTTAAGCAGCTTGCGGTGCTTCTTCTTCGCCATCCGCTTGCGCCGCTTCTTGATAACAGAGCCCACGACTACCCTCGCTCACTTCTCGGAACATCCCCGCCTCCCGGCGGGGATCGGTGCGGGGCGTCTGGGCCCACACGACCTACGTCGGCCTAGCCTACCGTCCCGAGGACCACGCTTGTAATCCGAGGGCCATACGGAGCTTTCCCGGCGTTACGGCCGCGCGCTCGTTACGCGGTCCCCACCCCCACGAAGGACTCCCGCAGGTACTCGTGAACGGCCTGTTCCGGCACCCGGAAGGACCTGCCCACCCGGATCGCCGGCAGATGACCGCTGTGTACCAAGCGGTACACGGTCATCTTCGACACGCGCATCACCGAGGCGACTTCCGCCACGGTCAGAAACTTGACCTCGTTGAGAGGTCGATCGCCAGCAGCCATGACCCACCTGTACCTTCCGCCGCGACGCCCACCGGCTTCCCCTCCGGTGACTCTTCGTCGCCGAGCGCTCACTCTCCAGACTAGGGGCGGGTGGTACGAGTGGGGAAGAGGAGCTGCCATCGACCGTTTACCGTGACAGACACGCTCGATTGAGTACATAGCGCGTCAGCGGGAGGTACGAGGCGGAGCGCACGCCGTCATCAAGCGGAACGGCCACCGACACCTGCCCCTCGGCCTCTCCGACGAACAGCGCCGGATCATCCGTATCGGCGAGACCGATGGCCTCGATACCCAGCTGACCTGCCCCGCAGACCCATCCGTGGTCCCCCACCACGAGCTCCGGCAGCGGCCCGCCACCCTCGGCCGCACTCTCCAGAGCGGCCCTAACCGGCAGCGGCGAGTGGGAATGCGCCCCCGGCACGCGCCCGTCCACGGGCGGCCCGGGTTCCCGTACCAGCGCGACCCCGCGTACGTAGTCGAGGAGGTACGTGCGTACGCCGAACCGGGTCGTTATGTCGACACATCTCCCCTGCGCCGGTGTGAGGACAAGACATCCCGCCGCCGACAAAGCGTCTGCGAGAGCGACGTAGAAACCGAGCAGACGGTGCGGATGACCCGTCCCGAGGAGCACCGGAACCCGCCGCGCGGCCGCCGCGCCCAAGCGCGCGGCGAAGGCGTCGAGCCCCCGCACCGTGCGCTCCGGATCGATGACGTCCGGCCCCGCCCGGTGCCGCGGATCCCCCGACACCCCGCACTTGTCGGCCATCAGCCGCAGCAGACCGGCCTCGTCCCACCCCCAGTCGGGGTCGAGCCCGAGCAGCACCCGCGGATCACGCGCGGCGAAGAGCCGATAGCTCCGCAGGTTCTCCTCCCGCGAGGTCGCCACCGTGCCGGCCAACCCCGACGCCAACAGATGCGCCCGCAGCGCCCCGGTACTCCACACCCGTCCGATGCTGCCGGAACACCACCGCCCGGGGATCCAAACCTGCCGGACACCCCACCGTCGGCGTAACACCCAGGAGAACGTTCTAGATCGCCTAGGCGAGCAGCCCCCGCAGCGGGAACGCCGCCCTCCGCGTCGCCAGCACCGCCTGGTCGAGCCGGTCCGCCGGGTCGTACCCCTCGGCCCAGTCCCGGAAGCCCACCGGCCACCGCCCGTCCGTCATCCGCAGCGGCCCCGGCTGCCGGGTCCGCGCGTACGCCTCGTCCCGCCAGGACGCCGGGATCACCGCCTCCGGATCCACCGGAGCGTGCGCCGCGATCCCCACCAGATGCGTCCACGACCGCGGTACGACGTCCACCACCGCGTACCCGCCGCCGCCCAGGGCCAGCCAGCGCCCCTCGGCGTGCGCGTGCGCGAGCTCGTGACAGGCCTCCTGCACCGCCCGCTGCGCGTCCAGCGACACCGCCAGGTGCGCCAGCGGATCCTCGAAGTGCGTGTCCGCCCCGTGCTGCGTCACGAGCACCTGCGGCCGGAAGTCCGCCAGCAGCTCCGGCACGACCGCGTGGAAGGCCCGCAGCCACCCCGCGTCCCCGGTCCCGGCCGGCAGCGCCACGTTCACGGCCCCGCCCTCGCCGGCCCCCGCCCCGCCCGTCTCCTCCGGCCAGCCCGTCTGCGGGAACAGCGTCCGCGGATGCTCGTGCAGCGAGACCGTCAGGACCCGCGGATCGTCCCAGAACGCCGCCTGCACCCCGTCCCCGTGGTGCACGTCCACGTCCACGTACGCGACCCGCTCGGCGCCCAGTTCGAGGAGCCGGGCGATGGCCAGGGACGCGTCGTTGTAGATGCAGAAACCCGAAGCGGACCCCGGCATGGCGTGGTGCAGACCGCCCGCGAAGTTCACCGCGTGCGCGGCCTCCCCGCGCCAGATCGCCTCCGCCGCCCCCACCGACTGCCCGGCGATCAGCGCCGACACCTCGTGCATCCCGGCGAACGCCGGATCGTCGACCGTGCCGAGCCCGTACGCCTGGTCGGCCCGCCGCGGGTCCGCCGACGCCGCCCGCACCGCCGCCACATAGTCCTCGCGGTGCACGAGCCGCAGCGTCGAGTTCCCGGCCGGCTTCGCCGCCACCACGTCCACCGCCCGGTCGAGCCCGTAGGCCCGCACCAGCGACATGGTCAGCGCGAGCCGTACCGGATCCATCGGATGCTCGGATCCGAAGTCGTACTGCGTGACAGCTTCATCCCACATCAACAGTGCGCGGCCGCTCATGCCCGCCACCGTATCGGGCCTCTCGCGAACCGAACGACGTGGCGTACCCCACCGTCACCAGGACCAGCACCATCGGCACCACCATGGCCCCCCGATAGCTCCAGGCGTCCCCGAGCGCCCCCACCAGCGGGGACCCGACGAGGAACCCGACGTAGTTGAAGACGTTGAGCCGCGCGACCGCCGCGTCACTGGCTCCCGGGAACAACCGCCCCGCCGCGGCGAAGGTCTGCGGCACGATCACGCTCAGCCCGAGCCCGAGCACCGTGAACGCGGCGATCCCCACCCAGGCACCCGGAGCCACCGCGACCAGCGCGAACCCGAGACCCGCGAGCACCGCACCCGCCCGGACCACCACGACGGCCCCGAACCGCCGCACCCCGAAGTCCCCGACGGCCCGCCCGAGCAGCGTCGTCACCATGTACGCGTTGTACGGCACGGTCGCCAGCTCCTCGGAGCTGCCGAGCACGTCCTGGAGGTACTTGGCACTCCAGTTGGAGACGGTCGAGTCCCCGATGTACGCGAAGGTCATCACGAGACAGAGCGGCAGCAGCACCTTGAAGACGACCCCGCTCCCCTTGTCCTCCCCCGCCTCGACCGGCACGGCCCCCTCGCCGGCCACGTACCACCGGCTGCCGACGAGCGCGACGGGCAGCAGCACGGCCACCACCGGCAGGTAGGACACGAACAACGACAGGTGCCAGTGCGCCCCCACCCAGGCCAGCGAGGCCCCCGCGATCCCACCGAGGCTGTACGAGGCGTGGAAGCCGAGCATGATGCTCCGGCCGTACGCCCTCTGGAGGCTCACCCCCAGCATGTTCATGGACGCGTCGAGCGCACCGACCGCGATCCCGAAGAGCCCCAGCGCGATCGCCGCGTGCCAGAGCTCGGAGCCCAGCCCCACGGCGAGGAGGGCCAGCAGCACGAAGGGCTGCGCCCACCGGAGGACGACCGCGGGACCCACCCGGGCGACGACCTTCTCGGTCGCCACGCTCGCCATCCCGGCCAGGATCGGCACGGCGGCGAGGAAGGCCGGCAACAGCCCGTCCGAGATCCCGTACTGGTCCTGGATCGCCGGTATTCGGGTCACGAGCAGGGCGAAGGTGACCCCCTGCACGAAGAAGCTGACCGCCAGGGATCCCCGCCCACGCCGCAACCGCGCATCTGTCATGGCGGCACAGCGTACGGCCGGAACCTACCGCTGGGTAGATGGATCACGTCCCCAAAATCGCGGGAAGCTCGCCCATCCTCCTGAAGAAGCCCTTGGCCCCGGCGAGCTTCTCCTCCGCCGTCATCGCGGTGAACCCGTACACGTCCATCCCGGCGGCCAGGGCCGCCTGCACGCCGAGCCGGCTGTCCTCGATCACCACACACCGCTCGGGAGCGACCCCCATCCGCTCGGCGGCGTGCAGGAACAGGTCGGGCCAGGGCTTCCCCCGACCGACGTCCTCGGCACTGAACACGATCTCGTCCCGGAACCAGGCGTCGAGCCCGGTCTTCCGGTGACCGACCCGGATCCGCTCATGGCTCCCGGAGGAGGCCACACAGTACGGAACCCCGGCCGCCGTGAGCCCCTTGAGCACGTCCCCGGCCCCGACCACGGCCTCCAACTCCGCCTGGAAGGCGGCGAAGACCCGCGCGTGGAACGTCGCGTCGAAGTCCTCGGGCAGCTTCTCCCCACTCCGCTCCTCGACGAGCTCATGGATGCGGTGCATGGCGGAGCCCATGTAGTCCCGGACGGACTCCTCGTACGTCGTGGGGTGCCCCAGCTCCGTCAGATAGCCGGCCAGCAGGGTGTTGGAGATCGGCTCGCTGTCCACCAGCACGCCGTCATTGTCGAAGATGACCAAGTCGTATCTCATGGCCACAGCCTAGAACGCAAAAATGCCTCAACCCCCGGACGGAGTCCGGGGGTTGAGGCTAAAAATTGTTCGGCGGTGTCCTACTCTCCCACAGGGTCCCCCCTGCAGTACCATCGGCGCTGAAAGGCTTAGCTTCCGGGTTCGGAATGTAACCGGGCGTTTCCCTAACGCTATGACCACCGAAACTCTATGAAGATATACGAACCGCCGCACCCCGCAGGGGGCGTGTTCGTTGCTTCAGAACTAACACAGTGGACGCGAGCAACTGAGGACAAGCCCTCGGCCTATTAGTACCGGTCAGCTCCACCCCTTACGGGGCTTCCACATCCGGCCTATCAACCCAGTCGTCTACTGGGAGCCTTACCCTCTCAAGGAGGTGGGAATACTCATCTCGAAGCAGGCTTCCCGCTTAGATGCTTTCAGCGGTTATCCCTCCCGAACGTAGCCAACCAGCCATGCCCTTGGCAGGACAACTGGCACACCAGAGGTTCGTCCGTCCCGGTCCTCTCGTACTAGGGACAGCCCTTCTCAATATTCCTACGCGCACAGCGGATAGGGACCGAACTGTCTCACGACGTTCTAAACCCAGCTCGCGTACCGCTTTAATGGGCGAACAGCCCAACCCTTGGGACCGACTCCAGCCCCAGGATGCGACGAGCCGACATCGAGGTGCCAAACCATCCCGTCGATATGGACTCTTGGGGAAGATCAGCCTGTTATCCCCGGGGTACCTTTTATCCGTTGAGCGACGGCGCTTCCACAAGCCACCGCCGGATCACTAGTCCCGACTTTCGTCCCTGCTCGACCCGTCGGTCTCACAGTCAAGCTCCCTTGTGCACTTACACTCAACACCTGATTGCCAACCAGGCTGAGGGAACCTTTGGGCGCCTCCGTTACCCTTTGGGAGGCAACCGCCCCAGTTAAACTACCCATCAGACACTGTCCCTGATCCGGATCACGGACCGAGGTTAGACATCCAGCACGACCAGAGTGGTATTTCAACGGCGACTCCACCATGACTGGCGTCACGGCTTCAAAGTCTCCCACCTATCCTACACAAGCCGAACCGAACACCAATATCAAACTGTAGTAAAGGTCCCGGGGTCTTTCCGTCCTGCTGCGCGAAACGAGCATCTTTACTCGTAGTGCAATTTCACCGGGCCTATGGTTGAGACAGTCGAGAAGTCGTTACGCCATTCGTGCAGGTCGGAACTTACCCGACAAGGAATTTCGCTACCTTAGGATGGTTATAGTTACCACCGCCGTTTACTGGCGCTTAAGTTCTCAGCTTCGCCACACCGAAATGTGACTAACCGGTCCCCTTAACGTTCCAGCACCGGGCAGGCGTCAGTCCGTATACATCGCCTTACGGCTTCGCACGGACCTGTGTTTTTAGTAAACAGTCGCTTCTCGCTGGTCTCTGCGGCCACCCCCAGCTCACGGAGCAAGTCCGATCACCGGGCGTGGCCCCCCTTCTCCCGAAGTTACGGGGGCATTTTGCCGAGTTCCTTAACCATAGTTCACCCGAACGCCTCGGTATTCTCTACCTGACCACCTGAGTCGGTTTAGGGTACGGGCCGCCATGAAACTCGCTAGAGGCTTTTCTCGACAGCATAGGATCATCCACTTCACCACAATCGGCTCGGCATCAGGTCTCAGCCTTGGTGTGTGACGGATTTGCCTATCACACGGCCTACACCCTTACCCCGGGACTACCACCGCCCGGGCTGGACTACCTTCCTGCGTCACCCCATCGCTTACCTACTACCACCTCGGTTCGCCGGCT